>CAZYYS010000025.1:0-25492 GCA_964651015.1 uncultured Verrucomicrobiota bacterium
CCCACACCAATGCCCAGCGCCGCGGTCAGCAGCGGATGCCTGCGGACAGCATGGCTCGCTTCGCTCTGCCAAAACTCAATCGAACGCAGTCGCTGCAACTCAGAGGCGAGCACCAGCCGGTTCGCGTCGCCTTGCAACACCAGCAATTCCTTTTGCCGGCGCAGCCTCTCTAACTCTGCTTTTCCAAACATGCGCGATCTTTTTTGATTTGTTCCAGCGTGGTGGTGAACGACTGCCAGTGTCGGAGGCGGTTGCGCAATGTCCAGAACGCCCCGCTCGCACCGCCGCCGTACGCCAGCGTGAGCAGTGCCAGCACCAGAACGCGGTGCTCGTCCCAAAAAATTACGACGATGGCTAACGTGAGCAAAGCGAGCGCCATCAGGCCGCACACCACGCACGCTGCGAGGAGGAACAACGCGTCGAACAAACGGATGCGCTCCTCCTTCAATTCCACCAGAAACAGATCGAGCCGACTCTGTGCCAGATCGCCAACCGACCTCAGGATGCGTTTCCCCGCAGCCAGCAACCCGCTCGCTTCATACTCGGGATCGTCCATGAAATCAGCGGCGACCGACCAACACGCCGATCAACAAACCGACGCCGAACGCCACTCCAATGGATTCGTAGGGGTGTTCGCGGATCGCTTTGTCAGCGACCTTCGCCCCGGCGATGGCCTTTTCTTCTACTCGCTGACACGTGGCTTTGGCTGATTCGAGGGCGGCGGATAAGCGCGCGCGTAGTTCGCTGGCTTTTTCTCCCGCCTGGCCGGCCGTGGCGTGCATCAATGCTTCGGCATCGCGTGCGAGCGCCTTCAGGTCAGCCGTGATTTTTTCAATACTGGCTTCGTTTGTCATAGGATGTCCTTTGGTTTCAAGTTTGAACGCGTCGGTCAACTCACCAGGTTGACATTCCGACGGTTCAATATACTTCAAGTTTGTAGAACGGACTGAAACAATTCAACCCTCATCGAACAAATTTGTGTTTGCGCCACCGGATGTAAAAATGAAGGTCGCAAGACACACGATTTTCAATGCAGCAACCAAAAAAATACAACCGACACGCCGGTGGGAAGCAGCGCACCGAGGAACAAGCCCAACGGACTGATGCCTTCGCCCGCGAACACCTTGGCGCTTTGCAAAATGCCGACGCCCGCCGGATTGGGGGCGTTGGCGATTACTGTCAAGCCGCCGCCTGTCACCGCGCCCGCGACCAGCGCGTATTTGAGTTCGTCCGAGATGCCTTCGACCAAAGACCCGAGATACGTGAGCGCCGCGTTGTCGGTAATCGCGGTCAAACCGGTGGCGCCGTAGAACAGCGCGCTGCCGTTCAGGCTCGTGATGAGCGGTTTGAGCCAGTAGGACTGGAGTGAGCCGAGGGTGACGAGACCGGCCAGAAAAAAACCAACCAACAAGCCCTCGCGTAATTTGAGCGCGTCCTGATGCCGTTGGGTGGCGGTGACCAGGCCGAGAAATAAAACGAAGACACCGAAGAAGACATCGGGGTGATGCGCGAAGGCCACCACCAGCGCCAAGGTCACCAGATGTGTCATCGTCAGCCACGCCGGAACACTTGCGCTCGCGTCGCGGACCGGCGCCAAAGCGGAAAGTTCCTTGCGGAAGAAAAGTGCGGTCAAGATCGTTGAAACCGCGCATGCCGCCGCCGCGCGCCACCCGAAGTGGGTCAACATGAATGAAGTGTCCCAATTCCATCTGGCACTGACCATCAACACCGGTGGCGCGGCGAAATGCGTGAGCGTGCCGCCAATTGAAACATTCACAAAGAGCAGCCCGAGCGTTGCGTAGGCCAGTTTTCGCGTGATGCCGGCGTCGAAATACCGTCGTTTAAGCACCAACGCCAGCAGCGTCATCGCCGCTGGCTCGGTGATGAACGAACCAAGCAGCGACCCAAACACGAGAGCCGCCAGATAAAACGACAAACCTTCCCGGAACGGCAGCACCCTGGCCGTCAGCAAGATGAGGGTTTCTGCCAGTTTCACCACGGGCCGAGTGGCCGCAATCACCATGACAACAAATACGAATTTGGGTTCCGTGAAGTTGAGGCCGTCGATGTAGGCGACGGGGTCGTGAAATGACTTTTTCGCAACGCCGATGCCGAGAAACAAGGCTGCCGCCCAAAGGCCGAACACGACTTCCGTCTCCGCAAGTAAATGAAGAAATTGTTCCCGCACCGAGCCGCGCGGACTTTCGTGCGCCCAATGGGCGAACCGCTTCACGCAAAACGTGTGCAACACCGCAGCTCCAAAAAACACGGAGGCCAGAATTTCATTCGTGCTTGGGTTCATGTCAGTCCGTCAACCGGCCAATTGTGCCGGAAGCCACCGCGGGCGTGTCAAGCCCAGGGCAATGTCCTAACTAACTTGCCGGAGCGCGGCTGGGTGCAAAACGTCAGCCGCAGCAAGTTCAACCCCCTGGGGCTGGTTTCCAGCCGCACTCCACCACGGCCCTCTTTCATTGTCAAATTAACACACTGGCAAGCTCGCTGTAATTCACAGGCGGGGGACTTCTGATTCGAGCGAGCGCCTACACGCTGGGCGTGACCGGGCTGGCGCCGACGTGGCGAATATCCTGGGCCTCGCAGAGATAAACCACCTCCTCCGCGAGGTTGGTAGCGTGATCGGCGACGCGCTCGAGGCTGCGCGTGGCAATCATCAGGTTCAGGCAGCGCGGGATGCTTTCGCGGTCGGACATCATGTGCTCTGTGAGTTGACGATTGATTTGTTTGTTGAGGACGTCCACCTCTTTGTCACGCGGGATGAGGGCGCGCGCGGCCGCGGAATCGCGGTTCACGAAGGCGTCGAGCGCGGTCTTGAGCATGTCCAGCGATAGTTTCGCCATGCGGGGCAGTTCAAGATTGAGTTTCAGTGGCGGTTCTTTGGAGAGGTCGCGAGCGCGCTTGGCGATCTTGGCGGCTTCGTCGCCGATTCGCTCCAGATTCTGCGAAATCTTCATTGCCACGGTGACGAAACGCAGGTCGCTCGCGAGCGGGGCCTTCGCCAGCAGGTTGATGGCGAGTTCGTCGATCTCAACCTCGAAGTGGTCGATTATCTTATCGTCCTCCTTCACCCGCAGGGCGAGGTCGTAGTCGCGGTTCTGCAATGCCTGCAATGCAAGGTTGACAGCCGTTTCAGCGTGGCTGGCCATGGCCAGCAGGCGCTGTTTTAGCTCGCCGATGTCATGTTCGAAATGTGATTCCATAAATGCTCTCTCAAATCGTTATCTCAACCCTGCTCTTATTCTCCCGCTCGTACGGTTAATGTCAGGAGTAAAGTCAAAAAGTTTCAACCAAAGCGTCCGGTCACATAATCCTCCGTCCGCTTCTGGGCCGGGCTGGTAAAGATCTTGCGCGTGGTGTCAAATTCCACCAGTTCGCCCAGGTAGAAAAATGCCGTGTGATCAGACATGCGCGCGGCCTGTTGCATGTTGTGAGTGACGATGACGATGGTAAACTGCTTTTTCAATTCCAGAATCAAGTCCTCAATGCGCGCCGTTGCGATCGGGTCAAGAGCTGACGCTGGTTCGTCCATGAGAATGATTTCCGGTTTCACCGCTATGGCGCGGGCGATGCACAGGCGTTGTTGCTGGCCGCCGGACAAGCCCAGCGCACTGCTATGCAGCCGGTCTTTCACCTCATCCCATAAGGCGGCGCCGACCAGACTTTGCTCAACCGCCGCATTCAATTCCGACTTGTTCTTCATGCCATGCAGGCGCAGGCCGTAAGCCACGTTATCGTAGATGGATTTGGGAAATGGGTTCGACTTTTGAAACACCATTCCCACACGTTTGCGCAGTTCAATGGCATCCACGTCGGGCGCGTAAATGTCGTGTCCACCAATTTGCACCGTGCCTTCGATGCGCACGCCGTCGATGAGATCGTTCATGCGATTGAAGCAGCGGAGCAAGGTGGATTTGCCGCAGCCGGACGGACCGATAAACGCCGTGACCAACCGCTCGGGTATCTCGATCGAGATTCGCTTCAATGCCCTTGTTTGGCCATAGAACAGGTCAAGTTCACGCACGTGAATGAGCGGTGAACCAGTGACAATCGAGGTGGTTGCCGTCGGGGCGGCGATGTTGACCTTTTGGAGCGCGGAGTCTGTCATGACAGGATTCGATTCACCCGAGGGCGCGGAGTTTCTTCCGCACGCGAGCGCGGATAATGATGGCAACAAAGTTCAACGTAAACGTGAGCACCAACAACACCAGCACAGTGGCGTAGGTGATGGGCCGGGTTTTTTCGATGTCCGGTGACTGTGTGGAGAGCACGAAGACGTGGTAACCGAGATCCATGAACTGGTCGCTCAGTTTGTGTGGCAGGTCGGCCATGTAGTAGGCCACGCCGGTCAGCAGAATTGGCGCGACTTCTCCCGCCGCCCGGCTCACGGCGAGGATACCGCCGGTCATGATGCCCGGCAATGCCTGCGGCAACACAACGCGAATGATGGTTTGTAACTTCGTCGCTCCCAGCGCCAGGCTGCCCTCACGCAGCCCCAGCGGAATTGCCCTGAGCGATTCCTCGGTGGCCACAATCACGACGGGCAGCGTCATCACGGCCAGCGTCAGCGATGCCCAGAGCAGGGCCGGCTCGCCCCAAACGGAGTGGTCATTGCCCAGTGCGCGGTCCATGCCTTGCCCGATGAAATTGATGAAGAAGCCTACGCCGAACAGGCCGAACACGATGGACGGTACGCCAGCGAGATTGCTCACCGCACCACGGATGATGCGAGTGATGGGTGACAGGTTGGGCGCATATTCCGTTAGATAAATTGCCGTGATGACGCCGATCGGAATCACGAAGATCGTCATCACGATCACTCGCACGCTCGTGCCGAGGATCATCGGCAGGACGCCGGTGGTTTCCGGGTCGAAGAAGTCCTTCTTGGGAATCGTGCTCACGAATCGCCAGGACAATCCCGGCAAACCGTTCCAGACGATGTTGAATAAGATTACTGCCAGGATGGCGAGGATCAGCAGTGTCGCCAGCCCTGTCAACCCACTGAACAAAAACGAGCCGAAGTCGAACTTCGCTGCGCGGAAATGCCGTCCAAGCCCGGCGGGCTGCAACGGATGAATCGGCATCATCGTTTGCCCTCCAGTTTGCGCTTGAAGCGGTGAATGATGATTTCGCCCACCATGTTCGACACGAAGGTTGCGATGAATAACAGTCCGCCGAGGAGAAACAGCATCCGGTAATGATGTCCGCCGCGTACGACTTCACCCATCTCGGCGGCAATCGTCGCGGTGATGCTCCGTGCCCCAGTAAAGAGACTCCACGACATTTCACTCGCCGACGTGACCATGAGCACTATCATCGTCTCGCCAATCGCGCGCCCGAAGCCGAGCACGACGGCGGCGAACACGCCGGGCAGAGCCGCCGGCAGCACAATCTGCCACGCGGTCTTCCAGCGTGAAGCCCCCAGCGCCAGCGCCGCCTGCGTGTAGCTGTGCGGCACGCTGGTCAGCGCGTCTTCGGCGATCGAAAACACAATCGGGATGACAGCAAAACTCAGTGCGATCCCGGCGACGAATGCGTTCAACCGAGTTTGATAACCAAAGACGTTTTGTAGGAACGTTGCCATTACCAGCAGGGCGAAGAAGCCGACGACCACCGATGGAATGCCGGACAACAACTCGATGGTCGGTTTGATGATTTCGCGAACGCGCGGTCGGGCAAGTTGCGAAATGTAAATGGCGGCGCCCAACGCCAGCGGTACGGCGAAGAGCAGGCCAATACCGGTCGTCTTCAGGGTGCCGACGATGAGGGGCACGATGTTGTATTTATGGATCTGGCCGACCGGCTGCCAAATGTAAACTGGGTGATCGTAGCCGCTCCATTGATGCGGTTTTAGCAGGTGGCGCCATTGGGTGGTGTTGATTTGCGCGTCCGGGTCCTGGCGAAACTGCTCGGGAATTTCGTTCTGCGCCTCGACGCGTGTTTCCATGAGCATCTGAAGCGTCTCCTTATCCAGTTCAGCGAACTTCTGCGGTGTCAGACCCAGGTATTGGCGGATCGCTTCTGGCGAATGCTTGTCGATGTCACCCGGCGGGATGACTAGCTGAATCAACGCGCTGTTCGTACGACCGAAGATAATGGGCAGGGCTTCACGCGCGACGAACAGAAAGATGAGAAACACCATCACAATCGCCGAGAGCGAGACTACGAAGATGAATTTCTCGGCAAGCCATTCGAGCGGGCGCGCCTTGTGGCCGCGATGAATCCCCATCCAACCGATGGAACGTTTCCCAGTGGCGTGTGAGGTTGGCATGACTTATCAGGGGCACCGTCAGCAACAGGTTTCCCTTCATCAACTCGCGACCAAGACCTGAGGCCGTCCCAGATTATTCGGCGTCGCCATTAAAAAATCGCCTCACTTCTGCCGCAACGGCGCCGGCAGCGGATAGTAACCGACTTCCCTCACAACTCCCTGGCCCTCGTCGCTGCGAATCCAGTTCAGGTAACTGGCTATGTCGCCCTTGTCGAGCGCCGGATTCACATAGATGTAGAGGTAGCGCCAGATGGGGTATTTTTGACCCACAACGGTATCTTCGGTTGGATCGATTGCCGGCGAAGCATCATCTTGCTTCACCGCCAGATGCTTCGCACCCGCGCCGTAGGCTGCGCCGCCGTAGCCGATGCCATTCTTGTCCTTGGCCACCGCTTGAAGCACAGCCGCCGTGCCAGGCATCGTCTGCGCGCTGGCGACGAAGTCCTTGCCTTTGAGGACATGCTCTTTGAAGAACTCGTACGTGCCGGAACTGTTTTCGCGGCTGTAAACCGTAATCGGTGCGTCCGGTCCACCTACTTGTTTCCAATTCCGAATCTTGCCGGTGAAAATGAGTTCGAGTTGTTCCATGCTTACTTCTTTTACCGGATTTCCCGCCGCGACATAAACCGAAAGACCGTCAATAGCCACCTTGTATTCGGTAGGCCGCTTGCCGAAGGCCTTGATGCAGTTTTCGATTTCCTTTGCCTTTATTTTGCGCGAGGCGTTGCAGAGGCTGGTGGTCTGGTTTTGGAGCGCGGCAAAGCCCGTGCCCGTGCCACCACCAGTGACCTGAATTTTCTGGCTTGGCTGCTTGGACATGTAAACTTCCGCCCACTTCTGAGCGAGAATGACCATGGTGTCCGAGCCTTTGACCGTGATACTGCCGGCGGCGTGAGCCGATGTAATGAAAGCCAGGGTCACCACCGCTGCCGTGATTCTGATTATCTTTTGTTTCATTGTCTTGCCGCTTCTTGGGTTGTGGAGATTCGGATTTGCACTTGGTTAAAATTTCCAGGCGGCATCGACCTGCAAACGGCCCATACCGCTTTCGGAACCTGCCGGGCTTTCTTTGATCAGTTCCGTCAACCAGTAGGTGACGCTCATGGTCAGGGAATCGTACGGCGAATAACTCGCCCGGATCATGTGGCCGCGCACATTTGTGCCCGCGCCGTAACCGGCACCGCTGGGATTGCTCGTCGTATTAAATCCAGCGTTGGGGAGTTGCTGCTGATAGTAAGCGCCGAAATCCGATTCCGTGACTTCTTCATACCAGGCGTCACCTTGAAATTCTTCCCACCGATACGACAGTTGCCACGTTCCCTTCTTTCCCGCCTTGCCGAACGTGATCCCCGTCGAATACCCTTGATTGGCGCTTGGCGCCGCCGGGTTGTGGATGAAATCGCCCTCCGCTGTGATGGGAAACGCCCCAGGATAACCAGGAAAGCTTTCCAGCGTATAGGTGATTTCGGCGTCGGCGTAGATGGGGTTGAAGTTGTACGCCGGCGCGCCGGCGGCATTCCGCGTATTGCCGCGGTTGACATTCGGCACGGCGGTATTGCTCAGGCCCTGCGTGTCTGAAATTGCCAATACACTTACTCCGGAACTGCTGGAGATTTTGGGAGTCCAACTGGCATCGTAGCGCAGTTGCCCGATGAACATCCATGGGTCATGACTGCTGCTGCCCACTTCATCCAGCACAAAGGCGACACCGATCATTTTGGCACTGTGCTTGTCATTGAACCGATAGGCCAGTTGACCTGACGTTCCTTCCGGCGTGTAATCCCGGTCAAAGACCATCGCTGAGGGCGTCACGAAAGGATTTTCCATCTTGCCGAACGTAAACGATCCCGACCAATCCGGGGTGTGGATCGGTGACCACTTCGCGTATGCCAGATCGAAGTAAACGAATTTCTTGGACCCATTGTCTTGAAAAGTCGCGTTGCCGGAAATCGGATCCCCGCCGAAATTACCAACCTGTTCTCCGGAAGTAAGTCGCAGCCCGACTTCGAAGTCATCCTTCAGATGCGCCGTCACCCCGAAACGCATTCGATAACGCCAGCGATTGCGGTCCGTAAAATTCTCATTGTCGCTGGAAAAATTTTCAAAACGACCGCGAAAATCGCCGTTGAAGTCGAGGCTGTTGACCCATTCGGGCATCCCAGTTTTTACGGCGAACGCCTGCGAAAATCCTTTATCCGACTCGTCCCTCAGTTCCTGCGCCTCCTTGACCGTAAGAATTCCTTTTTGAACCAGCTTGTCGATCAAAGCGTCGGCGGATTGAGCCATTGCCGCCGTCCCGCCAAGGGTCGTTGCCAACAGAACTCCTGTTGCAAACCCGGACCATCTTGTCAGTTTTCTCCGAATGCTCATGATTTCGCGTGTCTTCTAGCAGACATTGAATGTGCGAGGCTACAGGAATGTGTCGATCATGTTACAATTGTGTGACGAACATTTGAGCGCCCGCGAACTTTCGCATCGGCTTCGGGGCATGCTGGTTGCAGACTCTTCGCTGCAGCCATATCCTGTTTTCCTTCCGTTTCACCCATGCTCCGGCCTTGACGGCGGCGGTTTTTATCTCCCTACCTTTGTTAGTCAGGAGCAGACCACTGCCGGCGAACCCTTTCACGAAAGAACCAATCGCATTTGCCAAGTTCGGCGGCGCGGTAAATTGAACGCGAACCAGAAGGGAAGCTGTAGGCCGGCCGGCCACTGGTGTTTGATTTGAACCCGTTCAGGAGCTTGGTCCAGCATGAGCTGGCCCGATCACTGGTGGCGTGCGTGATCCTTGAAGGACACGGCACGACCCCGATTACGAGATTGATCTTGGCGATTGGCTCCCGCGGCCCGACTCCGGTTCCACGATCTAATCCGAGCCTTGGCCGCATGGGATTTTTGCAGAACCCATGACCGGCCTCTTTGTGTTACCTGCATCGCCGCCTTCCAAAAACACATGTCAAAATCCCAAATAATACAAGGATTCGCCTCTTGCTCTTGTTTCTTATGAGGCTCGGTGGAACTGAACCAAGGCGAAGTGACAAAAATTATCACCACTCCATCTGTGATCATTCGTGCTAACAAAATCATTTCGCGCCGACGGCTTCGAGTTTTTCAATGTTCACCGCCGTGACCTTGTATTCCGGCGTCTTTGTGTAGCGGTCGCGATGGGAGGTGGTGATCTGGTTGAGGAAGACGCGCGTCGAATGAAAAGTCGTATACACTTCGCCATCTTTCACGGCGTCGCTGATCTTCACCGGCAATTCTGCGGCGCCCTGTTCGCTGCGCAACCGCACGATTTCACCGTTGTTGATGCCGAGGCTGGCGGCGTCGGCGGGCGAGAGTTGCAGGTAATCAGTGGAGTGAATGCCGTCGTTGGGGGTGCGCGCGGTCTGCGTGGCGGCGTTGTATTGATAAAGATTGCGGCCCGTAGTGAGAAGGAACGGAAATTCCCTTGTCGTCAACTTCGGCGGCGCAACATATTCGATGCGGCGCAACGCGGTAGTTTTCCCGTGCGTGAAATGTTCGGTGTGCAGTGTGCCGGTGCCCGGATCGTTTTCATCGCGGCACGGCCACTGGAGACCGCCGAGTTTGTCCATGCGCGCATAGCTGATACCGGCGGCTTCGGGCCAAAGGGAGCGGACTTCGTTCCAGATTTCTTCGGCGCTCTCATAGGCGAAGTGTTCGCCTTTGCCCATGAGTTTGGCAATGTCGCAAACAATTTCCCAGTCAGAGCGCGCCTCGCCCTGCGGCGGCACGGCCTGTCGCACGCGCTGGATGCGGCGCTCGCCGTTCATGAACGTGCCGTCCTTCTCGAACGAACTCGCCGCCGGTAGAAACACGTCAGCGAACTCCTCGGCGGTTTGGTTGATGAAAATGTCCTGCACGATGACGAGATCGAGTTGGTCCATCGCCTTGCGCGTGTAATGCATGTTCGGGTTCGTCATCACGATGTCGTAGCCGATGGACCAGAGCACCTTGAGTTTCCCGGCAACTGCGGCATCAATCATCTCCATCTTGTTGTTGCCGGGATTGGTCGGCAGCTTCACGTGCCAAGCCTGCTCGAATCGTTCGCGATGCTCGGTGAGCGGCACGTAGCCAGCGAGCAACTTTGGCTCGGAGCCCATGTGCGGTGCGCCCTGCACATTGTTCTGGCCGCGCAATGGATTGATGCCGCTGCCGGGCTTGCCGATGTTGCCGGTGATGAGCGCGAGATTGACCAGCGCCATGATTCCCTCCGTGCCCTGGATGTGCTCGGTCATGCCGAGGCCATGAACCGAGAGCGACGGTTTGTTGGTCGCGTAAATGCGCGCGGCCTCGCGAATTTTCGCCGCCGGCACGCCGCAGATTTTCTCGGCTTTCTCAGGCGCGAATTGCTTGATGAATTCGCAATACTCGTTGTACTCGGTAAGCCGAGGGCGGATGAATTCCTGGTCAACGAGTCCCGCTTCAACGATGGCCGCGCCGATGGCGTTGAATAGGACGACGTTCGTACCCGCGTGCAACTGGAGGTGCAACGTGGCGAATTCGTTCAGCTCAATCTCGCGCGGGTCAACGATGATGAGCTTCGCGCCGTGCCGCGCGGCCTGCTTGATGCGCGCTCCGGTGACGGGATGGCCTTCGGTGGGATTCACCCCGGCGACGAGAATCGTGCGCGCGAGCGCAATGTCATCAAGCGAATTGGTTGCCGCGCCGGTGCCGAGGGTCATTTTCATCGCGGCAGCAGTCGGCGAATGGCAGACACGCGCGCAGCAATCAATGTTGTTGCTGCCCACCACGACCCGCGCGAACTTTTGCGCGACGTAATTTTCCTCGTTGGTGCCGCGCGCCGAACTGAGTATGCCGATGCTGTCTGGGCCGTGCTTCGCCATCGCTTCGTGCAATTTGTCGGCGATGAATTGATTCACTTCGCTCCAACTGGCCTTCTGCCACTGGCCATCGCGGCGAATCATCGGTGAAAGCGGGCGATCTTTCGACGTGACGTAATCGAACGCGTAGCGGCCCTTCACACAGGTATGGCCGTGGTTGCTCGGCCCTTCCATCGAGGGACGGATGGTGGTGATTTGGCCGTTGCGCGTGCCGACATTTACTTCGCAACCCGTGCCACAATAGGAGCAGATGGTTTTTGTCCAATCCGTCGGCACGCCGCGTTTGAGCAGCGTGAGGTCTTCGAGCGCGCCGGACGGACAGGTGTCTACGCACGCGCCGCAACTGACGCAGCCGCCGTCCTGCAAGGTCACGCCGCGCACCGGTCCGATGCGCGTTTGATCGCCGCGATTCCACGCCTTCCACACAAATTGTCCCTGCACTTCCTCGCAGATGCGCACGCAACGGTAGCACGTCACGCACTGCGACATGTCCACGTTGATGTAAGGATGCGTGGTGTCCTTCATGTAGGGCACTTCGGGCGGCGGCGCGTTGCGCGAGCCACGGGCCGTCACGTTGTATTCGCGGAGATAACGATGAAATTGTTTGTCGGGAAACTGCGTGACGGCTTCCGCCGGATAATCCTTCGCAATCAACCCGAGCAACGTCTTACGCACGCCCTGCACCGTGTCGGAGTGCGTGAAAATTTCCATGCCGTCGCGGAGTTGCGTGTTGCAGGCGGTGACGAGTCCGTTCACGCCCTTGACCTCGACCGCGCAGAGGCGACACGAGCCGTAGGGTTGCAGGCGGTCGTCGTGGCAAAGCGTCGGCACCTCGACGGCAATCTGCCGGAGCGCCTGATTGATGGTGAGACCTTCAGGAAACTGACGGGCCTGGCCGTTGATGGTTACTTGAAGCATGGCTCAATCTCCGTGGGATAATACTTGAGGATGGACTCGGCGAAGCGCGCGAGGCCGGTGCCGTGACCGCACAAGCTGGCGAGCTTGAGTGCGACGACGAGGTCGCGACTCTCCTGCAAGTCGGTTTTTGTGGCGTTGCCCGCACAGGCGTTGGCGAAAATTTCTTCCACGCGCCGGCTGCCGCTGCGGCACGGCGTGCATTTGCCGCACGACTCGTACGCGCCAAACGAAAAAACATGCTCCATCAATTCCGGGATGGACGTGTGTTCATCAAACGCCACCACGCCGCCGTGCCCGACGCCCGCGCCAATCGCCGCGAGTTCCTCAAATCCCAGCGGCGTATCAATCAAGTGCGGCGGAATGATGCCGATGATTGGCCCGCCGATGAGCACGCCCTTGAGTTTGCCGCCGCTGCGCAAGCCGCCGCCGATTTCCTCGACGATGTGCCGCACGGAGACGCCGAACTCGACTTCGTAGAGTCCTGGCCGGTTGAAGAGCGAATTGAGCGAGAGCACCTTCGTGCCGCGGCTCTTCGAGAAGCCCAGCTTTGCATACGCCTCGCCGCCGTGCGTCACGATCCACGGCGCGTTCACGACCGTCTCGACGTTGCTCAGCAGCGTCGGGCGATCGAACAGCCCGCGTTCGGTCGGGTAAGGCGGACGCGCCATCACCTCGGGCCGCTTGCCCTCGATTGAGCGGAGAAGCGAAGTCTCCTCGCCGCACAAATAGCTGCCGTGGCCGACATAGACTTCGAGATCGAAATCTGCACCGAGAAATCCCGCCGCGCGCGCTTCGTCGATCGCAGCGTTCAGCACTTTCGCCGCGAGCGGATACTCGAGCCGCACGTAGATGTAGCCCTTGCTCGCGCCAACCGCGTAGGCCGCGATCGCCATGCCCTCGATGAGTGCGTGTGGGTCGTCCTCCATCAAATAGCGATCGATATAAGCGCCCGCGTCGCCTTCATCCCCGTTCGCGACGACGTATTTTTGCCCCGCCGGCTGCGACGCGACCGCGCGCAATTTTCTACCTGACGAAAATCCCGCACCACCGCGCCCGCGCAGTCCCGACGCCTCGGCCGCCGCGTGCAATTGCTCAGGCGAGCCTTTGCGCGCCTTTATCAGCGCCGCGTAGTCGCCGTATTCCGCGAGCGTGCGCGCGCTGCCTTTCGCGAGCCGGGCGAGCACGATCGCTTCGCGCGAGAAAACTTTTACCGGCGGCCGCGGATGCGTCTGCCCCGCTGCCGGCGCCGCAAAACATTCGCCCCAGCAATACACGCGCGGATTCTGCGCATTCGCCTTCTCCCACAGCGCGGGATTCAAGTGTCGCTCGGCGAAACACGCCGTGCCCTGGCACGCTTTGCCGACGTGTTCGCCGTGCGGCAGGTGATAGAACGACTCGACATCGGGCGCGAGCGAGGACTGCGAGCAGGTGGCATCGGGGTGGGAAGCAAGTCGGCTCATCATATTCCTGAATCAATTGATGCGCGTGTGCGGACAACATGGGCTGTTATCGCTTCTAACTGAATCCGGTTAGACTTCGCCTTTGCGATGAGGTTGTCGGAATCGCCCTCAGTAAAGGTCCGCTGTCGGGACTTCATGAAAAAAACTTACACGTTCTCAACGCGCGACGCCAGCTTTTCTCTATTTGCTCGCGCAAGACCTTTGCCTCTTCCCAACTGCTTGGAAACGCGTGGAGGTTGTAGCCGAGCCAGAGCGGGCCCATTTCCGGGACGGCGATAAATTCGCGGCCCGGCGTCGCGGCGGCTAGCCAGGCTTCCATCACCTTTTCTATGAACGGAACGAAGTCGAGGAATTCCGGCGCCAATCGTCCGCGCCCGTTCGTCACGGGCACCTGGCAATGATGGCCGTTGAACGGCCGAAAATGGAATTGTTGCGCGCGCTGAATCAAATCCGGGCGAACGCCGAGCCGCGGCCAGAACGGGGCGAGCAAATGCTTCACGATTGCAAGATGCGAAAAGTCCCACGTCATAGCGAGCAATTCGCCAGATGCTTTCTGGTAGCCGTCCGCAAGCGCGTAAGTTTTCTCCGGCGTTTCCGTGCAGGTGTCGCGATGCACTTCAACAGCGACTTCGAGGCCGAGATTCTTGCCTTCGGCCATCAGCTGGCGGGCGAGGCGAATCGCGACGGGAGTGGGCGTGTCGTGATCGCCGAGTTGGACGTTCACGTGCAACGCGCCCGCGTCCTTCTGCGAACGAAGCAGCTTTTTGAATTCACCCGCATTCGCAGAGGAAAAATAGCCGACGCGCATCAAGCCAAGTCGGTCGGCCAGCTTCGCATGTTGCGGTGTAAGCTGCGTCGTGAAGCCGTCAAAGCCCGCATCCTTCACGGCGTGGAGCTTCCGTTCGAGTGACCACTCGCGCGTTTTGCTCGGGTGCCAGACCAATGTCCAGAGATTGGCAATGTGCCGAAGACGAGGGCGGTCTGGTTTCATGTGAACACAAGGCTGCGTCTCAGCGCACGCCACGATCCGTTTGCCGGTTGGCGAGAGCTTGAACCCCGGATCAGGTCAAGTCTTGCTCGCGTGTCGCCCCTTGAAGGTCAATTCGGCGATGCCGGACTTGTCGAGTTCGCCCAGACCCTCCTCCACCATCCGGTCATATTGTTTCTTGGTGGCGTTGGCAAGCGGCAGGTTGAGCCCTTGCGCCTTGCCGAGTTTAAGGGCGATGCCGGAATCCTTGGCGGCGTGGGCGGCCGAAAAGAAACAGGAGTGATCGCGGTTTTGCATGTCCTCGCCGTCAGTCTGGAGCACACGAGAGTTGGCGCCCGTTTGAGAAAACACTTCGCGCAGCAGGGTGAGGTCGAGCCCCAGCGCGGCACCGAGGCCAAGACCTTCGGCCAATCCGGCAGTGTTGATATTCATAACCATGTTGACCAGCGCCTTGACCTGCGCTGCCTGACCCGCCTTGCCTACGTAACGAAGCAGTTTGCCTTCATCGCTCAACTTTTCGAGCAGTGATTTGGCGCGGTCAAACACTTCCTGCTTGCCGCCGCACATCAAATAAAGCGTTCCCTGCCGCGCTTGAGTGATGCTGGAAGCCATGCAGGCCTCAAGGGATTGCGCCCCCGCCTTTTCCGCTTTTGCTTCGACCCAAACATGTACATCCGGCGAGATCGTGGCGCAGTTAATGAAAAGCTTTCCGCGTGAACGCGCGAGCAGTCCGCCGTTGAAAATCTTCTTCATCGCTTTGTCATCCGTCACAACGGTGATGATGATGTCCGAAAGCTTGGTTACTTGCTTGGGCGCGGCGCAGGCTTCGCAGCCGAGTTCCTTCGCGAGTGCCTGTGCGGCGGCGGTGTTGATGTCGTAAACCGCGGCCACTTCGTAGTTACATTCTTTCAGACGGCGCGCCATGTTGCTGCCCATGCGACCGACCCCGACGAATCCAATTTTTTCTGCCATAGTTTTATCTGAGTTAATGGTTGTTGTGTTATCCACGGTGCGCCGGTTTCCGGTCGGGCCGCCGCAATTTTGGATATACCGCGAAAGACTAGACGAACAACCGTGGCGTGGCACGACTTTTTATTACTTTTCCACGCCCTTTCTCAATCGATAGGGGACCATTATTAGCCGGTCGATAAGCGGCAGATGCCTGCCACAGTCGAGGGCGGGCGTGTTTTGGCTGGAAATCTGAAGCTCGGTGTCCATAATCAAATCGAGTGTGCCGCTCGGCACACACGAACGAAGCGGAGTTGAGGCTCGCAGTACCGGTTAAGGCTTTGATTTATGTGGAACATGTTTGGACGTGGACAATGAAGAGGCTAACCGTTACAAATCCTCATAAAGACATTTCAGGAATGCAAAACCACATGTCGGTTGAGGAAATACAAAAAGCACCGCCCCTTAATCACCCGGCCCCCGGGCCAATGCGTGAGGCGCTTTGTTCGCTCTTCGTGGTCGGCCTGTTGCTGTCCGTCGGTGGGTGCAAGACGCCGGTGGGAGTGGGGCAGGTTTCGTCCACGAGCGCATATCGTCAAATCAACGCCAATGCGCTGACGACCAAGACGCCCAGCGACGCCACGGTGAACGTTCTCCACCGGTTCGATTTGAAGGACGATTTCAAATGGCGCCCGCGCAAGGCGCTGATCGATTTGCAGAAAATCGCCTGCCATGACAAGCGCCGGGATATTTTGTTCGCCTTGTCCGAGTTGAACTATTTGGTCGCGGATTCGCTGGATGACGATTGGCTGAAGGTGCGCCCGCCAAAGCAGAGCGCCGACCAACGTCCACCCGAAAGCCCGCAGCCGTTCTATCTGGCCTCGGCGATATACGCCTACCTCTACCTCTTAAGTGGCGGCGAGGAGTCGCCCAATGATCCATTCGACCGGAAATTCCGCGTTGCGTGCGACCTTTACAATCGCGGGCTCGGCAAGGCGTTGCTTATTGACCGCGGCCCTGAGGTCAACTTCGCAACCGGGTCGCGCGATCTTCCACAGGGCACCGTGGACATCCAGTTTGATCCATCACATCTTCCTTGGCCCGCCGAATGGATGGAGCGAGCACTGGCCGCCGACAATTTCACCGTTCGTGGAGTCAGCGTCCGGCATCGCACGCCCGGCGTAGGGGCGCCGCTGATCATAGTCCCGAAACCCTCGGCCATGCAGGCAAACCTACCCAAATACATGTCAAGCCGGATAAAGGTCGGGGCGACGATGTTTTTGCGCGTGCAGGGCAATGTTTGCGATGTGGGCACGCCGAAATTACAAGCCTCGCTGGAGCTTTATTCGTCCAGCGACAATCCGCAGGTCGAGGTGAATGGGCGCAAGGTGCCGCTGGAAACCGACGAAACTGCCCCGCTGGCGTACTCGCTCCAGGAAAATCCAGTTTGGAAATTGGACTTCAAGCAGCTCTTGTCCGGAGAGCAAGCCATTCCCACAGGCACCTATCTACTTCGGCGCTATCAACCGGGCAAAATCCCCGTGGTGTTCGTTCACGGCACGGCCAGCAACCCGGCGCGTTGGACGGAAATGTTCAATGCTTTGTTGACCGACCCGGTCATACGACAACGCTACCAATTCTGGTTTTTCATCTACAACACGGGCAACCCGATCCTCTACTCCGAGATGTTGCTCAGGGAATCCCTCGACAATCTGGTCCGACAACTGGACCCTGAGCAAAAAGACCCGAGCCTACGCGAGATGGTGGTTATCGGCCACAGTCAGGGCGGGCTATTGACCCGCATGCTGGCCTCCAGGAGTGGGGACCGCTTCTGGCGTAATATCAGTGACAAACCATTTGACGAGTTCAAATTAGACGAATCACAGCGCGATTTGTTGCGTCGCAGCGTGTTTTTTGAGCCGTCCCCGTATGTGCGGCGGGTGATCTACATCTCCACTCCGCATCGCGGCAGTTATCAGGTCAGTAACTGGGTCAGGAATTTAATGACGCGTTTGATCGAACTGCCCAACAACGTCGCCGATTTAGGGCGGGGACTTCTTGCGACGGGCGGACAAACCCTACCCGCAGAACTGCGCAAAGGCGTTCCTAACAGCATCGCCAACATGCAACCGGGCAGCAAGTTTGCGAAGTCCCTTGGCGAACTTAAACTGGCGGCCGACGTCAAGAGTCACTCGATCATTTCCGTGAAAGGTGACGGCCCACCAGAGCATGGTAATGACGGCGTTGTGGCGTACGAAAGCGCGCACCTTGAGGGTGTGGATTCCGAGTTTGTCGTGCGCTCAGGTCATTCCTGCCAGGGCAAGCCCGCCACCGTTGAGGAAGTGCGTCGTATTCTTTACCTCCATCTGGATGACTTGGGTGTGAAGAAGTGAGTCCAACTCGAGCAAAAACCATGAACCGTTTGCTCGAACGCAAGTTATGAACGCCGGCGAGGATTTAAGCCGAAACCGGTTCGGTGCATCGGAACCGAACTCATTGGTAAAAGAAGAACCCGCATGGCTTGTTCAAATACAAAGCCATGCGGGTTTTTTCGCAAAGAACTGGAGACAGCTCTCCGCCCGCAATCAGAATCGGAACAGCGCCCGGATGCCGATCAGCCCCGAGGCATCATAGTTCTGGTCATAAACTTTGTGGCGGCCATAACTTTCAACATAGTATTCCCCGCCGGCCGCGATGCCCGCCACCAATTCCAGAGCGGCCTTCTCGCAAGGTTGCCATCCGACCTTGGCGTAAATCGGAACTTTGGTGTCTTGGGCAACGCCACCATCCACGCCGCCGCTATCTTGGAGACGGAACCGTTTGCGCTCGAATTGAAAACCTCCACCGACTTTCCAGTTATTGCCCAGGTCATAGGTAAGTTCGGCGCCGAGTCCGCCGTTGCCTGCGACTTCCGAGAAGCCGGCCCGCAAAGTCCAATATTCATCGAACTTCCAGTTGGCGGTGATAAATGGCACTGCTCTGGCGCTGTCCCCAAGCTGGCTGAAAATGCCAAAGCCGCCACCGATGGACAGCGTTTCGCTGGCGTGGTGGTTGAAGCCGATCAAACCGCCACCGGTGACTGAAGCGCTGAAATCCGCGCCACTTTCCCCAGCGTACGCGATCGACGGACCACCGTAAACACTCCAGCTTTCGTCGATGGTGTACTGGACCAGAGGTGTCACGCGGAACAGATACACGTCCTGCCACGGATCCGGATGCGTGCCGGTGAAATCGTAGCGGCTCCACTGAAAGCTCGCAGCCAAGCCCAGTTTGAACTCGTCCGAGAGCTTGTAAACGCCGAGGGCAGTGGTTCGTGTCGCGAATTCGGACGATTCGACGCCAGTGACTCCCCCGCCATTGTTGGGTCCGTGGCCGTTGTCAACGTCCGAGTTAAACCTTTGGCCGGCGCCGAGACTGAAACGGAGCTGCCCGTCTGGAACTTCGGTTTCTGTTTGTTCCGCCGGTTCAATGGCTTCAACTTCAGCGGCACTTTGCGCCATGACGGGTAGCGCCAAGCCCAAAAGGCCAGCGCACGTGATGGGCAGCATGGAACGACAAGGTCGCACTCGCTTGAACGATTTGTTTGTTTTTTTCATGATTGTTTTGCTTGTTGGTTGATCGGTTCGGTATTGCTGAAGACGGGTTTTCGTGATCCGGCGCGCACGCTTGCTAAGAAGCGCCGGACTTGCTTATTTGCGCCACCCAATTTGCACGACTAGGCTCGCCGCTTCCCGTCTTTTCAGGTCCTTCATCTCTTAGTTTGTCTATTGCCGATTCGAGTTTTTAGCGCCGGAGGCTTCCCGGCTGAAACCGTTAGGCCGCAGCACAGACCGAAGGCTCGCGTCACTCGTGATCACGAACGGAACGAATAGTTGGCGACAGACTGCCGGAATCATGGATGAATGGCTACACAAATCTTGCGAAAAGGTGGCTATTTGTTGGGACGCCCAGCCAAGCGCTTTTTGGGGCTTTTTGGCACATTTGACGTAAACTAACCGCAGTTCTGCCACAAATGCCGACCGAACCCCCCATCCCGCCCATGCCCGCAGCAAAAACTCGTTGTGACTTGGGGTCAGAGGGCGGAATGGGTTGCGAGGAGGGGACGGGTGACATCCTGAGAGGAGTTCACCGGGTCGTTTCATTTGTCACCCAATTGTAACTCGTACCTTTGGGGCGGTTACCGGCATTCCTCGACGCATGAATACGCACTGCTTCGATCCTATCAGCGAACGCTGGCGCATCGTTGCGGCCAGATTCCCGGACCGGCGCACCGGCGATAAGGTCCGCTTCTCCAGGGCCGACATCGCCCTCTGATGCGGGGCATGGAAATCGGTCCCTACGCCGTTCCAAAAAACTGAAACCGACCGCTTCCGGAACAAGTCACGCCAGCTACGCGTGAGAGCAATGCATTGCCCCGTTTTCTTTCGCCGCCCCAAACCTGGCTCGCTGCGCCCTCCTTTCCAGTCGTCCCCCGCTTCCCCTTGCTCCCGTCCCTCCAGCTTCCTGATAAAATAGTAGCTACGGCGGGACACAATATTCATTTGACCCGCGACACGATCACGTTGAACGGGTGATCAGGGATATTTCGCGCGGCGGGGCACTTCGCAAGACCCTGGATGGTCTCTCCATGCTCGTGAATCAAACGGGTCCTGGGAGTGCAATATTGGGCCGGCGCATTGCCCGATGCGGCGGTGATGCAGCGGGCCTTGGCGTTGGCGATGGGGAGCTGAGTTCCGCAGAAGCCGATGGGGGGCGGCTCTCAGGGAGTTTGCAGGAATTGGATTAGGTCCGCGACATCCTGTGTGCTCATGCCTGCCTCCAGCCCCTCCGGCATCAGCGACAGATTCGCGCTGTGGAGAGCGTCGATGTTGGACCGCAGGAGCGTGCGGGTTTTCCCGTCGGGCAGCTTCATCACAAGGCTGTTGCCGGTCTCAGCGGCGATAATGCCGTAGAGCTCCTCGCCCCCCGCCAGTTGCGCGGTGTAGGCGGCATAGCCCGGTTCGATGCTCGCGTTCGGGTCAAGAATGGAGACGAGCAGCCTCTCCGGCGGATGATTTACCACCGACTGCAGGTTCGGCCCGATGTCATTGCCCACGGGGCCGAGCTTGTGGCAGGTCGCGCATAGTTTCGCGAAGCTGGCCGAACCCCTGGTCGCGTCACCGGCGAGAGCCAGGGCCGGGCGAAATTCCGCGAGGACTTTCGCGCGCGTTGACCGTCCGCCGGCGTTCAGCGCGTTCGCCGCGGCCTGTTTCACCCGCGCCGAAGTATGACGCAGCAAACGTTCCCGCCGGGTCGCGTCGAACGCGTTCTGGCTGATCTGTCCGTTCTCAACGAAGCCGATCAAAGCGAACGCCCACGCCTCACGGCTCAACAACTCGTTGAGTACGGCCAACCGGGTTTCCGGGCCCAGCGTGGGCCATGCTTGAGCGAACAGACCGGGCACACCCGCATGGCCGCGCACGCCGAGGGCTTTGATGGCCGCGCGCTGCGCTTCACCGGACGTCTTGGGCGAAAGCATGGCCGACAGCAAGAGCAGCGCTTCACTCTGGTGCGCTTCGTCGCGCGCCAGCAGACCGGCGGCGGTGATTCTTTGCATCTCGGGCTGGCTGACATCGGCGGCGAGTCGTTTCGCGGCGGTAAAAAGTTCGGGGGCGGACTGGAGTTGCTGCGCCAGGGCATCGTTCGCCTTCGCCTCCTGAAGCGCTCGCCAAGTTGTCTTGCGGCGATCCAAGGTGTCGAGGAACTGGCTAAATGCCGCCATTTGCAACGCGGTGAACCCGCCCGCGCTTGGCGTGAGCGAAGGCTTGAGCAAGCGGGCGAGTGAATCGCGCTGATTCGTGGCGAGCGTGAGGTTGATCAATGGCTCCGAAAGCGACGCCAAGGCCGGCCCGCCCGCTGCCACGACCGCGTCAACGAGCGCGAGGCTGTGCGGCATGGCGGAACTCAGGACGGCGGCGGTGAGGAATTTATCCGCGGCCTGGGCCACCGCGAGTCGCCCGAGTGCCGCGCCCGCACGTGGGTCGTCCCATTCACCCAAGGTGCAGGCGAGCTGGAGGCGCACCTTGGGGTTGGAGTCCTTCACCAATTTGGCCGCCGCTGCAATCATGGCGGGCGTCGAACGCAGTTCGGCCAGGCGGAGCGCGTTGATGCGCACTCCCGGATGCGGATCCGTCAACGCGCGCTCCACGAGGGCTGGCTGTAGCAAGCCGAGTCCGTCCAAGGTGCAAAGCGCGTGCAGCCGGGCGAGCGGATTCGCGGACTCTTGCGCGAGTTGCTCCAGCAGGGGCACCGCAGCGGCATCTTTTTTCCACACCAACAGCATCTGCGCCTTGTCGCGCTGCCAGCCATTGGGGGAATCGAGGGTGCGCACAAGTTCCGGCAGCGAGCGGGCGCCGAGTGGGATGGGTTTGCGGGGCGGGTTGGAGCGCGGAAACACGCGATAGATGCGTCCGCGTTCCTCGCCGAGCCGGTAGTGCGGGAGCAGTTCGGTCTTCCCCTCCGCCGGCAGCCATTCCGGGTGCTCGATCATGTAGCGATACATGTCCACGACCCAAAGCGCGCCGTCTGGGCCGGTGCGCGTCATCACGGGCCGACACCAGCGATCTTCACTTGCGAAGAAATCGTGCGTGGCATCCAGGCGATCACGCTGCGCGGTGAAACTCACGCCGTCGTCGTTGACCAGGTTGTGCTGGACGAGGTTGTGAAACGGTTCGCAGGTAAACGCGTGCCGCGTGCCGTCCGTACCGAAAAGGAGTTCGTCGCGGTAAATCATCGCCGCGCATGCCGAAGTGAAGTGGCCCGACTCGTTGAAGCTGTGGAACCTTTTCTCCCGCTGGCTCACCGGAAACACTAGCGGGTTCATGGGTGTCACGACCTGCTGCACAGGGTCCGGCGACGGCACGTGTGGGTTGCGGCGGATATAATGATCCTGCAATACGTAGTGCCAGAGCGGCCAGGAGTTTTGCACCCCGAACCAGTTGCCCCAGTCGTCCGGGTTGCGCCCGAACTGCGACGGGCCACTTTGCGCATCCAGTTCGCCGGTGTCAGGCCGGAAGCGAAAGTCGCGGCTGCCGATCGCATATTCCTGGCCGTTGCGATGCGACTTGATTTTCGTTCCCGTGCCGTAGCCGCCGTGATGCGCGCCGCTGGCGCAATAAACCCAGTTGTCCAGTCCCCACCGCAGGCCGTTCACCCGGAGCTGCTGGTTGCCGGCGAGGAACCCGCTGAACAACACCTCCCGCACGTCGGCCGTGCCGTCACCGTCGGCGTCCTTGAGAAAAAGAATCTCCGGCGCGGCGCTGATGATGACGCCGTCGCGCCACGTGAGAATGCCGGTGGGGAAAGCGAGTCCGTCCGCAAAAAGCGTGGTCTTGTCGTAGCGACCATCGCCATCGGTGTCTTCCAACATTCGCACGCGCCCGCCGGGCTTGCCTTTGCCGTCAAGACCGAGCGGGTAATCCACCATCTCCGCCACCCACAGTCGGCCGCGCTCGTCCCAGTCAATTGCCACCGGCGATTCGAGCAACGGCTCCGCAGCGACCAACTCCACCTTGAAACCCACGCGCACGTGAATTTTCGCGAGCGACTCGGTTGGCGAAAGCGGTGCCGAGGCAAGGGGCGACGTGGAACTACCGCCGGCCGCTCCTCCGTTCGCAGCGGTCCGCGTCGGGAACCGCGAAGCTTGATCAATGGCGGGAATTTCCTCCGGTTTCAACGCGCGATTGAACATCGCGATGTCGCTCAACTTGCCGCGCAGATTGGAAAAGTTGTCAGTGCGCCCGCCGAAAAAGATTTGATCCATTCCGGGGGCATGGCCCGGCTCGAGTTCACCCACGATCTCGGGCTCGCGTTCGCCATTGAGGTAAACGCTAATTCGCCGCCCCTCCCGCACGAACACCACGTGATTCCACGTTTGCGGTGGGATCACCTTTCGGCCTGTGAGCAGGCCATTGCGCGCGTTGCCGTTGAAGACGATCAACTGCCCCGCGTGGCTGAACGTGCCGCCGATGCCCAGGTGATCTCCCGGCGCGCCCTCCGCGCCGTCTTCTCCGCGCGAGAACAGATAAGCCGTCACCGGGCGCGAGGTGTTCGGCAGTTCATTGAAAAACCAAAATGCGACGCTGTAGTTCGAGTTGAGGCCGGGCAGCGTGGCGCGCAATCGGCCGCCGGAGAAGCTCGCCGCGACCGCGTCCGGGGAAGGCAAATCCACTCCAGTCTCCGCGGTCGCCACGGGCTGGCCGGCGGCGCCGAGGATGGTGCGAGCATCCGCCGGAGTTGTCAGCCACTGCGCGACTGGCTTCAGCGACCCCATAGCCAGCGCGGTGCCAGGCGAGAGACGTGCCGGCAAGGGTGCCGACGCTCCCAGGGCGGGAATCCCGGCGGCCTTGAAATGCTCCGCAATCTCCGCCGGCCCGAGCGCGCGATCGTAAAGCGCGACTTCATCCAGCTTGCCTTCGAAATTGGCGACGTTGTCGCTGCGCCCACCAAGAAAAATTGTGCTGGTTTCCGAGCGAAGCCCCGGCTCGATGTCGCCCATGATTTCCGGGGCCGGGTTGCCATTCAGATAAACCGCCACTCGTTTGCCATCGCGCACCAGGGCCACGTGATACCACGTCCGCAGCACAAGCTCAGTATGGCCCACCAACGACGGGCTGACATCGCTGCCGCCGCTGGCAAACACCAGCCGGCCCGGTCTGGTGTTGGTACCACCGATAGAAAGATGTTCCCCGGGCGCGCCATATACGCCGTCGGCGCCGCGGGAAAAAAGATTTCCGGTGATACGGCGGAGCGCGTGCGGCAGGCCGTTCCAAAACCAGAATTCGACGGAGTAAGCTTCCTTGAGTTGCGGGAGCGTGGCCCGCAGGCGACCGCCGGCGAAGTGCGGGGCGCGATTGATCTGGTCGCCGCTGAAGGTGTTCGGCACCTCGGGCGCTGGCGGTTGAAAACCGATGGTCCGACTCGCGCCCGGCAGATAGAGAGCGATGCCATCTTCGTATTGCGCGTTGCGTCGGTGACTGGTCGCATCGAACGCGGTGGGAATAACACTCTCGTTCAGCCGCCAGTACGCCGCCGGTTTCGAATCGAGGATCGCCTTCGCATAAGCGCCGTGACTGTCAGTCATCGCGCGGCGCGGCTGGCCGGAAACTTCTTCGAGCAGGTCGAGCAATGTTTCGACGATGCGCGGCTCGGCCTGAACTTCCAGCCCAGCGGTGCGCGCGGGCCAGGTCGTGTAACCGCCGAGCTTGTGCTGTTCGGGCGGCGGGATGTAGCCCTCGCCGCCGTTGGCGAGTTCGATGTTGAACGTGGTCGCGAGCGGACTTTGGGCCTTGAGCTTGAGGCCAGTGAGGGCGAAAACTTCGTTCGGCAACGCCGCGATGCCGAGGTCGCCGATGCGCAGCGCTTGAAGTTTCAACTCGGTGCGCTGCCGCTCGTGCAGGTGAATGGCTTCGAGCGCATAAATCTCCGGCAGTGAACCTGGCAGGCGGCCGGCGAAACTCATTGCCATCTTGTGCGCCCAAGCGAGGCGGGCTTCATCCGGCACGCGATAGTTCAAAGCCAGCGTACGCTCGGCCATCTTGAGTGGAACCCAGTCGTGGAACTTCAGGTTGCGCACGACGACCGCAACCTTTTCCGCGATCGCTTTGGCGTAGGCGTCGTAGCCGATGTCCCTGGCTGGCGCACTGTAATCCATCCACATCAAATCGCCGCTTGTGCCTTGTGACATCATGGCCACGAAGTCATTCGTGCCAGCGCTCGCGGTCGACTCCAACAGCGCAGCCACGTGACGTCGGAAGCGCCCGAAATAATCGGATGACAGCAACGGCGAGCCGTAATAGTGCTGCGAATAATTCGCGAGCAGGGCTATTGGCCGGCCGTCGGGCGACTGCACCGCAATTATGGACAAGCCGGGATCCACCGGGCCGGACGGGCCAACCGCGTCGGGACTTTCGTGACCGGGATGCATATGCGCGCGGATATTGCGGTCGCCGAACGGGTCCGTGAGCAATTTGTCCGGGCGGCGAATCCAGCGCCG
>CAZYYS010000025.1:25592-28494 GCA_964651015.1 uncultured Verrucomicrobiota bacterium
TGCGGTCGCCGAACGGGTCCGTGAGCAATTTGTCCGGGCGGCGAATCCAGCGCCGATTGAAAGTGTGTTCCCAATCGTCCACCGCGCCCCAGCCGATGCGCGCGGGCTGGAGGTTTTTCACCGCGCCGATGATCGCCTCCGCAATACGCGGCCCGAGGAACGCGGCATAATTCGTATCCTGGCGGCTGCCGAGACAGCCCATCGCCGACGGCGCGGAGTGAGTGTGCGTGGCCGCGACGAGCATCTTGGAGGTCGGGATGCCGGTGGCCTGGCTCGCTTGCTCCTTGGCGCGGTCAATCAGATCGCGCGCCATCATGCAGGTGTCCACCACCACAAGCACGAGGCGAGTTGCGCCGTCATCGAGGGCGAGGGCGTGGACCGCAAGCGGATCAATGGTTTTCGTGGCCGAGCGCTCGGTGAACATGGCGTTGACGATCACCGGATAGTTCGTCGGCGTGATGTCCACGACGGACGCGCCGGCGCGGAATACGTTGCCCTCAGCGGCGTTTGCCTTGTCGATCAGGGCAAAGCCACCGGTCAAGAAGAGCAATCCCAGCGCGACGTGGACGATTTGTCGCCGGGGAAATCTGTTCTGCTGCATGCCGCTTCTTACTGCTTCCGCCCGCCATTCGGCAAGCATTCAGAAACGCGAGCGACCAAGTTGCACGCGTCCACATCGGCCCACGCCGGACCGTGAATCTTTGCGTTCTTCAAGCAACATTCCAGTTCGGCGTCTCAGATGGTCGTGGAGTTTTACCACGTGGAGATTCCAAGTGTGAAGAAAGTGTCGGTGACAATCAGGACGTCCAACTCCCGGTTCACCGGGATCACTCCCGCACAGCGTTAAACCTGGTCCGGAATGCGGTAATGCTTCCGATACGCCGGCTTGAGGAGCGCGTTGGCAGCATCGCTGTTGGTGAATCGTTCCGTGGTGCCATCGAACATCAGTTGCTTCTGCCCGACGCGATACGAGGTGTTGCCCAGATGAACGAGGCACGCGCTGTGATGGGCCTGCTCAATGTCGGCGTTGGGCTGCTTTCGCGCGCGCAGGCAATCAATGAAGTTCGGCTGATGCCATTTGTCCGGGAAGTAGCCCTTGTCCTGATCAATCAGCTTCCCGCCCTCCACTACCACCTGCCAGCCGCAACCGTGGCGGCCGAGATACATCATCGCCTTCGTGCCGTAGATCTCGACGCGCGTCGCGGAGGTCGGCCAGTGCGGCCACTTGTCGCCATAGCGTACTTCGCCCGGAAACTTGCGCAGGTAATTCGTGGCGTTGCCGCTCTCGCAGGTCATCGCGAAATCGCCGTAGTCGTAAGTGATGCACTGGAACTCCGGCACCTCGCGTTTGGACTGAAAGGCGTAATTGCCCCCGATGCAGAGCACGGATTTCGGATGCGGCGGATCGCCCAGCGCCATGCGAGTCAGGTCGAGTTGATGACTGGCATCGTCGGCGAGCGTGCCGCCCTTGTAATCCCACCACGGATGCCAGTTGAGATGGCGGCCGGTATTGTAAGGAACGTACGGCGCCGGTCCGAGCCACGCATCCCAATCCAGGCCGGCCGGTGGTTCGCTGTCGGGCTTGGGCTCCCATTTGGAGCCATCGAGCATGTTGTAAACCTTCACGTGAACGACGCGCCCGAGGTTGCCGCTAGCGATGTAGTCCCGCGCGGAGGCCGCATACGGACCGCTACGATTCTGGAAGCCGACCTGCACGATCCGCTTATACTTCCGCGCCACTTCGATCATCTTGCGACCCTCCCAGATGGAGATGGACGGGTTCTTCTCCACGTAAACATCCTTGCCCGCCTGACAGGCCCACACGGTGGCGAGCGCGTGCCAGTGTTCGGGCGTGGCGATGACGACGGCGTTCACTTCCTTGTCGTCGAGCGCGGCGCGCATGTCGGAGATGCGCTGGGGCGCGCGCTTCTGTACCTTTTCCAGATCCTGCATGATCCCCGCGCCGCGATCTTTCCACACGTCGCAGACGTACTTGAACTCAACCCCGGGCAATCGCGACATACCACCGGCGTGCGCAGCGCCCCGCCCGCCCGCGCCGACGAGCGCCAGAACAATCTGCTCGCCGGAACGTTGCGAACGGGCGAGGCGCGGAACGGTGAGTAATGCGGTGCCGGCTGCAAGAGTGGCCGTGGTTTTTCCAGAGGTGGCAAGAAAATCGCGCCGGGTCATTGGTTGTTTGGACATGATGATATTTGGGTTCCTTGTTTAGTCCGGGTCAATAAGAATTCCCGGTGCGGTCCCGCCTCGGATCTCAGAGCACCCATCCCGGGCGGTATTCACGCCGGAGGCACGCATCCGCTTCCGGCAGGTTGGGAAACCGGAACTTTTCTGAATCCCATAGCAGCCTAAAGCGGGTGAGTTCCTCCCGCAGGCTGACCCGCAACGCGACGTTGCCCAACAGGACCGTCTCGGTCATCGGTCCGGACCAATCAAAGTGCGAGCCGGCCGCCGCACCGCCCTTGCAGGCGTCGATCCATTCCTGGTGGTGGCCAGGCGACCGCGGCAGCTTCTTCGGTGGTTCGCCGTATTCGCGCGCCAGTTTTTTCGGAAACAAACGCCATCTGGTCCAGTCGGAAGTTATGATGCCTCGTTCGCCAACCAGCAGAAGTCCGTTGTCCCCCATAAGGTCGCCATCCTGAAGTTGTTCGGGCCGCGGCGGGCGCAAACCGCCGTCGTACCAGACCAGCTTCACGGCGGGGAGGTTGCCGCGCGCCGGAAATTGATACGTGATCATGCATCCCAGCGGATAGGTTTCCTCATTCACGCGGGTGGAGGAGGCTTCCACACTGACGGGCGCGCCAAGCTTAAGCGCCCGGAATACCGGATCAAAATAATGGCAGGCGATGTCGCCGAGCGCGCCGGTGCCGAAATCCCACCAGCC
>CAZYYS010000026.1:0-469 GCA_964651015.1 uncultured Verrucomicrobiota bacterium
AGCGCCTGATAGATCGGCACAGTGCCGATGGGCACGGGGGAATTGCGCAGAATCCATTCGCGCGTGGCGTGGATGTTCTTGCCGGTGGAGAGGTCCATGACGGTGTCCGCGCCCCACTTGGTGGCCCAGCGCATCTTCTCGACTTCCTCCTCGATGCTGGACGCGACGG
Organism: uncultured Verrucomicrobiota bacterium; assembly: GCA_964651015.1. Taxonomy (GTDB): domain Bacteria; phylum Verrucomicrobiota; class Verrucomicrobiia; order Limisphaerales; family PALSA-1396; genus CAZYYS01. Next base: position 170 of record CAZYYS010000026.1, read on the forward strand.
CGCTGTTGCCGATGTTGGCGTTGATCTTCACGAGGAAGTTGCGCCCGATGATCATCGGCTCGGACTCGGGGTGATTGATGTTGTTCGGGATGATGGCGCGGCCGGCGGCGACTTCGCTGCGGACGAATTCGGGGTCAACGTTCTCGCGAAGCGCGACGAAGCGCATCTCCTCCGTGATCTCGCCCTTCCGCGCGTAGTGCATCTGCGAGAAGTTCGCGTCGCCGCGCGCGATGCGCGCATCGATCCACGGCTGACGAAGCTTCGGCAGTCCGTTGCGCACGTCGTGGCCCTGCGGGCCGG
>CAZYYS010000026.1:479-28351 GCA_964651015.1 uncultured Verrucomicrobiota bacterium
TGGGGGAAGCGCTGGAATACCGAAGGCGTAAATGAGGATGGAGGATTGAGGATGGAAGATTGAGCCGAGCCTGCGTGCTGCTTGTGTAAATCGTTGCGGACGATGTCGCGCGACGGGTCTGCTATCTTCAATCCTCCATTCTCCATCATCGTCCGGCCCATGTTCTCGCGAATGGCGATGAATTCCATCTCGGGCGTAATGATGCCGGCGCGGGCGTAGGCAAGTTGTGTTACGACTTTGCCGGCCTTGGCGCGAAGTGGCCGGCGGCGCGGCGCGGTGAGGCCTTCGAGGCGATAACCGGTTTCGTCCTGGCGCTTGGCTTTGGACAGCGAACGATGTTTCTCCGTGAGATACCCGTCGTCAACGGGCTTCACCTCGCGCCCGGTGTATTCCTCCACATCACCGCGCTTCAGAATCCAGTCGCGACGCAAAGCTGGCAACCCTTCCTCGACGGTGCCGGTGAAATCCGGATCACCCCAAGGTCCGCTGCAATCATAGACTCGCACCGTTTCGTTCACTTCGATGCGACCGTTGATGCCCTTCGTAGGCGTGAGCGCGATTTCGCGCATCGGCACGCGGACGTCCTTATGGATTTGGCCGGGCAGATAAACGCGTCTGGAGTTGGGTAGTTGCTCGCTGCTGTGCGGCTCGAAGGATTCTTTCGTTGCGATCATAAATTTCCTTTCAAGACCGGCGGAAGCAGGCGAAGAATCTGAAGCGTCCAGAGTTTCCTACGCCGGCATTACCCGGATCAGGTTCATGGGTCGCCCGAAACCTTTCGGGCCTCTCAGCTTTCAAAGCTCCCCACGGACATTGCAACTCTAAGAAGGGAACAGCGAAACGTCAAGCGCCGTCGCAGTAGCGTGCCATGCAAAATCAAGTGGGCGATGCTGAAGTAAATGACCAAACCCGGCACGTTCACGAGCGTCGCGACGAATTGCGCCGACGCGATCTTCTTCTGATCTTCAACAGGCAAGTAGTCGAACACTTCCGCTGCCAATCCGCGCGGCAACAACCGGGGCAGTATGGCTTTGTGGGGTCGAGATCTTAAAAAATCTCCGCGACGGCTGGCTCGGGAAAACCGTAAAGAATTTCGCGGAACTAGTTGAAGTTGTGCTCGCGAATCAACGCGGCAAGCTCCGGTTTCAAGATTTACCAATCACGGCTTCAATCAAACGGAACCGGTTGCGGCGCGCAAAGCAAGAAGCCGCTCCGCTTCGCACGGAACGGTATTGTCAAACCGCATGATTACGAACCCGCCGCAGCCTCGAATGACTTGCCACAGCCGCAACTTTGCCGCGCATTGGGGTTGGAGATTTTGAATCCGCCACCAGTCAACGCATCGGAGAAGTCAATCACGGTGCCACGCAGATAATTGGCGCTGAAGGGATCAACCAGCACCGAGACGCCGTAGAATTCACCGATTGCATCGTCTGCCCGTTTTTCGTCGAACACCATTCCGTATTGCATGCCGGAGCAGCCACCGTCCTCCACGTAAACCCGCAGAGTTTTTCCAGTGTTTTCAACTTGATCAGCCAACATGGCTTTGACGCGGTTAGCCGCGTTTTCAGTCAGTCTTACAGCGGGTTCAGTTTGGGCAGTGGCGTTCATCGCAATCGAAAGTAACAACCGACCGACTGGCTGTCAAATTACGCCGCGAGGGGTTTTTCTAGTTTTTTCCAATCCGAAATTGCTCGCGCGCCTTGTCGATTTTCTTTTCGAGCGCCGGCTGCAAAGGTGGGAATAGTTCGATCAGGCGCTGGTAAAGTTTTATGGCCTGTTCCCCCTGCCCCAACGCTTCCGCCAGGCCGCCGGCGGACTCACCGGCCAGCTTGACCCAGTGAAGGTTCGGTTTCTCCTCGCCGACCAAATTCTTGCCGAACACCACGTTCAAGTAATGGAGCAGTGCAAGTTCCATCAGTTGAGTTCGTTCTGGATCGGATTTCAAAGCCGCCTGTTTTTCCAACACCATGGCCAACCCAAACTCCGCCTGACTGCGGGCAGCCACATCGGCGTGAGGAGAAATAGGCGGGCTCAGCACTTGCTGGTAGGCATTGGTGGCTAGCTCGTAACGATTGGGGTCATCGGCACCAAGTTGGAAATAACGATCACCGATTCGACCCCATGCCAATGCTGCAAGCCGGTTGGTTGGAAAATCCTGTGTCACGCGGTTGTAAGCATTCAGCGCTTCGCTGAAGATTTCCCTCGGTCTTGTCGGATCCGCAATAAACTGCTCGAATATCGTGTCACCCAATTTGAGATAAGCTTCCGCCAGTAGTTCCCGTGGGCTATTTGTCGCCGCAATCAGTAGCGGGATCAGTTCAGAAAAATATTTGCGCGCATCCGCATATCCCAGACGCGCAAATGCGGCGCGACCAGCCAGCATTCGGGCCCTGAAGGTAAGCTCCGAGGGCGGCCACTTTTGGTACAAGAGTTGGTAATTGTTTTCCGCATTCTGAAAATCCCCCTGCCGGAAGAAATGATCGGCCACCCAATACTGGGCGAGCGGTGCCAGTTCGTTCGTGGGAAAGCGCGCTACAAAATTTGTGAATAATGCCAAGGCATTGGTTTCATTGCCAGCTTGGTAATGGTTCCAGGCGCGCCAGTATTCCGCGCGTGGAAGTGACTGATGATTGGTGAAGCTCGTCACCCACGCATCGTATTTGCTGATTGCGGCTGGCCAGTTCTTCTCCCTTTCGTAGGTGCGCGCGATGGCCAGTTCAACCTCCGGCAACAAGACCGAGTTCGGGACTCGCTTTTCGAGTTCGGAAAAAACATCGCGCGCTCTGGCAGGCTCTCCATAACGATTCAAGCCCTGCCCCACCAATAAGTAGCTGCGGTCAAGATAAAAACTATTTGGATATAACGTCAGTATTTTCCCCAACACATTGGTCGCGCCAATTAGGTTGGTTGCCGTGAGATTAGCCTGCAACAGTTGGTAAAGCGCCGGCTCAAGCAGACTGTTTTGGACTTCCGGCACCGAAGCGTAGCGGTCAATCAGCAAACTGTAGTTTGTTGCCGCGCCCGCAAAATCCTTTTGTTCATATTGAGCGTCCGCCAGCTTGAGGAGGGCCACGGCCTGATCTTTGGAAGCTGGCAACCGGTCAGCAGCCAGTTGAAATGCCGTTTTGCTCTCCGGGATTTTTCCCTGGCTCCAGAGACACCAGCCGCGACCCAATTGTGCCTTGCCCAGGAACTCGCTGTTGGTAAATGCGGTCACAATGCGGTCGAAGTGTGACAACGCCTGCGGCAAAAGATTTGTGCTGGCCGCAAGCAACTCCGGTTTCTCCACTTTTGCGTTTCCCTCGCGCAAGACCGCATACTGATTGAGGCGCAATTCTCCGAGCATCAGCAGCGCCATATCCGACGTAGCGTCATTGGGGAATTGGTTCAGGAATTTTTCAAGTTTGGCGATCGCGTCTGCGGCCTTGTTTTGGGCCAGGGATAATTCCCCAACTTTCAGCAGAGCGGTTCGACGTTGTTCAACCGGCAATTCGGGCGAAAGGTTTTTTTCGTAAACCGCCGTGGCCATCTCCAGTTGGTTCAATCGCTCCAGAGTCCCCGCTACGCTCTCCGCCTGGAAACCTGGCTTCGCAAGGGCCACCAGATTCGTTGCGCTGACCAATGCCTCGGCCGTGCGTCCGACTGCCAGTTGAATGCGGCAGAGTAAAAATTGTCGGCGCCAATCCAGGGCTGGGGGCAGCGTTTTAGAGCCGAGTAATCGAACGGTCGCTTCCGCCGCCGCAAAATCCTTCAGCGCCAGCAGGGTTTCGCAGAGCAGCAAATGCCCTCGCGTGACGAATTCATTGTCCGGCGTGGCTTTCGCGGCCTGTTGAAAAACTCCGTTGGGCTGGTTGAGTCGGTTGGTCACCGCCGGCCAGTCCTTCAAATTAAAACGCGCCGAAGCTTCGAGGATGCTGGCCTTCAGACGGTTCGTTGAGTTGGGGAAGTCGTTGACCACTTTGGCGAAGCCATCCGCTGCGGCTTGATAACTCCCGCTGTCAAAAGCGGCTTGTGCCAGCCAGAAGTGGTATTGATCCGCCCACGGACCGGCCTTGCTCAGATTCGCGGACAGCAAGTCGATCGCACCCGTGTAAAGCTTGAGTTTGTAGCGCGCCTGGGCCTGCAACAGAATTGCCTCCACCTTGCGCTCAGAATCCGGGTATTGCTTTGCGAAATCAGCAAACTCCTTTTCCGCTTGATCCCAAAAAAGTCCGTCGAAAAAATCACCGGCGACTTTGAAGGCGCGTTTCTCCGCGGCACTGGCGGCGACAAGTCGCACCTCCGCCAGCACCAGCATCGACAAAATCACAAGCAACCTGAGCGTGGCCACGGGCCAAGATTATGCGCAACGAGACCGAAACGGAAGAATGAATTCCGAAAATGATGCTGCAACGACGCACGGACCGCGATTGAACCAGCGATTAAACCTCGACAACCATTTTCGGCTGTGCGGACAGGACGGGACGCAAATAGCTTCCAGTGAAACTCGTGGAGCGCTTGGCAATGTTTTCCGGCGGCCCTTCGGCAACAATCCGGCCGCCGCCCTCGCCGCCTTCCGGCCCGAGATCGATGACCCAATCAGCAGTTTTGATCACGTCAAGATTGTGCTCGATGACCAACAGTGTGTTGCCCGAAGACCGCAACTTGAAAAGCACTTCGAGCAATTTTGCCACATCGTGGAAATGCAATCCGGTTGTCGGCTCATCCAAAATGTAAAGCGTATGACCTGTTTCTTTGCGGCTCAACTCGGCGGCGAGTTTGATTCGTTGCGCCTCGCCGCCGCTCAACGTCGTCGCCGACTGACCGAGACCAATGTAACCCAGACCCACTTCTGCCAGCGTCAGGCATATATCGTAAATCTGCGGCACGGCTCGGAAGAAATTGACGGCCTCGTCGACGGTCATGGCGAGCACGTCAGCGATGTTCATGCCTTTGTAGGTAATCTCCAACGTCTCCCGGTTGTAGCGGCGACCGTTGCACGCCTCGCAAGTTACATAAACCGGCGGCAGGAAATGCATTTCAATTTTTATCAGCCCGTCGCCCTGGCATTTCTCGCAACGTCCTCCTTTGACGTTGAAACTGAAACGGCCAGCTCCGTATCCGCGAATTTTCGCGCCGGGCAGACGGGCAAACAAATCGCGAATATGATTGAACATGCCCGTGTAGGTTGCGGGGTTGCTTCGCGGCGTGCGGCCAATGGGCGTCTGGTCGATGACAATGACCTTGTCCAGGTTTTCAAAACCGACCAGTGCGCGATGCGCCCCCGGCCGTTCCTTCGAACCATGAAATTTGCGAAACAATGCCCGCCGCAAAATATCATCCACCAGCGTGCTCTTGCCCGAACCACTGACTCCCGTGACACAAGTCAGCGTACCCAGCGGAATTCGAACATCGATGTCTTTCAGGTTGTTCTCTGTTGCGCCCAACACTTCCAGCCAACCGCGTTCCGCCGAAGGTAAGATTCGTTTCTTCGGGATCGGGATGGAGAGTTCGCCGATTAGATATTGAGCGGTGAGCGAGTGCGGGTTGGCGAGAACTTCGTTCGGCGTTCCTGCAGCCACCACTTCACCGCCGCGCACACCGGCTCCCGGACCGAGGTCGATCAGGTAATCGGCGCGACGGATGGTTTCCTCATCATGCTCCACCACCAACACGGTGTTGCCGAGGTCACGCAAGCCTTCGAGCGTTGCCAGGAGCCGCTCGTTGTCGCGCTGGTGCAAGCCTATGCTCGGCTCATCAAGAATGTAGAGCACGCCGACCAGCCCGGCGCCAATCTGGGTCGCCAGACGAATCCGCTGTGCTTCGCCGCCGCTCAAGGTGCCGCTTTCGCGGTTGAGCGTCAGATAGCCAAGCCCGACGTTTTTCAGAAAACCGAGTCGCGCGCGAATCTCCTTCGTGATGTCGCCCGCGATCTTTTGCTGAAATTTCGTGAGCTGGAGCGTGGTAAAAAAATTGTCCGCCGCATCGACGGACAGCGCGCACACATCCATGATCGAGAGGCCAGGAATCCGGGATTTCGTAGTTAGTGCTGCGTCGCCCAGTGTGACTGCCAGGATCACCGGCTTGAGCCTCTTTCCACTGCAGGCGTCGCAGAACCGCGGGTTCATGAAAGCCTTCAGACGGTTTTTGGTGAATTCGCTTTCGCTTTCCTGGTAAAGCCGTTCGAGATTAGGAATGACCCCTTCAAATGGACGGGTGATCTTGCTCATCTTGCCGGCGCGCCAGAAATGGAAATCAATCTCCGTCTCGCCAGAACCCCACATCAGCGTCCGCTGGAATCCTTCCGGCAATGACTTATAGGGAGTTTCCATGTTCTGTTGAAAATGCTGCGTCACCGCCCGCAACATTGCCTTGTAATAAACAATTATCCGTTTGCCGCCGCGCCGCCACGGCAAAACCGCTCCCTGTTCAAGTGTTTTCTCAGGGTCAGGTACCACAAGGCTTTCATCAAAAACCAGTTTCTGGCCGAGGCCATGGCAAACCGGACAAGCGCCTGCTGGCGAGTTAAACGAAAAATGTTTGGGCGTAAACGGCTCGTAGCTCTTCCCCGTGGCGGGACTGTAATTGCGATTGGAATGAAGAGTTTCAATCCATTCATCATTGGCAGGGCGCGTCACTCCGGGCGCGGCGTCGTCCGTTTTGCCACGAGCGGCGGGCAGCGGACTGCCCGCCCTGCCCTCCGGTAATTGATGCAGGACCACCATCACCCCCCCGCCCCATTTCAACGCCGTCTCTACAGAATCACTCAACCGCACCCGAATCTTTTCGTCGATGATCAGGCGATCCACCACAGCCTCGATAGTGTGCCTCTGTTTCGGGTCGAGCTTAATGCGCACATTGGCGGCCAGTTCCACGAATTCGCCATCGACCCGTGCGCGGACGAATCCATCGTGCGCCAAACGCTCCACAACGTCACGGAATTCACCTTTTTGGTCGCGCACGATTGGTGCGAGCAGCATGACGCGCGTTTTGGGGGGCAGGGTGAGAATTTTATCGACGATGTCGCTGGTGGTTTGCGTGACAATCGGCTCGCCGGTTTCTGGACAATGCGCCTGGCCGATGTGCGCGTAAAGCAGCCGAAGGTAGTCGTATATCTCCGTGGTCGTGGCGATAATTGAACGCGGGCTGGTCCCCGAACTCCGCTGCTCGATGGCGATGGCAGGCGACAGACCCTCGATGTAGTCCACATCCGGCTTCTGCATCTGATCGAGGAACTGCCGGGCATAGGCGGACAGAGACTCGACGTATTTGCGCTGGCCCTCGGCGTAAATGGTGTCAAACGCGAGCGACGATTTGCCGCTCCCGCTCAAGCCGGTGATGACCACCAGTTTGTCGCGCGGGATTTCCAGCGTGAGATTTTTGAGATTATGCTCACGCGCACCGCCGATGCGGATGAATTCTTTGCTCATGTGCTGCGAATTTCGCGAATCAAATAATCTGGAAATATGGGAAATTTTTGTCTGTGAGAAAAGGAAAGAAGCAGCGGAAGACCGCGGCGCGTGCATCATGCCCTTTTGGAAACTCTTGAAGGAGGACGTAAATCACGGTTGCAAACAACCGGGCTGGCATTGTGTTGCCGAAGTTCCCACAGAAAGCCCTGCGTGCAACCAGTCCACCGGCAATGACCCGCGCTCAATTTCTTTCGCAACTCCCGCGAGCAACGCATCCCCCGCCCCGACGGTGTTGCGTGGTTTTACGCGCGTTGGCGCAGCAAAGGCTTGGAAATTCTCTGCGACGTTCACCAGCAGACTTCGTTTTGGGCCGCGTGATACGAAAACCCAACCCCGCGTTTGCTCTGACAGCGCGCGGGCGGCGCGCACAATTTCCGCTTCGGGGCGCAGCGGCTTGCGCCACCATTGGGCCAGTTCGGGTTCATTTGGTTTTGCGAGAAATGGACGCGCCTTGACCGCCGCCGTCAACGCCGGTCCTTCGCAGTCGAGCAGAGTCCTGACTCCGAAACGGCGCGCCAGTCGGATGAATTGAGCGTAGGCCGTGACCGGCACACCACGCGGCAGGCTGCCAGAGAGAATGAGCACCCCCTCACTCCGACCCTCTCCCCACTTGATGGGGAGAGGGTGGCCGAAGGACGGGTGAGGGGCTTTCGCTCGTAACCTGCCTTGCCCCCCGCAGGTTCGTTTCAGGTGTAGCTCCACGCTTTTCAAAATCTCATCCCATTCGTGACATGAAAGTTTTGGTCCAGGGGGATTGAATCGCATCTGGCGTCCGGCATCCGTCGTGACGATGATATTGACGCGCGTGGACTCCCGGAGTCGGATGATTTTCGCGGGGATTTTTTCGGCACGCAGATAGCCGGCGAGTTCATCGCCTGCATGACCACCGAGCGGCAGGAGCAGTTGTGGCTTGCCGCCAAGGTGTTTCAACCAGCGCGCCACGTTGACGCCTTTGCCACCGGCCCAGCGACGCTGCGATTGCACATCATTCTTTTCCTCCCACTGAACGTGTTTGAGCCGCCACTCGACATCAATCGACGGATTCAGCGCGAGCACCAAGGAGCGCATCAGGGGTACTCGAGCAATCGATAGAAACGCACCCCGCTTAAACCACCGGTTTGCGTGCCGTCATCGACGAAGATGAACGTGCCGGTGCCGGAAGTGACGATGTTCGTGAAAGTTGTCCACGCCGGCGGAGCGAGGGTCGGCGTCCATTGCACCTGGAACTGTTGATTGACCCCGGCCGTCCATTGCAGCACGAAACCATTCGTACCCACCGAAATGCTGCCAAAGCTCGGCGGCAGGGCGCCCTCAATCACTTGGAACACTTGATACGGTGTGGGCTGCGGTATGCAATACGTCGTTTCGATATCGACGGCGCTGACCGTGGGCGAAATGGTCGTCCAGGTCAGATCGTTCGTGCTGATCTTGCCTTGCACCAGGTAGTTCGCCCCTGGCAACGACACCCAGGTGATGCACACGTCGTTGCTCGTCGTGACGACACTCACAATCACGGGTTCGAGGTTGGTGAATTCCGCGGCGCGGATGGTGTAGGTCACGTTGGTGATATCGAGGTTGTAAACACTCAAATACCAGAAGCCCGGCACCAAGGGAGCGGGAACGGAGTTGGTCGTGACCGTGATCGCCTCGTTATTGGTGCCGAGTTTGAAGCTCGCATAATCAAAGAAACTCAGAGTCGGCAGCGGCGATCCCTGGTGGACCACCAAATCGACGTTGCCGCTCGGGTTCAGGATTTGGAAGGCGACCGCCAGCGCATTGGTGGAAACGTCAAACTGGAAATAACGCGGGATCGGCCCTGTGGGTAATTCGCTCGTGACCGGCACCCGATCCAACAGTGTCGTAATGTCGAACTCGACCTGTAGGCGGAAGTTAACCGGGGTGACGTTGGTGTTCTGCACGCCAAGGAAATAACGCTGCCCGGGCAAGAGCGGCGGGACTCCACCCGTTGCCAATGTGCTGCCACCGCTCGTGACGTTCGCCAGCAGCGTGAAATCCCCGAGGCTGGTACCCGTTGGAAGGCCATTTTGATTGAACAACAGGTTGAGCGGGCCATTGGCCGTCAGGAGACTGTTGGTGGTGAAATTCGCCCATGTCGGCACATCAACGTAGAAATAGCGGATGCCATTGCCAGGCACCGTGTTGACTATATTGGGATCGGGAATGACGGGAGCGAGCCCACGCACCACGCGGAAATACTGATAGGGCGAGGGTAACGGAATGCAATAGGTGGTTTCCAGGCCGGTCGCAACGATGGTCGGCGAAACTGGATTCCAAACGGGATCATTGGCGTTGATCTTTCCCTGCACGTAATAACTGATGGTCGGGATGGAGGTCCAAGTAAGGCAGAACGAGTTGCTGATTACCTGGTACCGTATGACCGTGGGTTCGGAATTTGTGAATTCCGTGGCGCGGATGGTGTAGTTGACGTTGACGGCATCAAGGTTGAACACGCCAAGATACCAGCGCCCCGCCGTCAGCGGCACAGGGAAGGAATCCTTGAAGACAGTAATGATTTCGGCATTGGTTCCCGGATTGAAGCTGCCGTAATCAAAGCTCGCCAGGTCCGGAAGTGGCGCACCCCGGCGAACCACCAGCTCGGCGTTTCCGCTCAAGTTGTAAAGCTCAAAGGCTACAGCCGCGGCGTTTGTGGAAACGTCGAATTGGAAGTAACGCGGAATCAAAATGGGGGCGATATCGCTCGTGAGCGGAACAGCGTTCGTCAATGTCGTGATGTCAAATTCGACTTCAATGGTGAAAGAGACGGACGTGGCACCCGTGTTTCGGACGGCCAGGAAATAACGCTGGCCGGAAACCAGCGGCGGAATGCTGTTCGTGGACAAAGTCACGCTGGCGTTGGTCACACCGGCGAGGAGCGGAAAATCGAGTGGAACGCCCATGCCCGGAAACCCGTTCTGGTTGAAGATCAGATCAACCGGACCGGAGGCGTTGATAATACTGTTCGTCGCAAAACTTGCCCAGATCGGCACATCCACGAAGAAATAGTTGGTTGAATTGGCAGTAACCGTTTCGGTCACCGGCACGGCGTGGAACAAGGGCGTGGCCTTCGGAGCGGTGTTTTCAAAAACGAGGTCGAGCTTCCAACTCAGAAGCTTGCCCACGGCGGTGGCGCGATTGTCCAGGATTTCCAGTTTCCAGTCGCCACGCGTTGGCTCGGCTGCCAGCACGGAAAGTGACGTTTCCGGCAGAGCGAAGCTGGCTGAATTGGTATCCTTGCCGAACGGTGGCGGTGTGAACTTAATGAGCGCCGGCGCCAGGTTCGTATTCTCGGTGAACGTAAAATAATTCGTGCTCGCGCTCACCACGGATGCCGTGTAATTCCACACAGTACCTTCATTGGTGTTGCCACCTTCATTCATGATAATCGTGATATTTGTGGAAGCGCCCGGTCCGTAATTGACAGAAACCTGGCCTGATCCGTTAATCAGTCCGGTATCAAGGATCAGCCCACCCTCGTAATAAGCGTGCAATGAGTCCGCAAATGTGAAGAACTCATAGTCAACGATCAGAATGCCTGACGTCGGAACAGGAGTGAGTATGTTCGTAAACGCTGCGATGCCACCACCCGACGTGGTCGTCGGAAAATAGTTGGTGGTGTAAATGACACCGCCAAAGCCATCAGGCGACGACCCGCCGCGATTCTCCGAGAGCAATACGCGCGTCCCACCCGGGCTGACGAGCGTCAACACCAAATCTGACACGCGCGGATGGTCGATCCGAAGACCGATTTGAGCCGTGCTCACTCGATTGTCATTTGTGATGGTTTGGGTCGCCACCGTCACGGCGTCATCCAAAAGGGGTTGCACGCCAGTGGAAGTAAAAATCCGTTCGGAAGCCGGCGTAAGGGCGAGGCCGACCGTTGTAATGATTCGGACAGCCACCGGCACAAAACTGGGATTGAAAACACCAATGTAATATCGCCCGGCATTAATGGGGGGACTGTCGGCCAGGCCGATCGACAAGGACCCGCCCGGTGGAAGGAAAAAGCCGCTCTTGTCGTAGTCGGTGCGCGTCGGGAAAGCATTCCGCCGCAGGTAAACCTCCAACGGCGCGGCGCTGATGACGGTCACGGTCAGGTTGGTGGCTTCCGGCGGTACATCGACAAAGTCGTAGAAGAAACTCCTGCCCGCGATGACGACATCGTTAGTGCCTTCGATGTGAGGTTGTAGTTTCAATGTGAGATTATCCACCCGCCCGGTTTGATTCAGGGAATTGTCCACCTCGGTGAGCAACCAGACGCCAACCGTGTCTTCACCCATGAAATTGCGCAAACTGCCAGGCCCATCGGTTGCGGTGTAGCCGGTCAAGGCGCCAGATTGGGTGTCATCGTAAACGTAGGTGTACGGGCCGGAGGTAAGCCCTGCCGGCGGCGCACCGCGGTGGTTGTTGAGGACGACGAACTGATTGTCATGGCTGAGATTGCCCAGCAAGTCGCCGAGTGACTCGTGAGTAATGGTATTGGTGACAATCGCGTTGCGGATTGATAGCGACTCAGCGGCAACTCCGAAGACCAGCACGCCACCCGGTTTGGCCGGGGTGCCGTCGGGAATCTCCGCCGGAACGGTAAACCCGCGCACAATCAAGTTGCCGTCAGCATCCAACTCGCTGAAGGGCAAAAAGCTCGAAACACCCAGAAACCCATACTCAGAGGCCATCTGGTCTTCGGATTTGATGCCGATGTAGTAAATCTGGTTTGGCGGAGCGTTGGAGATGACAACATTCTCGGTTCCGCCGCGTCTCCGGGATTTCAGCGCCGCACTCACGGCATCGGGATTCAGATTGGTGAGCGATGGATCTGTGGAGACATAAAGGTCGATGTCCGCTTGCAGCCGCGTCGCATTGTCCAGGTTGAATTCGCGCGTGCCCATGCGCGGTATCGAAAGTTCCGGTGGCAGGAATGTAAGAAAAGCAACATTTGTGAACGTGTTGTTCGTGAACACGTAAAAATTCCACTGGTTCGTGACCCCGTTCGTCGTGCCCAGCAGAGCCGAATTGGCGCCGACCCTTTGGTTCGACAAGGGGATTCCGTTGTTCGTAACGTAGGTCACAAAGACGTTGTCGGTCGTTACAATGGATGTGTTTTCGGCGACGGAGAATGCCTCGGAAATCTCACTGTCACCGCTGGAAATCACCAACGCGTAGTCTTGTTTGACGTTGTTGGTCTGGGTGGTGACGGCATTCACGTTCACTCGATAACCCACGACGGTCACGGAATAATTTGTGCCGAGCGGCGCATCGGGTGAGCCGGGCAGATAAACGTTTTCCACGTTGTTAACCACGTCATGATTGGGAGGCGCATTTGTGTCTGCGGGTTGGGTGAAATCACTGCCCGACGGAAAATCGTTTCCGTAATACACTGTGCCGGTGTCAAGGTTGGTGACGATGAGATCGAGATCGTTGACCAGCTTGATGCTGGCGGCCGGGTTGCCGGGCGGATCCGTCCAAACCAACGTCACTCGCAAAGGTTGAGCCCGTGCTGCCGCAGTCGTCGTCAACCGGCGTGTTTTGCGTTGGTCGGTCGCGAGCGCCTCCACGGGACTTTGATCGTAGAACTTCATCGGCAAAGTTGTCGCCGCTTGATTCGTCAAGGCTCCAGGTATGCTGTTTGACAAATTGGCGACGCCCCAGCCCTGGTAGTTGATGAAGTTGTTGATTTGAAAATCATAAAGCGTGCCGGCGGAGCGCGCACCGTTGATCAGCAAAGCCTTCATCAGCGCGGGGCTGTTTTGGCGACCGAGGCGTTGCTCAAAAAACTGCTGCATCAAGGCCAGCGTGCCGGAAACCGCCGGCGCGGACATACTGGTGCCGGACTCGTACCGGTAAAAAGGCCCCAGATCGTAGTTCAGGTTACTGAGGACCTGAAAGTAATCGCCGTTGTCAAACGTCGTTACCAGAATCGTCCGCAAATCAAAACTCACCGGCGACTCCGTAGGGTTGCCGACGCTATAATACCAGGTCGCACCTTTCGGGTCCAATGCCAGATCGGGTGGCAATGAAACCCGGTTCGTGCCCACAAAGTCATAGTCGCTGGTGTTTGGAAATTCTGTTTGCTTGACGTAGATAGGCAGGTCCGGAAACGGAATCGGCGAATCCGGATTGGGAACGATCTCAATGCGCAACTGGGAAGCGTTGTCTGGAACAAAAATGGAAAAATTGTTCAGGTCACCCGGCTGCACCACCTGATTGAAGAAGGTGTTAATCCGGTTGTTCGTCGGGTTGTAATAGCCCGCCGTGTCCCAGTTCTGACCCACGGGCCGGGTGGAAACCTGAAATGTTCCCGGCGCCACGACATCCGGCTTGAACCGGCCAGTGAGACCTTCCTGACCAATCCCCACATTTCCCCGGCTGGAAAATTGAGCCACCTGATCGTTGGAATCCGTGTCGCCGAGGAAGGCCTGATTCGTCGTCACAATCGGCACTTCCGCATCGTAGTTGGTAAAGACAACTTCATTGGTGATGTTGCGCAGTTGTTCAATGGCTCCCACCGTGATGACATTTTTGGCCGTGGCCGGAGACTCAATGCTGTCCGGCAAGCCGCTCAAACCGTCGTCATTGCCGAAACCTGCATTCCCGGCGGAGAAAACCAGCAGCAAGGGTTGCGAACCGGTCACGCCGGGCAGCGCATCGCGCACCGCTGCGTCGTAACTGGACGCCGCGAGGTTGTAAGCATTGGCACCGGTGTAATTCCAACTGTTGTTGGAGACGAAGGCGTTCGTCTCCGCTGCTTTTTCCTGCAAATAGGCGTCGCTGATAATTGGGCCAAACAAGTTGTCGATTGGCAGGACAAAGGCCGTCGCGGCGGGAGCCATCCCGTGAAAATTCGCGCCTTCGACCGATCCACTTGCATTCGTACCGGGTGGAGAATGTGCGCCGCTGCTGATGATGGTGCCGACCACGTGCGTTCCGTGTCCGCTCGGATCACTCAAAGTCGCAGGCGTTTCAACCAACACCCGACCGGCCAGATCCGGGTTTGAGGCATCGACGCCGGAGTCGTTGACGTTGACCAAAATCCCGTTGCCAGTCAAACCGAGGTAGTTATTCGTGGCTGCCGTGGTGTCCGGCGAAACACCAACGCGGACGCGAGTCAGGTCATTGGCGGCTTTTCGGCTGTGATGCATTTCAATTCCCTGCACGGCGGGCAGATTAGCGAGCGCCACCAGGGAATCGGCCGGGGCGCGGATTGTCAGCACTGGCCCAAATGGCGAGCGGTCTTCAGCGACCAGTTCCACTCCCAGCCGAGTCAGTTCATCCACAGCATTGGCGCGTTCCCCGGGAAACAGCACCACGTTCAACCGGGTTTCCGAAGGCAACGACTTTTCCTCCACCGCAAGTTTCAACAGAGTTTCGTCCAGCTTGTAATACGGTTCGAAGGGCAAGACCACCTGTGTTTGCGGATGGCTCGCCAGTTGTTGCGCCCCGGCGGCGGACAAGCGGACGAGATAGGCATCTTTGGGAATGTAGGAAACGATTTCGGCGCCGGCATCGCGCAATAACACACGGAAAGCGTCATCCAACGGGCCGCGCGACTGAACCACATAGCTGCCCGGATCGCCTTTCGCGCGCAGGTGCGCCGGGATCGGCAGATCGGTGGAAGTCTCCGTGTCGATCAACGCGTTTCTCAGCAGCACCGACCTGCCATTCTGCGCCAACTGGTCGATGTTTTTGGCGGTGTTAGTAAGCCGAAACGGGAACCGCGAAGTATTGGTGGCAGCGGGCTTTTGCGACGACAGCGTCGGAGTGCTCAACAGCGCGATGCGCGGAGTCTGCGCAGGGTTCGTGTTGTTGGGTGCGCCACCCTTGGCCGGTTGGACGGAACGTTCGCGCTGGTTGGGTAACGCATTGTTGTTTCTCCTGGTCTGCCACTCGTTGCTTAAATGCCACACGATCGCGGCCGCCACAAAAAACATCAGGCTCAACACAAACCAGGTTATCGGTCGCAAGCGCATAGATTGAAACAACAAGAGGTTTACGGTTCAGAATTCCTAATCCGGCGGCAGCACGTTGAAACTTTCAATGACGGCGCGAGGGTTGTTCGGCGCGCCTTCGATGCGAACGACTGTCCGCGTGGCGGTTTCGCCCGTGATTTGATAATTCGTGCACATGCCGGTGAACGGGCCGGTTTGAAGAATGGATCGGTCCGCGGGTTTCAATGACTGACCATACGCATAAATCACAAACCGTGGCTCGCCGACTTTGAGCAACGAGAGAATCTGCTGCGGAATGCGCTCGTAAACCGGATCACTTAACCCTCGCTCTAATTGAATGCTGTTGGTCCGATTCAAGTAAGGCGAGGCGACGGTCAATTCGGGTGTGGCCAGAATGTCGCCCAAACGATGGAATGTCTGATCCGGGTGAACAGCTACGTTGGCCCGGTCACGATTCAGCGCCTCCACGATCCGGGAAAGCGGTGAGTTGGTGCCGTCCAGCCCGACCGGTTCGATGATCACTGGATCGAATCTTGTTTCGAGCGGCTTGTCCCGTAGTTCCTTGTCCGTCGCGCTGTTCGTGAGCACCATCACACCGCTGAGGATGGCCGACCAACCCGCGATGTCGGAATTGTTGATGGACATCTGGCCGCGGCTGGCGTTGTCGTTCGGCGACACGGTGAACAAATCCAAGAGGTTCCAATCCTGCATCGGCAATGACTGCACCGGATTGATGTCGTTGCCGGTCCATTTTGCCCAAGTTGCGTTTTCAACCGGGGTCGATTTCAAGTAAACGGTCTGCCAGGGTGTGCCACGATGGACGCGACCCAGCCAACCGAGGTTAGGAAACTTGTTCGTTGGAAAGTCCCAATCACTCGACTGTCTTACGAGCGGGTCCTTGAGCGCCAGGTTATAGGCGTTCGGGTCGGTGGATTTTCTCGGGTTGCCACCCCAAGGCTGATAGCGATCGTTGATGATTGCGACATTGGTCATCGCCGGCACCGGCTGGTTGGGGGGGGTAATGAAATTGATATCGTTGGTGCGGATCAAATCGGCCAGGTCATTCAGGGTGTAATGCACCAGCGGATCGTTGGCCTGCCAGGACATTCTTTGGTAAAGCTTGCGGCTGGGTGTGAACGGCGCTTGTTGAATAATATTTGAGTTGAACGTGCCGGGATAATAGATCGGCGACAGACCCATGAAGACCCGGAAAGCGTCGATGGATTTGTTTTTGTCCAATCCGCTCACCCCTTGCAGGCTGTAACTGTTCCAATCAGCCAAGCCAACCTGCTGGTTTCCAGCGGAAACTTCGAGCTGGTTGATGATGCCGTAAGTGGGAGTAGAGATGGAGGTGGAGTTTTGCGGGCGATTGGTGAACCATTGCTGGCCCATGACACTGGCCTCGCCTCGGATATTGAGGTTCCCCATCAGCTCGCGTGTAATGTCTATGTGCGAGTCCAGATTGGCCAGATTGACGTAGTCCACCACACGTTGTGTCGCTCGATCGACGAGGATGTAACGGAGACGATTGTTGGTGATGTTCAAGCCCCAGTACGGAACGGCAAACCCGGCACCTCTCTCAAACCCGACGCTAAGTGGACGGAAATAAGGTTGTCGAGATGAATAAACCGAATTGGACAAATAGAGTACGTTCGTCAACAGCGGAATACGGAACGACTGTTGAGCCACCTGGGCGTTCACCAGACCTTGCCAGGTGTTCGCAGGGATATTGATCGGGATGATTTGTCTTAGCGCCAGGTTGGTCGAACGAATGATACCGTTCTCGTTGGTCATTACGATCGAAAGGAAATTCGTCACGTACAGGTCCAGATCGCGCGGAAAGCCGTTGGTGTAGAAATAGGAATTCCACGCCTCGACTGCGAAGACGTTGGAGATGCCGATGACATACATCTGATTGGTTTCGAAAGGCCGGGAAAATGCGTTCGCCCGGCGCAACTCCAATTTGCGTGTCACCTGCACGACGCTTTGCATGGAGTACTCGTTGAAATTGGGGAAACCCTCTTTCGCGCCGATGACCAAAGGAACGCCATAGACCAGATCATCCGGTTGCAACGCGTCGCGGTCGGCCTTGAAATTCAAGTGGCGGACAGGCGTCGTCAGAAACTGGGCAAGCGGACGGATCTGTGGACTTTCCTCCACGTAGCCGGAAATGAAAATGTTCGTCCCGTTGACGCCGAAGCGCGGCCGAAACACCGACGGCAGATACGGGTAGCCGGTGAGATTGCGGTTGGTGGTCGCGTCATACATGTTCGCGGCCAGTTGCAACAGGCGATGCACGGCGGGCGTGTAATAATTGGTGGGATAAATCGGAATGTTGGTGGTGCTCAAACCAAAAATCCCCAGGTTGGTGGCCGAGCGCAGCATCAGATCCGCAGCGTTGGTGAAGAAATCAAGCGGCCGCCAATTGTAGAAATTGGTCGCGCTGGCCACGCCCGCCGCGTTGACCCGGACCAGATTGTCGTAGTTCAGATTCATCTTTTGCGGCGGCTCCGCCGGGGAGTCTGTCGCCAGTTGCGACAGCAGCCGGTAGTACGTGTAGCGATCGTAAGTGCTATTGGCCGCGCCGGCTAAACGCAAGCGATTGACGAAGGGGGTGGCAACCTTGTTTGTGTCAAAAAGTTCCTGCGCGTTGAAGAAGTGCTGCGGATTATCAGCGCCGGGCCAGCGACGCCGGGGAACGTCGTCAGGTATTAACGAAATTCCAGACACGTTGGTCATCAGCGGGCCATCCGCGTAACCATCAATGCCATCCCGGGTGAACGCGACGGCGGCGGCAGGCGGAAACAGAGCTTGGAACGTACTCAGGTTGTTAAGGTTGTTTGCATAGCGATAACGCAGCAGCGAAAACGCATCCTCAAAAGCCGTTCCAACATTGGGGGTGTAAGGGGGAATCGTCCGGTTGTAGTTGTAGGCCCAGAAGTTCGTATTCAGGTCGCGCAGAAAGGCCGCGAGATTGATTTCCCAGGAACCGAAGCCCTGGTTTCGTTGGTAACCGTCGTTCCTGACGTTTAAGGTGTCAGAAAGCGTTTGGTTGTGGATGTAATTCAAATCAAGTGCCGCGCCCGCCGGCAATACCAGATAAGCGAACCGTTGCACAAACTTGTTCGTGGCTGAATGGGGAAATTCCGGCCGCTCCAGCACGCCGATCCACTGTGGGTCGCCGATGACATTGTTGGTCACGGGAATGCCCTTAATGACGAGTGGTTGATTGCGGTTGTTTGTGGCTTGTACAAAACCGGTGGGCTCAAAGCGCCCGTTGCGATTCAAATCGAGATAGTAACGAAAGTCGCTGACACCCGTCGGTGCGCCATTGGTGCGGATAAAGACCGGCGGCCGTGGGTCATATAACAAGTTGGCGATGTTCTGCTGCATCTGGGGTGGCGTAAGTGGCCTGAGGTTGTTTCTTCCCACCTCCGCGCCGTCGTAATTGACATTGGTATAACGATTGCCGTCGGGAGGAAGAGCGCTTTGGAAAC
This sequence comes from uncultured Verrucomicrobiota bacterium, assembly GCA_964651015.1. Taxonomy (GTDB): domain Bacteria; phylum Verrucomicrobiota; class Verrucomicrobiia; order Limisphaerales; family PALSA-1396; genus CAZYYS01. The sequence goes on from CAZYYS010000026.1 coordinate 19,395, forward strand.
CCAGTGGGTTGATGAAATTGGTGGAGACGCGCATTTGAAATGCGTTCGCGTTGGAGAAAGCCATGATCGGCACGATCATGTCCGCGATCGCCCGCTCGCGTGCCGCGTCCGCCGCCAACCGGGCATCGCTCTGGTCGGCTTGAGTAGTAACCGCCTGGCGCTCGCTCCGGCTTACGACGAGAAACGTGACCGCCATGAAGGTGATCACCGAAAGCAGGACCAGCGTGATGACCAGCGCGACGCCTTGTTGAGAGTTGCGTTTCATTGATAGGCAGTGGGATCAACATTGCGCACGGGGATGCGCTGGCGAAACAGATGAACCTGGCCGGCACGATCCTCCAGGAACTTGCGCCGGGCAACCTGGTTCGGGATGGAACGGGCGCGCTCCAGTGTCCGTTCTTCCAGGATGCCCAACTCCACCTCCAGATAGGCGGGCACCGCATTGCTGCGGAAGGAATACTTGATCATCGCTGGAAAATCGTTCGTTTGAACCCTGATCAAGTTTAGATCGGGGCTGCGGACAATCGGATAACCATTCGTGTTATACGCCTGGACCTTCAAGTGAACGATCCCATCAGCGATGCGATTGGCACTGGCCAAAGCAGATTTTTGATTTACCAAAGATATTTGTCTTTCGAAAGCCGAAGTGAAGTGCGCTATGCTCGTCACCGGCGCATTCGTATAGAAGCGAAACAGGGTGGCCACGCCCGCGTTGTTCGTCGTGAAGTAGCCCGTGCCAATCCACTGTTGATTCTCCCGCGTGAGAAAGAAAAATTCCTCCAGCACATTGGTCCGCTTTTCGGTGGTGCCCGGCAGAACTTGCACCAACGGAGCCAAGTCGGCGCGGGTCACGTAAAAATTATCGACATTGGTCCGGTAGGCAGCGGTCATTTGCTCCAATTCACGCACCAGCAAATCCATCGTCGCCCGCCCGGTGGCGAGGACGTCCACCTGGGTCATGCTGCTGCGGAAAGCGCGTTGCGTCTGACCGAACATCGCCATCAACCCAAGGACAATGACCGTCATCAGGGAAACGACCACCATGATCTCGATTAGCGAAAAGGCGCAGCGGTTCCGCCGGCGACGACGCTGATCGGAAAAACATGGCGCGGCGAAGCCGCAACCAAAACGGACCGCGGCTGTCCCAGCCGCAGCACGCCCGAGGCCGGTGGATGGACCGGTCACTTGATTGTCCCGACCGCAGTGGCGCCCGCTGCGGCTGGGACAGCCGCGCTCCAAAATCATCCCCAGTTCAAATGGATTGTCCTGGCTGAAAGTTCTTATCTTCATGGCACGCGGACGTAAGAGCGGGGTTCAAAGAAATAGAGCGCGGTGGGTTGGAACCGCGTTCCAACGTTTGTTGCGGTCATCTGGCTGGCGACGGTGGTTCGAAATATCTGGCGGCCATTGCCAACGCCGCCGCTCGGCAACAACGGCCAGCGGAACAAAAGTCGCATTTCATAAAGATTGGGCTGCTGGTTTTTGGCGTACTGCCAGAAATTCGAGCGTGAGAGCCGCTCCACATTGGAGAGCCCTTTCAAGGTGTAGTTGGTTTCGTTCCGGTCATAAAAATTGTGCGGAATTATTTCCGGCGTCATCCGGTACCGGAACGCAAAAGAACGCGTGTCCGCGTTCGTGGCTTTTTCCACCGCTGATCCGCTGATGGCCCGCAGGTAGGCAACAACATGATTGCTGCGAATCACGCCGTCCGGAAGGTACTGATACTTGGGCGTGCTAAGCAGACCGATAATCCGCTGCCCATTCGTGATGGCATAGCCCCATTTCTGAGTGTAGCCGACGGGCGGAAAACTGTTTAGTATTCTACCGTTTTGGTTGTAATCAGTAACGGTGTTGGTGATGGCATCGACGTAGTTCGTCAGATCATCGAGGCCACGCGCGCCACCCCGGATGGCTTCGATGAGATAGGTCGCATCCTGGTTGATGATGGTTTCCTCGCGATTATCCCGCTGACCCTGCATGCCTGTCGGTAGCACACCAATGATCGCCACCATCGCAAACCCAATGATCGCCAGGCAGAGGGCGATTTCAATCATCGTGAAGGCCAATTCGCGTCGAAAACCGGACGGGGACCGTACGTAGAAATGTTGTGTCAGCTTCATTGAATTTGCTGGCTTTCGAGCCGAGCGCGTCCGGTCAGCCATTCGATATGAATCTGGTTGGAACTCGTGATGGAGTTGCCTGGCGGAGTTTCTTTCAAATCGCCCGGCCCGACAATAATTCCACCATTGGCATCCCGGTCATAAAAAATACTGCCGCGCGCCAGGGGGATCATTTCATCCCGCCCGCTCCGTAGTCGCCCCTGATAATCGAAGGCAATGGCGGGCAATGGAAAAGTAGCATTCGTGGCGGTGGGAAACGGAACTTGAACGTACTGAAACGGACGACCGTAGTCCGGCATACTTTGCCAGTTCGCCGGGTTGAGCTGCACAAACTTGTTGGAGGCGATGAACATTCCTTCCGGCAGCGTTTTCCAAGGCGTAAGGTAACGCGGGTTGCTTCGTCCCGGTTGTTCACCCACGCTGCGAAAGGAAAACAGCGCGTAAGTCGTGAACTGTCCGCTGACGAGGTTGGTGAAAAGACGCCTATCCCTGTCACTTAGTGCCAGTTGACTGTAATCTGCAATGCTGGGGGGGATGAAGACCATGTAAACATCCGTGTGTCCGCTGATGGCGCGCTGCCGGGCGAGCGAGACGTCATCCTGCAATTGACGAGTCGCTGCGGTGAGCGCATTGGCTTTCCCAAAACCTCTCATGGCCGGCAGGCCTATGCCCGCGAGAATTCCGATGATGGCGATAACGACCAGGAGTTCGATCAGCGTGAAAGCCGATGCAGCAGAAACCTTGCGGCGACCACTACTCGGAGAGAAAATCAAAACAGCCGATTCGGGCAAAGCATGACGCTGCACCCTCCAAGGTTTATTGGTTTTCTGTCGATTCTCGTTTCCGCTCATGGTCGATTTATTTCCAAGTCAAAACGTTATCCTTGTTCACGCCGGCGTTGGCCTTTATTCCAACATCAGCCCTTCCATCTGGCCCTAAGGACCAGACCGCCACTGTAGAGTTAACCTCGAAGTCATTGTTCCCAGTGACGCCATACAAGCCGTTAAAACCGGTACTGCCGCTTTGCTGTGAAACGCTGTTGTTACGATAAAAAGCATCCCGCGTTTTGTTGTCGTAATTCAAATCGACGGTGATGATGTATGGATTGCCCCACGGATCACGATAAACACCGTCCAAGCCAATCCCAGGAGATTTCTTGTCGCTCACCGGTTTGACGTTCAGAAAAACGGTCTTTTGTGGATTCTTGGAGTGGTTTTTGTTTACAGTGTCAGTGCCGTCGCCATATTGCGTAAGATCAAGCAAAATGCCCATGACCTCCGCATTGCAATTCTGGTAACCCTTGTTTCCTACATTTTGAATAGCGGGCAAAGCCGCTCCATTTCTGTCAGTCAGGACAGTCCCACTAGGCAGCACTGTGCCAAACGTAAAATCCGGACAGGCGGGAGTAACAGAGTCCGCTGCCCCTGGCGAGCTGGTTGACGGGAACCTGCTATAGGCTTGTTCATATTGGTTAATGGCTGCAACAATGCCGGCCATTTCTGTATTGGCCTTGGCAATCTGAGCCTTCTTCCGCGCTGCCGCTAAGGCCGGCAACAGAAGACCGGCCAGGATTCCAATAATGCTGATGACCACCAGCAGTTCAATCAGCGTGAAGCCACGAGGCGGTGGAAAAGAACGTCGTGAAGAGTTTTTCATAAAGTTGATTTTGAATGGTTGGAGTCGATAAGTGCGTAACTGCCGGACTTGTACGGCCGGGAAATTTGCGTGACCACGCCCTACACACGAACGAGCCGTCCGCGCTGCGGGCCGCACAATAATCCGCGGCGTCCAGGCGCGCTCCGACCAACTCACGCGCAACCGGCGGACAAGTTTAGGATGTTTGTTGATCAGTGTCATGGGGTGATTCGGGTTCGCGTTGCTGTTGTCAGTTGCCGATAATGATGGGTTCCTTGCTCCAGTTACAGATGCGATTTGTCTTCCCACCGACATAGATATCCGCCCACAAATCGAAGGAACCAGGGTTATTCGTCGGGTTGGAGGAGACATAACGCCACGTGTTGGTCAGCTGGTTTTTGCCTGGGCCTTCCACGGGCGCGACTAAAACCCTTATGCCTAGCGCAATTACCTTGGCCTGGATGTCCTTAAGACCCTGATGGAAGTTCCGCACATCGAAATCATCGCTCCCCTTGGCCGCCTTCGTGGAATTATTAAAACCGGCAACACCAAATTGGGCTTGGATGAGCGCTTGGGGGATTGAGTCTTTCCCACTCAAAGTTATGAAGACCGTCCCGTTGTTGGTCGTCCCGACGAGCTCATAGTAAAGTTGGTTGATCGCCGGGTTTTTTACATTGAGCTGATTGTCCGGCGGGTAGTACCCCTTTTTGGCTTTGTAGGCTTCGATGACGGTGACTAATTGAGCCAGTTCAGCCTGGGTCTTTCTGATTTTTGGTTTGGTCACGGCCAGCGGCGCCAGCGCGACCACCATACCGGCCAGCAGCGCGATGATGCCAATGACAACGAGGAGCTCAATCAGAGTGAAAGCGTGCGAAGGACGGGAGATTGGATTTCTTTTCTTCATGATAACGGCAGTTTAGTGGTTGCGGAATTCCTGCTCCATCCGTTCGCTCAACCATTGTTTGATCATGCTTTGATACTTCAAATACCGAGAACGGGCCAACCGCTTGATCCGTGCCAGCATTCGCGGATCGATCCGCAGGGTAATCGTCACTGATTCCGAAGCCTCGCTGGCACTAGCAACCGCCGATTCCATCAACCGGACGTCCAGTCGATTTTCGGCCCAGTAATCCGACTCGGCCGTTTCGCTATCGAAAATCGGCACTTCTTCCCAACTGAGAATCGCGTTCATGGCCAACTATTTACTCAAATGCTCAGACATTCTGCCGTTACTGTCCCAAGGTTTGCTCCATTTTCCGCTGATAGAAGAACCTTTCTTCCGGTTCAAAAGGGCGGGCATCAATGATCCGCAAGAGCTTCCCGTTCGTCCGGTAAACACTGAAAATGCCAATGCCACTTGCCGACATGCCTAGGTTAAAAAAACGCGCCTGAACTGAAAACCGAGGCGAATCCGGTAACAAACGCACCGCGAAAGGATCCTCGAAAGATTCTTCAATATCTTTCGGCGTCAAAGAGCTATTCAAATTGAAAGGCGGATTGTTCCAATCGAACTCCATACCGAGCTAGATGTAATACAAACGCCAATGCAATGTAATTACATTGTATTTACACATGGCGCAGTTTGCTGTCAACAAGAAAAGTGCTTTGTTCACAAAAAAAAGCCACCGAGGCGACTCGGTAGCTTTGAAAACCGATCCCGGCAAGTAGGTAGTTTCTTAGTCTTTGTCGCCGCCGCCGCCGACATCGCCGACACTATTCATTAGTTCGATTAGCGGCAAGAACATCGCAATAACAATACTGCCAACGACAACGGCCAGAAAGACGATCATAATTGGCTCCAAGAGTGAGGTCATGGCTGCGACAGCATTGTCCACTTCCTCGTCATAGTTGTCCGCAATTTTCAACAACATTTCCGGCAGCGCGCCGGTCTGCTCGCCAACGTCAACCATGCTGATGACCATGGGAGGAAAAACGTTCGAAGCTTCGAGCGGAGCGGTGATGGTTTCGCCCTCCTTCACGCTTTCGTGAACCGCCGAAACGGCATTGGCGACAATCACATTTCCGGCCGTCTCTTTCACGATTGTCAGGGCTTGGAGAATTGGCACGCCGCTGCTGACCAGAGTGCCGAGCGTACGAGTAAAACGGGAGATGGCCACTTTGCTGATAACCGGACCCAGCACCGGCATTTTCATCTTCACTTTGTCAAAAGCGCGGCGACCAAACTTGGTGCGAATGAAAATCAGGAAGACTATGACCACAGCCGCTACAACGGCGGCGGTCATCAAAATATTGTCTTTGATGGTGGCGCTGATTCCGAGCACCAAGCGGGTAAAGGCGGGAAGCTTCTTGCCCTCCAACATGCCCTCGAAAACTTCCTGGAACTTGGGAACAACGTACACCATCAACACACCGAGAATCGCAACGGCCACGATCAAGACCGCAACCGGATAAAACATGGCCGCGATCACCTTGCCTTTGATCTTCTGCGCCTTTTCCATGAACTCGGACAACCGGTTCAAGACAACTTCCAGCACGCCGCCCATCTCGCCGGCTTTGACCATGTTCACGTATAACCGATTGAAAACCTTCGGATGTTGCGCCAAGCCTTCTGAAAAAGTACTGCCGCCTTCGATTGACAGGGCCAACTCGCCGATGATTCCCCTGAGGTTCGGATTCTTTTCCTGCTTTTGCAGCACGCGCAGTCCGCGCAGCAATGGCAAGCCAGCATCAACCAGCGTCGCCAACTGGCGGGTGAAAGTCGTCAGGACTTTGGATTTCACTTTGCCGCCAAGGCCGGGAATCTTGATACTAATATTCATGGCGCCCTTTTTGGCGCCTGGCCGAGCGGCGGGCTTCGACTTTTTGTCGCCCTTTTCCTTGGTCTTGTCAGTTTCGGTAATCTTGGTGGGAAAGAAGCCCATTTCTTTGACGCGCGCAATGGCTTCGTTTTGGTTGGCCACGTCAATCGTTCCCTTGGTTTCCTTGCCACGTGAATCCATGGCCACATAGTTGAATCTTGGCATAACTGTCCTTTTCTCAGGTGTATTTCACGACTTCTTCGATGGTTGTATCTCCGTCGAAGATGCCACGCAAGCCATCTTCGCGCAAGGTGACCATTCCAAGCTCCACGGCTTTTTGACGGAGAACCACGGTAGGAGCTCGCTCATTGATCAGCGCACGGATCGCGTCATTGATAATCAGCAATTCATAAATGCCGCGACGGCCCTTATAGCCGGAGTCATTACAATTTTCGCAACCCCGACCATAGAAGAAGACCTTGTCCCCCAAATCATGCGGTGAAAGGTTCAGGAGCGATAGTTGATTTTCCGTCGGCTCAAAGGGCGTGCGGCATTTCTTGCAGATGGTGCGCACCAAGCGCTGGCCCAGAACTGCCATCAGTGTGGAAGAAATCAAGAAGGGCTCGACCCCCATGTCAATCAAACGCGTTACCGCTCCCGGTGCGTCATTCGTGTGCAACGTACTCAATACGAGGTGACCAGTCAGCGACGCTTGAATGGAGATTTGAGCGGTTTCCAAGTCACGCATTTCACCGACCATGATTACATCCGGGTCCTGGCGCAGAAATGACCGTAAGGCCTTGCTGAACGTCAGGCCGACCGCTTCGTTGATGGCCACCTGCATGATTCCTTCAATGTCATATTCCACGGGATCCTCTGCAGTAAGTAATTTGGAATCGATCGAATTGACCCGCCGCAAAGCCGAATAAAGGGTCGTTGTCTTGCCGCAACCAGTGGGGCCGGTGACAACGAGAATACCGTTGGGCCGCAGGATCGCCTCATTAACGTATTCAAGCACATACTTGGGAAAGCCAAGCGATTCGATCTCGAGATTAACTGCGGAACGATCAAGCACACGCAGCACCAATGACTCGCCAAATTGCGTGGGCAAAGTGGAGACGCGCATGTCTATCCCTCGATTTCCGATGGAAAATGTGATGCGCCCGTCCTGCGGGAGCCGGCGCTCGGCGATGTTCAGGTTGGCCATGACTTTCAAGCGGGAAATCACGGGCAAAGCCAGATGCTTCGGGGGTGGTGCCATTTCATACAGCGCGCCGTCCACGCGATAACGGATTTTGAATTCATCCTCAAATGGTTCGAAGTGGATGTCGCTAGCGCGGTCTTGAATGGCCTGTGCGAGCACTAGATTCACCAACCGGATGATCGGAGTTTCGTTGGCGAGTTCGGTCAGTTCCGCTGCGCTGTCAGTCGCGGATGCCTCGGTCACTTCTTTGGCAATATCCGCGTCGGCACCCAATTCCTTGAGAATGTCGGAAACACTCTCACTGTCCTCTCCGTACCATTTGTTGATTGCCTTTTCGATCTGCGCGGGATCAGCAACGACGAGTTGAATGTCCTTCTTGACGATGAAGGTCAGTTCGTCAACGCGCCCGGGGTTCAGCGGTTCCGCCAACGCCACTTTGAGCGAGGAACCGTTGAGCTCCACCGGCAGGCATTGATACATCCGAGCGGTGGCGGGGGGGATGGCGCCCAACAATTCCGCGCTCAATTCTTGTTCGTTGATGCTTACAACCTCCGTTCCCAGATAATCTGCAATGACCTGAAGCTGCGTGGGCGAATCCAGAATCTCGAAGTCCTGCAGGATTTGGCTGACGGGCTTGCCGCTCCGGGTGTGTTCGGCCATCACCTCTTCAAGCTGCAAGTCATCAATCAGGTCGCGTTCCCGGATCAGCGCCAACAGTGGATCGGCATTTGTTTCTGCCATATTTCTTAATCTCAGGGCTTGGGCGGTTCGCCAGGTTTACCCGGTTCCGAGCCGGTGGCTTGAGCCAGCTCCAGCTCTTGTAATTTGGCCTGGATCGTCACCGGATCCTGGGCCTTGGTTACCACTTCCTCACGGTCGATCATTCCGAGCATGTACTTGTCGAGCAGAAAACTATCCAGCGTGACCATGCCATACTTCGCGCCCGTCTGAATATCCGAACCAAGACGGAAGGTCTTGTTATCTCGAATCAATGCGCTGACCGAGGGTGTGTTGACCATAATCTCAAAAACGGCCACCCGTCCCGGCTTGTCAATGCGGGGAATCAGTAACTGCGAAATCACCGCCTGCAATACTGTGGAAAGCTGGATGCGAATCGTCTCCTGTTGGTTGACCGGGAAAGCGTTCACTATTCGGTCGATCGTTTTGGCCGCGCCGGTGGTGTGCAACGTGCCGAACACCAAATGGCCGGTTTCGGCGGCAGTGATGGCCGCCTCCATC
>CAZYYS010000027.1:0-27557 GCA_964651015.1 uncultured Verrucomicrobiota bacterium
CGAGGATTTCGTTGCCCCAAGACCACGCGCCGTGATTGGCCGGCCAGCCGGCGAAACGGCCAGTCTCCTGGTAAACGGTCAAATGCTTGATCACTCGGGGCGGCGTCTGCGCCGTCCCATTCATCGCGAGCATTACCAGCATGAAGCTCGCCCCGCAACCAAAACCAAGGTGCGGACGCTGAAAAGTTTTCCGGTAATTACGAATTAACAATTTGTTCATTGGTCGCATTTGGCTTTGGAGCGTGAATTCAGATTGTTGTAATTGCAAATTGATTCTGGCTGCGGGAGGGGGGGGCGAGGTCGCGACAGCGTCGAGGAGTGTACACCCTCCAAGGATTGGTACGGAGGACGGGCGGGACAACCGGTTCGCTTTCGGAATGGTGAGGCGGTGAGTTGAGAACGGGACCGTTTCGAAGATCAAGTGCGCGACTGAAAAGCGCCGCTGGAGGTGTGCTCCAAAACCTGGCGTAGATTCGGATGCAGCCGCTCGTAACGCTGACTTTCGAGTCGGCAGTGCGCCGGACGAAAAACCGGCGCTACGCTGCCGGTCTATTTACGGTCTCACCCAGGTCTCCGGATGCGGTTGGTGATCGTTGTTCCAACGCGACCGGGTGGACTCGGACGAAGAGAGCCAGTTCGTCTGTCGGGCTGACTCCACGTGGCCGTCGCAAAACAACATATTCGCCTGACGGCTGTGGCTGGTTCCGGGCGACATCCACCTGTTGGTCGAGCACACATCGAAGTGGCCGGAGGTCCAAAACATCTCACCTGCCGTGAATCCCGGCGTGATGTCGCCCACCGCGATCAGGTCCGCAGGCGCACGGACGCTGGATTCCGTCGTGGGCGTGATATTCCAGCCTTCCCCGAAACCGCCAAGGCCGAGGTTGGCAGCATCTTTGAACTTGGCCGTGCCGGATGCATTCATGGCGTACTGGCCCTGGCCGCGTTTACCGTCCTCGTTCGAGACCAGTTCCGGACAGCGCAGCGTGCGCATAGTCGCTGAATTGTCGGGAAAACTGCCGCCTTGTACGCCGATGTGGGGAATCAATATATCTTTCCAATCATCCATCATGAGCCAACCGTAGGTCTTACCCGCGCCCATGATTCCGCTCCCCGTGGTCGGCGGGTAGCGATTGTAAGCATCCACATACATCCGCATGGCCAACCCGAGCGTGTGGAGATTGTTGCGGCATTCGGTGGTACGCGCGGCGGCCTTGGCCCGTGAAAGTGCGGGTAAGAGCAGGCCCGCCAGGATCGCGATGATTGCGATCACGACCAGCAACTCGATCAAGGTGAAGCCGCCGCTCACGTTGGAGGGATAAGCTCCGTGAGTCCCTGACTTTCTGGAAACGGGAGCGCATTGACGGTGGCCCGTGTGCAACTTGGCCCTCCGACCCGTAACGCCGATTTTACAAACGGCAGAGCCAGCCGACTGGAAAGTCGGCGTTACGGAGCTTGCTTTCACGTTTTTTTCAATCGGAAGAATCTCGAACCGGCCCCGATCTGAATCGTCACCACTTTGTCATCGCCGACGATTACCGGCGTCTCAGGTGCCGCTGACCAATTCGCTGCGGGCGAAAGCTGGCTTGTCGATTCCAACACCGCGTCGGTGATCGATGCCGGCCAACTGATCGAGAGCACAGGTCCAGAACGAGCGATGCTTAGTGCGACCGGAGGTTTGGCGTTGCCGGGACTCCGATCGAAGATTTGAAGACCGACCCCGCTTGCATTCGGGTCGGATGTCTGAGCGGACACATAAGCGTAACCTCCCGCGAGCGCGATGCCGCGCGGATATCCGCTGCATTGCGCGCCACCCAACCGGCTCGGCGAGGTGAGATCGCTGATGTCGAGAACGTGCAAGCCCGACTGGAAGTTCGCCACGAACGCGTGGTTCCCGTCGAGGGCCACTGCGCCGCCCGTACCGTAACTGCCAATCCGCCACGGGTTGACTGGATCGCTCACGTCGAACATCTCCAACACGTCGGCGCCGACGTAGGCCACGTTACCCGAAACCGTGAGATACCACGCCTGACCGCTCGTCTGCTGTTCGCCGACGAGCTTCGGGTTGGCGGGATTGCTGATATCAATGATCCGCAAGCCGCCGTACGCTTGCATCTCGGCGATCCCGTTCCAGAAGCGATCCGCCAGGTATGCATAATTCCCCGACACCACGACCTGGCGCACTTCGCCCATGCCTCCCAACCCGCCCACCCGGCGAGGAAGCGCAGGGTTGCTCACGTCAATTACCACCAAACCCGCCTGGCCATCGGCGACATAGGCGAGATTGTTTGTCAGGAATATGTCGTAGGCGGACTCGCTCGTGTTGTAGCCCCCTACGCGGATCGGCAATGCAGGATCGCTCACGTTGACCACGATCAGACCGGTGGCTTCGGCGGCCAAATAGGCGTAATTACCGGAAACGGTCACACCCCAAACCGGGCTCGCAGCCGCATAACTTCCCAATTCGTAAGGGTTGGCGGGTTCGGAGATGTCCACGATCTCCAAGCTGGGCCCGCCGCCAGCCAGGTAGGCCCGCGTGCCCGCGATGCAAACGCCCCAAGCACCGTTACCGTAACTGCCTACTAGCGTTGGGTTCGAGTCGTCGGCCCTTAACTGAAGCCCAGTAAGGATGGTGAACGTCACCATCACGAGGGGGAGAAACCATTTCCACGCGAACCGCTTGCCTGGTGGTGTTTTCCTTGTCGATGGATTGGGGAGGTTTTTCATAGTGTGTCTTAAGAGTGAGTTCAAGTTGTTGCGTAATGGAACGAGATACAGAATCACGGTGAAAACCGTTGCACAAACCACTGCCAGGGCGAAGTGTCGTTGGCTTTAAAATTTCCGCTCACATAGACGTGACCGAAGGTGTCAGCGGTGATGGCCGTCGCCCCCAGGTCGTAGTAGCCCACGTTGCCAACTGACACGGGAGCCACCGTGTTTTGAGAGCCATTCCACGTTCCCGTCAGGGTCTCCTGCAGGCACACCACTGTGGGTACCGAAGTCAAGGTCGTCTTCCCTTTGGCGGTGGTGCTGGTGTAAACAACCCCCGCAATCCACAAATTGCCTTGCGCGTCGATCGTCACGTCATTGGCGCGCTGCAGTCCGCTCGCGGCATTCCAAGGGCCGAAGATCGTTCTCCAATGCAAACCGTTGTCATCGCTCATGCGAATGACCCAGGACGAGAAATCGGGGCCACCGACGCCCCCGAGAACAAAAATGCGTCCGGTGGCGTCCGGGGTCACCTTGATGGCATGAGTTTTCTGACCTCGCTTTGGCACCCAGGAATCAACGATGAGCGAAGTTGCTCCTCCATCCCGGCTGCGCGTCACCGTCCAAGCGTTGTCACGAGCCCCCACCACATACAGACCGCCACTGCGGCCCGGGACGAAGGCGCTCCCCAAGGCTTCGGCGGAGTTGATGCCAGGGAAAATAAGGCCGGCTGTGTTCGCCTTGAAATTGTCGGTGACGACCCAGGAGACACCCTGGTCCTCGCTCTTCAGCACAACCCAGTGTGGGTACGCGGCCGCATCACAAGCCATGCCCGCGACGAACAAACGACCCGCGTCGTCCACGGTGACGCTCCGTGCCCGGGCAAAGGCTCCAGCGGACAACTCCCAGCGCAATAACTCCTGCCAGGTGCTTCCACCATCACCGCTGCGGCGCATGATCCACTTATTGCCGCTGCCAAGCGGGTTCAGGGTGCCGGCCCAATACAGCTTCCCCGTGGGATCTGTAGTCATCGAATACACCATGGCTCCGGAGGCGTTCAAAGGAGACAGATCGGGGTTGCTTGGCGTTACAGTGTCGGCTTGCGAGAGCCGCCAAATCTTGTAGGGAGTTCCGTTGCCATCACTCAGTCCGGGGATTTCGGCGGAAGCAACCAGATCAGGCCAGTTACCCGCCAGGGAAGTTGGGTCGACCATGATCGCTTTTGAGGATTGGCCCGCAATGTTGACAAGGTTCTCCCAGGTTTGGGCGTTGGTGGTGGTGGCCACAAAGGCAAGGAGAGCGATTGCGAGGGCGGCGGCGCAGTTGGAAGCGAGTATGAATGAGTGTCTATATTTCATGATGGGGAGTTGGTTTGTGGTTTGGCTTTATTGGTTGAGTGGTGACCCGAATCTGAATTGCTTCAAGGCTTGGGGGTTATCGGCGGATTTTATCCAGTGCCCGCGTGGCTTCGGGGTAATTTGGACGCAAGCGAAGGGCTTCCTGGTATGCGGCAATCGCATCGGAGATCTGGTTCTTCCGCTCGTACACTTTCCCAAGGTGAAACCATGCAGCTGGGTCGGACGGTGTCCCGGCCAGTTCGAGGCACTTCTTCCAGGCCGCTTCGGCCTGGTCCCACTCGCCCCTTCGGAAATGCACCGTAGCGAGGGTATCAAAAGCCCAGCCCTCCGGGGCCAGTTGGACGGCGCGTTGCGCAAGTTGGAGCGCTTCGTCCAGGCGGATGCCCCACCCGGCAAAACGGTAAGCCAGTGAATTATAGGCGCTCGCGGCCTGGCCGTTGGGATCCAGTTCGGCCGCCTTGCGTAGAATCAGCTCTGCCTCGTCAACCGCTCCACGAAGCAGGAGAATGTTGCCGAGGTTCACGGAAGAGCTGGCCCCGTTCGGATTCAGTTCAACGGCCTTGCGAGACAGGCGCTCGGCCTCAGCGATGACCGCGAGTTCCCCTGCCGGGCGGTCTCTCCATCGGTCGATGGCGAGCTCATCTGGCGGAGCGTCGGTCGGATCTTCAGGCAGACGACCCCCAAGCCGGCCTATGAAATCGACGGCGAGGCTGTTGTACGCTTCCGGGTAGCCGGGGTCGATCTCAATAGCCTTGCGCGACGCCGCTTCACCTTCCTCCCGTTGTCCGCGCGTCCAGTAAACCAAAGCCAATTGCAGGAACCGATCCGCGTTCAAGGGCTCCAGCTCGACAGCCTTCAGTGCCGCTGTCAGCGCTTCATCCAGCTTTTGCGAGTAAAGCAGAACCGAGGTCTTAACATGCCATAGAGCGGCACAAGATGGACTAACACTCAAACCGCGTTCCAGCGCAGCGAGGGCGTCGTTGTAACGACCCAGGAACGAGTAAACCTCTCCAATGTGGGCAATGCCACGCTCCCAGTGGGGCGCGATCGCGACCACCGCTTCCGCTTCTTCAGCGCTGCGCTCGAAGTTGCCGATGCTCACCAGCACTTTGCTGAGATTGTAGTGGTAAAGCGGGTTGTTGGGCTCGCGGGCAATGGCCTGCTGAAGCTGCTGGATGGCCGGGCCAACTTCTTGATTCGCTTCATACCACACGCCCAGATTGTTATGGACTGCGGCTGCATCTGGATAGCGATCGAGCACTTTCCGAAGCTCTTGGCCCAGCTCACGCCATTGATTGCGACTGATCACGTCCTGGCAGCCGGCCTCAATCAAGGGCCATGTGACGGCATACAGGTCTCCGGCTAAATCGGGTGCCATTTCACCGGTTGGAACGGCGTGGGGATCGTTGGTCGTTACCAGCGAAACGGTCCTGGGAAGCTCGTTCCGTGAAAAGCTCAAAGTCACGGACGCACCTGGCTGTTGGAAAATCGGGCGAAGGATTTCCTGGAGTTGCGTCACCGGCTGGTCATTAACCCGTGTGATCACGTCACCGACCGCGAGCCCGGCTTGCTCCGCGGGCGACCCCGGCCAGATCCGCACGATACGCAGTTGTCTGAGCGCCGTGTTCTGGGTGTCTTGGATCGCTCGAACATCAAAGCCAGCCCAACCTTGGGGGTACACCATGCGAAGCGTTGATTTGTGCAGATCGATCACCGACAGCTGTGCTTCAAAGGTGATTTTTTTGCTGGGGCTCACAACGAATTCCCTGACCGTTTTGAGAAGCACCGGCTGGCTCGGCGAGCGGTCGGGTGTCGCGGTTGATTCCGTCATAGCCGTCGCCTGCACCGAGCCGAGGGCATTGGAGAAGTCAACTGCACCCTCCTTGACCGTAAGCACGGTGGTGGGAGTTGAAGAGTTGGTGGACGCCGCTCTCTGAATCTTCACCCCAAACTCCGTTCCCCGGGCGACGGCCGTCGCTGCCTCGGTGCGAATGGCATACTGCGGTGCATTAGTTGACTTTTGAATTTTGGTCCACACCTGACCGCGCCGGAGGTTGGTCTCGGGAGGGCGGGATAGAGGAGAGTTGGGAGTTGAGAGTTGAGAATTGAGAGTCGGAAATTCGACCAACGTATTGAAACCCAAGCGCAGCGTGGTGCCGTCCTTGAATACGATTTCCGCTTTGTCGGCGTCGCCGGTTTCGAGACGGTCGCCTAAATGGATTGGGGTTGAGAGTTGAGGGTTGAGGGTTGAGCGACCGGCCCCGTGCTGCAGGGTCGGCTGACCCACAACCACCGCGAACTGGCCGATGGTGACCGGCGCAATGGAAGCCGGGCGGAAGAAGAGCCAAGCGCTGAGAGCGACGGTGATGATCGCAGCAACGCCGGCCGCGTAAGCAATGCGCTGCTGAAACGTGGAAGCGTGGAGCCGTTGGAGCGTTAGAGCGCCAAAGCGCCAAACCCGCACCCACAGCGCTGCGCCTTGATCGATCTTTGCGGTTGTTTCAGTGGCCTGCTTGGCGCGTGTTTCCTCCATGACCTGGGCCGTCAGTTCCGACACGGACGCGCCTCGCAGCACGGTAAAGATCGATTGCTTGACCCGCTCGTGGGCTTCCGCCTTGCCGAGGCAGACACGAAGCGCGAGGTCGATGTTCTCCTGGTCCGCCAATGACAATTGGGCCTCCGGTTCGTTTGCCAGCAATTGTTCGAACTCTTCGCGCGCCGGTGGCGCAAGCTGATGTTCGTAGTAGGCGATGAGCTGTTCCTGAGTCAGCACGGCGACCCCCTTTCCAGCTTGCGTTCGATGCACTCCTTGAGCTGCTGGCGCACGCGAAAGAGCATGGTCCAAACCCAGGCCGTGCTGCGCTTCATACGATGAGCGATCTCCTCGGAAGAATATTCGCTGTGATACTTGAGGTTCAGAAGTTCGCGCATGGAACCGGGCAGTTGCTCCACGCACTGTTCCAGGAACTCCGCCTCGCGTGAGCTGCTCAGGTCGCTGTGGCTCTGGAGCAGATCCACCCGCCGGGCCTGGGCATAGCGAGTGTGATTGGCTTGTTCCCGGCTGAAACGCAGGATTTCGGCCCGGAGCAGGTTCCACGCAATGGCTCGCAACCAGTTCGCCAGGGAAGTGCCGATTTTGAATTCATGGATGTTGCGGAAGGCATGGACGAATGTCTCATGGGCCAGTTCGTCCACGAGATGGGCGGCGGGTGTCCGCAGGGCAATAAAGGCGCGCACATGTGACAGGTGCTGATCGACCAACGGTTCGAACGCCTGCAAGTCGCCACCCTGTACCTTGAGGATAAGGGCGTCCTCGTCGGCCAGGTCCAAGTTTGAACGGAGCAAATTCATCAAATTGCACCCTGATATAACACGAGGGCACTGCGGCCTTACATTTATTTTCAATTTGCGGGAAACCTGACCTTCGAAAGGCTGAGTTCTGCGAAGACTCGGCGCGTTTCAGGTCAGGTAGTCAAGGGAGTCTGATGGGCAGGACGATGCTGCTGGATCGCATCGCCGAGGCCTCGCAGCACCGTCGCCCTGCCGCACCGGCGGCAGCTTGGTGAAACGCTCTGATTTGGGCACCGCCGGGACGCGGAGTCGCAGAGACTTTCAATCCGGGCACTGTTTTGTTGAAACCAGGTGTTCTCCGCGTTTCTGCGCCTCAGCCGTGAACCCGGCGTTACCGTATCACGGCTGGCGCAGGCGGAAGAACCTTGCGATGCCGGTGAGCGGCAGTTGCAGGAGGCGTTCGGGGGGCAAGCCAGATTTGGTGAGTCGCATCTCATTTCAATAAACGCCTGTTATTTAAATTGGACTTTCAATAACCCGCTGTATGCCGCAAAGCCGCTAGAAGCAAAGCATGGAGCGCGGCTGGTGCTTGAGGGTGAACGCCAACGGCGTTTCGTCTTGTAGCCCAAGGGTTGCTTGCGTCAGCGAGCTACCCTGGGTGGCGATCAACAAAAGACCCCGCAACCCTGAAGGGGTGCATCGGCCTAGCCTTGGGGACCGGCGCTTCAACCCTGTCAGGGTTGAAGAATCTTGTTGGCCGTTGACCCAGGGTAGCCTCGAAAATGTCCGGGACAACCTTGGGCTGGAAGCTGAAACGCCGTTGGCGTTCTCCAGCTCGGCTCACGGCTGGTGGAGGCGGAAGAATTGGGCGGGGCCGGTGAGCGGGAGTTGCACGCTGCGGTTCGTCGCGGTAACGGTGGGGGTGTTCGTGACCGTGGACCATGAAACCGCCGGCAGCGAGATGGTCGCTTCGAGCATGTAGTTCGTCGCTTCGACTGGCCAAGAGAGGTGCAGGACATTGGCGGCACGGTTAATTTGGAGAAGCGGTGGACCGGGAACAATGGGGCTGAATTTGACGACGAAGGCTGAGTTCGTTCCGGGATAGGGCAGTACCGGCAGTGCGATCGGGAACGCCGCCGAAGGGGTTCCCCCTGCCGCAAAAACGTTGCGCTCGCGGTCAACGGCGAGAGCAGATACTACTTCACTCTTGTTTCCTCCGAGAAAGCTCGAGTAGAGCAGTGCCGAGCCATCTGCGCTTAAGACCGAAACAACTCCTTCCCACCCAACTCCCAAACTTGTGTCTCCTCCGTTGTTCGACATTTGGAAGGCGTCAGCCGTGACCGGAAAATCGGGCGACAAGGTTCCTCCACCAATGTAGATGTTGTCGGCGGCATCCAAAGCGAGCGTATAGGAGATGTCCCTGACGCTGCCGCCAAGAAACGTGGAAAAGACCAGAGCATTTGATCGCGAATTGTAACGCGCAACAAATGTGTTGGCGCCGTCACCAAATGGTGAATCCGCCGCGTTGATCCAAGGTTGAATTGCGTTGGCTATGGGGAAGTCGTAAGAGCTGGCTACCCCTGTCAAATACAAGTCGCCGTCACTTCCCACGGCAACAGCATTTATGACATCGTAGCGAGTGCCACCAAAATAGGACGCGGAAAGCAACGCACCGGTCGAGCTTAGCGCCAACCAATAGCCATCGGTATTGCCCGCAACGGTGCTTTGGTATGCCGCCTTGGTGGGGAGATCGTCAGAAGAGGAGAATACCGGGATGTAGGCACTTCCTTGCGCGTCCAACGCAACCACTCCAGGATAGTCGAAACCAGTTCCACCGAAATAGGTCGAGAAGACCAAGTTTGTGCCTGCCGGGCTGAATTTCGCAATAAAACCATCAGTGTCGCCACCTCTGTATTGAGTCTGAATTGCATTCTTCAGCGGGAAATTGCGACTCGTTGTATTGCCGGTGAGATAGGTGCTGCCTTCAGCATCCACCGCGACCCCGCTCGCCTCATCATTTCCGCTGCCGCCAAGGAATGACGAATAGATCAGAGCCGAGCCTTGGGGAGTCAACTTCATCACAAACCCGTCGCTCTGTCCTCCACCGTAGATTGGCTGCACTGCGTTCACCATCGGAAACGCCCCGGAAGAAGTGCTCCCGACTAGATGCGCGTAATCGGCTGAGTCAACGGCTAGCCGCGATACTCCTGCGGCGGGACCGATGTAAGTCGAGTAAACTATTTGGCCTTTCGCATCCAACTTGGTGATGAAACCGACCGAGCCGCTCCCCGGTTTGATTGGGATCAGTGCATTCGTAGTCGGAAAACTGGCTGCCGAAGTGCTGCCCGCGACGTAAGCGTTACCGCTCCCATCGACTGTGATGGTGCTGCAATGAGATGTGCCGTCAGCCCCCCCTACGAAGGTGCCATAGACGAGCACCGGATCAATCACGAGCGCCAAATTGTGATCGTAAGGCGCGACGTGGAAGGCGACTTCGTGAACCGTTGCATCGTAGCTGCCGGTAACGACCGACCGGAGCACATATCCCCCCGCCACGAGGACTCGGACGCCGTCGCTCTCCTGATAGATCGTCGGTTTGCGCCACCGAAGTTCCTGACCGGCCGCTGCGAGCCGCAGGTTTCCGTCGACCTCCACCTCCACACCATCGGCCCCCTCGATAGCGAATTGGATTTGTTTCGGGTCCGCCCCGGGCGCGAGGACGAAGTCATATTCAAGCTGGCCTTCGTTGCCGTAAAAGACCAGGTCAATTCCCGGATAAATGTCATGGTAGCGAACCTTCGCGAAGCTCGCCACATTGGTCCGCCATTGCGCCGGGTCGTGGCCGATGAAGTAATGGAACTTGCCGGGCAGTTCATCTTCACCGGTAATACCGGCATCCGGTTTTGCCCCGATCAGCTTCATGCGAATCTCGCGGAACTCGGGAGCGAGATTGTTGAAAGTTCCAAAGGTTGGAACATGGGACGGAATCGCAGTCTGATGTTGGGTGATCGCCGACAGCCACGAGAACGGGTCAGAGACGCCCCATACCGCCGGCTGCGATACGGCCAAACCGGTGGGGCTGGCCACGGCCAGCACGACCTGGCTTTGCTCCAATGAAAGCCAGTATCCCTGCCCGCGAACCTCAAATCGCGTGGCAGCATCCGATTGGCCGCTATTCCGGACAAAACTCAGCCCATACTGGCCGAAAGTAAGCGTAACTCTTGCCCCGGTGGGAAAAGGGACGGCTGGGCCGCCCGCAGCCGGTTCGTCGGCGCCCCAGCAGGAGAGTTTCAGCAGCAGCGCCGTCAATGCAACGGTTCCGATTCGCCGGCCCGTTTGTGTCGGTAGGAGGGGTCGCATCGTGCTTGAGAGTTTCAGTTTTGGAAGCGTTGCACGGCTGAACTGGCGCTTCCGCCAACATCCGTGGCCGTGCCCGTGACATACACATTGCCGGCTGCGTCAGCCGAGATCCCCTTCGCGAGAGAGTTGCCTTGGGCGGGATCCGTGCCAAATGGAAAGTCACTCGTCCAGAGGCCGGTCGTGGCGTCCTGCCGATACACCACCCATTTCCATGCTGAAACTACCGTGCGTGGTTTGGGTGAGTAGGAGAAATTTGCCGCGCCCACCAGAAACAGGTTTCCAGAGGTATCGAACGCCAGGTCGTGGGCACGGTTGGCACCCGAGCCAGAAGGGTTGAAGGTCGCCGCAACCGCCCAAGTGTTGCCTCCGTCGCTGCTCTTTTGCAGCACAGCGCTGGTGGCTGCCGCCTCGTATCCGAAGGCTGCCGACCCATTGACACCGAAAACGTAGATGTTCCCAGCGGCGTCCGAGGTCACCGCATTGGCTTGGGCCGAACCGGTTTTGCCGGGCGTCCACGAGTACGCCGTGTCCCAAGTGATGGAGGCGGCTGCGAGATTTCGCCCGCGCTGCACCGTCCATTTGTTGGCGGATTGCCCGACGACGAACAGCGTGCCGTTGGCGACACACATGGCTGAGGCGTAGCAATCGTTGCGTTTGATACTGTAATCTTGGACGATCTTCCAGTTGCCCAAGGCATCCCGCCGGCGGACGATCCAGTGCGCCGAGCCGCTGGAGTCTGTCGCGCCGCCACACACGAACACATTACCCTGACCGTCCGAGGCAAAGCCGCGGGCGGAACTGTACTGCGCTGTGAGCGAAAAGGAATCTGCGAGTCCCCAACTCACGCCATCGTCTGCGCTTTCATGCACGGCCCAGGTGCCGGGGGCCGCGCCGGAGAATCCGACGGCGAAGAGGTTTCCCCCGTATGAATCGTAGCCGAGGCGATGGCAAACATCCGGTCCAGCACCACTGATCAAGGTACTGCTACCGTCCGAGGCGACCGCCACGAGGCCTCCCATGGCGGAGCCGCCGACAAGCGCAGGCGGCGGGGTTTCAGACGAAGTCGGGGCAAGGAGCACGGCCCTCGATTGTCCGGGGAAAGTGGAGTGGGTCACCCAGGTTTGGGCGGTGATTGTGTACGGATGGGAAAAAAGCAGAGCCAAAGCAACCTGGGCTACGCCGCTAAGAGCTGCAGCTATTGTGGGTTTAGGATTCATAGGGACGATCTACGCGTTTGTTTGTTTGTGGGGATTGACTGTCGATTTGATTTGTTTGGTGAATGGGCCTGCGGATTAAAAGCGCGCGGGAGTTCTATCTCGAGAGCTTTGCCAATGCGCGCGACGCCTCGGGAAAATCAGGACGCAACCTCAGCGCTTCTTGGTAGGCTGCAATCGCTGAGGCGGTTTGGTGCTTCCGCTCGTACACCCTACCCAGGTGAAAATAGGCTCCAGGTTCTCCCTCGGGGCTGGCGAGTTCGATGCATTTCTTCCAGGCTGCCTCGGCTTGCTCCCACTCGCCGCGCCGGAAATGAAGCATGGCGAGTGTATCCCAAGTGTCGCCGGACGGGGCCAGTTGAACAGCGCGTTGCGCCAAGTGAAGCGCCTCATCCAGTCGGATACCCCAAATGGCGAAGCGGGAAGCAAGAACATTGCACGCATATGCATCCCCTTGTCCTCCCGGCTCTATTTCCATGGTCGTGCGCAGCATCTGTTCCGCGTCATCAACCGCTCCGCGAAGGAGAAGGATTTGGCCAAGGTCCTTGTAGATGATCGGGTCATCGGGCTTGAGTTGGATCGCCCTGCGAGCGTAGCGTTCCGCTTCAGTGATGACCGCAAGTTCTTCTGCCGAACGTTCTCTCCAATGCTTGATCGCCAGCTCCTCCGGTGATGCATCCGTCACGTCTTCGGGCAGACGGTTCTGGAACCTCGAAATTATGGCTATTGCCAGGCTGTGATGAGCCTCAGCAAAACCCGGATCAAGCTCGATAGCCTTGCGTGAAGCTGCCTCGGCATTCGCCGAGTCTCCAAGTGCCCAGTAAATTGCATCCAGCAGAGACCACCACTGAGCATTCAAGGCATCCAGCTTCACGGTCGTTTTGACGGCATTCAGCGCTTCTTGCGGCCGCTGACTGGTCAGCAACAAAAATCCTTTCGTCTCCCAAAGTTTCGGGTGAACAGGATTTGCCTGCAAACCGGCTTCCACGACCGCGAGGGCCTCGTCGAAACGAGCCAGGACGGAGTAAGCGTGCGTAACTTCGATCAGTCCAGGAATCCAGTTTGGTGCAAGTTGGACCACTTTTTCTGCTTCCTCGGCCCAACGTTCGAAGTTACCGATGCTCGCCAACACCTTGCTGAGGTTGTAGTGGTAGAGTGGGTTGTTTGGTTCGGCGGCGATGGCTTGGTTAAGTTGCTGGATGGCCGGGCCGGCATGTTTGTTCCTTTCGTGCCACACGGCCAGATTGTTGTGAAGCGCACCAGCAGCGGGATACCTCTCCAGCACGGTTTGAAATTCCTCGGTCAGCTGACGCCATTGATTGCTGCTTAATACCTCCTGGCAGCCAGCCTCAATCAAAGGCCAAGTGGCCTCAAAAACTTCCCTCGCCACCTCGGTTGACATCCCACTACTCAGGGGAAGGGCGTAAGGATGACTGGCCGTTAACAGCGAAACTGTCTGCGAAAGCCCATTACGTGAAGTGCTCATGGCCAAAGGCACGCCTTGCTGCTGAAAAACTGCGGTCAACACCTGTTGAAGATTCGTCGCGGACTTGCCATTCACTTGGGTGATCACGTCGCCGACGGCGAGCCCTGCTTTTTCTGCCGGCGAGCCAGGCCAGATCCGCACGATGCGCAACTGACGAACAGCCGCGTCCAGCTCGTCTGGAATCGAGCGGACATAAAACCCGACCCAACCCTGGGGAAATGTCATTCGGTACGTCCAAGAATCCTGGTCGGAGATGGAAGTTATTCCCCCGACATTCAGTTGTTTTCCCGGAGCCAAATCGAAAGTCTTGATAACCCGCAAAACAACGGGTTGACTCGGTGCGCCTTGGGTTGTAGCGGTGGATTCCGTCATGGCCGTGGCCTGAACGGAACCCAGAGAGTTGGAGAAATCTACTGCACCTTCCTTGACTGTCAGGACGGTAGTCGGCACTGAAGCGTTCGTGCCGGTGGCCTTCTGAATCTTCACCCCAAACTCGGTGCCCCGCGCGACCGCCGTCGCCGCCTCCGTGTGGATGGCGTAGCGCGGTCCGTTGGGCAACTTTTGCACCCTGGTCCAGATCTGGCCGCGCATCAGGTTGATCTCCGGAGGTCGAGACAGAGGAGAGTTGGGAGTTGGGAGTTGAGCGTTGAGAGCCGGAAATTCGATCGCCGTATTGAAACCCAAACGCAGCGTGGTGCCGTCCTTGAACACGAGTTCGGCCTTGTCGGCGTCACCAGTCTCGATGCGATCACCCAAATGGACTGGAGACGCGAGTTGCGCGTTGAGGGTTGGGCGACTACCCCCGTGCCGCAGGGTCGGCTCGCCCACGACGGTGGCGAATTGGCCAATGACGATGCGGCCTGGAGGAGTTGGCCGTAAGAGCAGCCAGGTGCCAACCGCAAGCAAAAGAATGGCCGACGCAGACGCGAGCCACGCCACCTGGGGCAATTTGAAATACTGCTGGATGTTGCCGATCCAGGTCTGGAGGCGATGCGACCAGCCAATCGCCGGGGAGTGCCCACCGGCAGTTTGCATCTCGCGGCCCGACGTGTCGGCCAGCACTTGCGCTTGAAGCTGTTTGCTGGATGCCCCAACCACCGAGGCGAGAATGGATTCCTTGAGCCGCTCTCTGTGGGCGGCGCTACCTATCACGGAACGGAGAGCGCGATCCAGGTTGCGCTGCTCAATGACGAACCGGAGCGCTTCCGCATCCTGCTCCAGCGCCTGCTCCAACGCAGCGCGCGGTCCCGCGTCGAGCGCTTCATCCAAATACGAGGCCAGTTGGTCCTGCGGGATCATGACGGTTGCGCTTTCACTTTCCGCTCGATGCACTCCCGCAGTTGTTGCCGGACCCGACAGAGCGTGGTGCGGACCCAGGTCACGCTGCGTTCCAGGCTGCTGGCAATTTCCTCCGACGAACTCTCGTCGTGATACTTGAGATTCAGGAGCGTGCGGAGCTTCTCGGGAACGTGCTTCAGGCAGTCGTTCAAGGCCTCCACTTCCCGCGAATCCGGGGACGCCGTGGCCCGCAGGGCGTCTTCGATGGAGCGGCGCTCGCTGTAGGCCAGACGATTTCGTTCCTCACGGTAATAGCGCTCGATCTCGGCGCGAACCTTGTTCGCCGCGATCGCCCGGAGCCACGCGCGGAAGCTGGTGTCAGTAGTGAACTTTGCGATGGACTGGAAGGCGAAGACAAAGGTCTCGTGCGTGATTTCGTCCACGAGATGCGGCACGGGCAGTTTGAGGGCGACAAAGGCGTGTATCGCATCCAGATGCCGTTCGACCAGCGGGTCGAAGGAATGCACGTCGCCGTCCTGGACGGCGGCGACGAGTTGGGCGTCTTGTGTGGGACCGTCTGCGTTGGTTGATAAGGTCGTCATCATTGCACGTTCAAACCAGTATAGGGCGAGCCATCTGAAACGTTACAAATTTTTGAATTTGGCGGTGTGCCCATAGACAACCAGTCGCGGATTGCGCAGCGACCATCAATCATAATGGCAACTCGGCCTATTCGCGTTGACGCATTAGAAACCACGGGGCGACTCTTCTCAGGTAGTTTACGAGATTTATGACCAGCAACTTCAAATCCTCATCATCACAATTGGCCATTGATGTGAAGTCCATCACTGATCGTTAGCTGCCCGTGTTGGCTCCATAGCGAGGAGATTTTCAACGTCACGAAAATTGAACGCTGGTTTCTGATACAGACCAAAGAGATGGTGAAGTCTGAGTAGGAACTGAAGGTGGCAGGGATTAAACGAGCGCGGGACGCGCCAGTTCGGAAAACTGGCTACGGTTTCACGCGATGAAACAGTTGGCTTTGTCCACCGGCGTTTGTATCGGTGAAGGTGCCTGTGCCGCTGGTGATCGTAACAGTTGCCACGTCTGTCCAAGGAAGCGGCGCTGATTCGTGCTCGCCAGGAGCGACATCAGTAGCCGCCGGGAAATCAGACCATAGCGTAACCCACCTCAAGGCGGTACCACAGTTTCAACTTTGAGGGATGAAACGTCATTCGTTGAAAATTGGACGATGGGGAAGCATTCGGGAATATGAGAATCCCAGATACCGTGCCGGCTCAAAACCCAGCCGCCGGAGTCCTTCGCCGGTGGCGCCTCCTTGTACGTGTTGAAGCGCGAGAAGTCCATGCGCCACGTGTCGCCCTCTTTCGGCGGCAGCGGACGATCATCGGCCTTCGCCAGCCAGTGAAAGCCCTTCCAAGGAAACCCAAGTTCTACGGTCCAGCCACGGTCGCGGTCTTTGTCGTTGTTCACGGTGCCGTCGATGAACACGGCGGTTTTCATTCTCGGATAGCGCCAGTTGAAATGGCCGAGACGACCGCCCCGCGGATGATTTGTAAACCCAACGCCGTTGAATGGCGTGAGCTTTGACCGCTCGAATTCAGGAGCCTGAGCGAAGCCACCCTTCTCGTAAGCCTCGTTCCAGATGAAAAACACTTCATAGACGGTATTGAACGCGTTGATTTCAAATTCATAATAGGCATCCCGTCCGGCGATAAAAAACTCCACATCATTGTCGTAATAGATCGGGTCGTTGTGGTTGGTGAACTTGGCGTGAACAAATGGCTCCTCGACCCGATAGCCAAGGTAAAGGTTCTCGTCATCCCACAACAACGACACACGGGTATCATGGATGACCGGTTGGCCGGTGAGAATGTCAACGAATCGTGGGGAGCGTGGCGCTCGTTGCCAGGCTGATTCGTCGAGCCTTCCGTCAATCTTGATCGGTTCGCTGACGCGATATGCGGTGTAGCGTTTTACTTCGTTTTCGGGACAGGGGAACTTTGACTGCTGGTCCGTCGGCTTCGTTTCCTCGGCGGCCACAATGCTCGTTGCGGTTGAGAAATGGAGCGCGATCAACAGCAGCGTGGTCGTGATCGAAAATGGTTTGGAATTAAACTCTCCGGCAGGTTCAAAATTCATGTTCGCGCCCACATACCCGCTTTTGCCCTTGGCCGCAACTGTCCTTTTGTATAATCGTTCACAAATGGGCAATTCAAACGGACGCAACGGAAGCATTTTATGAAAGCCAATCAAAAACCTGGACCGACCAACAGCATGTCACGACGCAAATTTGTTGCGAGCACCGCGCTGGCACTGGTGGGCGGCGCAGCGCTTCGCACCTCATCTCGCGGCGCTGGCTCCGAGCCTGCTGCCGGTGCGGGAGAGTTGCCACTGATCGTTTCGACCTGGGGTTTCGGGAAACCGGCGAATGAAACCGCACTGAAAGTTTTGCTTGCGGGCGGATCCATTCTCGACGCGGTAGAGCAGGGGATCTGGGTCACGGAATCCGACCGCGGGAATTCTTCGGTGGGTTTGGGCGGCGCTCCCAACGCAGCGGGCGTGGTGCAGTTGGACGCCTGCATCATGTTTGGCCCCGGCCACAGAGCAGGCAGCGTGGCCGCGATCGAAGGAATCAGACATCCCATCTCCGCCGCCCGGCGCATCATGGAAAAGACGCCGCACGTCATGCTGGTGGGGGAGGGGGCGAGAATGTTCGCACTGGAGGAGAACCTGGAATCCGTGGAGATCAATTCCGCCGAGCGCAACGAAGTGTGGCGCAAACAGCGGGCGAGCAAAAAGAACGCGTCGGAACCAGGAGACAAACCCAAGAACCACGATACCATCGCCCTGCTCGTGCTTGGCCCGGACGGCAACATCGCGGGTGGCTGCTCGACCAGCGGTTGGGCCGGCAAACTTCCCGGGCGCGTCGGTGACTCTCCGATTATCGGCGGCGGGCTTTACGTGGACAATGAAGTTGGCGCGGCGGGGGCAACTGGTCTCGGGGAGAACATCATGCGCTACTGCGGTTCATTTCTGGTTGTGGAATACATGCGCCAGGGACTTCACCCTCAGGAAGCCTGTCTGGAAGCCATCCGGCGCATTGCCCGGCAGGACCCGAAAGGCACGGACATCAGCATGAGCTTTGTGGCATTGGATAAGAAGGGCCGCTTTGGCGCCGCTGGTTCCGGAACGGGCTTCCCGTACTCGGTGACGACAAAAAGCAACAGCCGCGTGCTTACGGCGCCGGGTGTTGGCAAGCTTGATGTCGGCCCGGAAGGAGGCAACCGACGTTGAGGGCTTTTTGTGTACTTTGAGCGGAAATCACCTCCGATTCAGGTACGAACCAGTGACCAGCCCCGGAAAAATTCAAACTCAGACACGAAGGCGAATTAGACTTGCGCGAGACACTGCTTAAAAGCCGTCCACACCTGGAATCCTCACAACACAAGAGCTGTTTCCGCTTGCCACTGGAGCGAATGGCAATTATATGCACACGTATTATTGATGAACCCAACGGCAATCGAAGGCCATCTCAAACTGGTGTTGCTGCAATGGATGGTCATTATTGCGGCGGCTTGGATGTTCGGTCGTTTAGGCAGGCGGCTTGGCCAGCCGCTGGCCGTGGGTGAAATTCTTGCCGGCATTTTACTTGGTCCTTCGGCGCTCGGCGCAATCTGGCCATCGGATTGGCCCGTGCTTTTTCCGCGCGAAACCCAGCAGTCTCTCCAGTTACTAGGCAAGTTGGGGCTCATCCTGTTGCTTTTCCAAGTCGGAATGGAATTCGACTACGGTCATTTGCGCTCACGTTCACGGACGGTGACGGCCGTTTCCATCCTTGGAATCGTTGCGCCCTTCATTGGTGGCCTCTTGATCGGGCCGTGGTTGCACCGCGAGTTCGCGCCTGCAACGCCATGCTTTGGCTTTCAATTGTTTCTTTGCATAGCGCTCTCCATATCCGCGCTCCCAATCATGGGCAGAATCCTTTTGGAAATGAAACTGGAACGGACGGCCATCGGTGCAATGGGGATAAGTTCTGCTGCGATCGATGATGTTATTGGGTGGATATTGTTGGCGGTCGCGACAGCGCTGGTGACCTCCAAGTTTGATGGCTGGCAAATTGTCATACAGATCGCCGGAGTGCTCGCCCTTTTCCTGCTTGTGCAGAAACTGGTCGGCCCCTGGCTGCGCGGGATTTGGCGAAGGAGCGCACGCGACGATTCATCCAATAGTGGCCTTTCACCTTCGTATCTCGCACTGTTACTGTTGGTGCTGTTTGCCTGTTGCCTGGCCACCAACCGCCTCGGTATCTTCGCGATTTTCGGCGCATTTTTGTTGGGAGTTTCCTTGCATCAGGAGGTGACGCTCGTGAAAGCATGGCGCGAAAGATTTTCCGATTTTGTGCTTGTGGCAATGGTGCCGATTTTCTTCACGAACACCGGTTTGAACACGGAAATCGGTTCTTTGAAAACACCCGTGGCATGGCTCGGGTGCGCGCTGGTTCTACTTATGGCCATCGCGGGTAAGCTTGGCGGTTGCTTCCTGGGCGCGCGAATGACGGGCCAGCCCTGGCGCGAGTCCGCCTGTATTGCCGCCCTGATGAATACTCGCGCTTTGATGGGGCTTGTCGCCATCAATATCGGGCTCGACCTGAAGTTATTGACGCGTGAACTGTTCACCATGCTGGTACTTATGGCGCTACTGACGACAGCGATGTGCGGACCGTTGTTGAATCTCTGGCTACCGAAGGAATTGCGCGATACGGCGCGCAGTAGATGATCCGCGGTGAATTTAGCTCTTACTTCGATTTTCAAGCGTAGGAAGGGCGAGTTGCCACTCGATTGAATCAGCACTAACGGGGTGGCATGGATCCTGGTGACTGCTGAACAGTCCCTAATCGACGCTTGTTTTTCTGCCAGAATTGGAAAGAGTGTGGGCAGCCAGAATTGTGAAAAGCGTTTTATTGATTGATGGTGATCAGGTTTTTCGGACAACGCTGCGGGGTTGGCTCGCGGACGATGGCTGGAAAGTGCTCGAAACGGAAGAGGGCGAAGTTGGGTTCAGGTTGATTCAGAAACACCGTCCGGAACTGGTGATTTGCGACCTGCTCATGCCGCGATGCAATGGATTCAAGTTGTGTCGGCTTGTTCACAAAGAAGCGGATCTGGCGCAGACAAAAATCATCATCTCCAGCGGTCGAGGCTACCCTGCTGATCGACTCAATGCAATGGAGGCAGGTGCGGATGAATATCTTGTCAAGCCGGTTCAACGCACTCAACTGGAAAAGTTATTGGAGCAGTTGTTTTCACCTAAACGCCGAGCCGAACCTTTACGAACAAAGCAGCCGGCTGCACCCGTTTCGCGGAGTGCTGTCCAAGCGGTGACGGCGCAACCGTCGAGTGCATCGCCCAATGAGCCGACTAAGATAAAGTTCTGGGGTGTGCGGGGCTCGATTCCAACGCCCGGGCCGGGCACAGTCATTTATGGCGGCAACACCTCGTGCGTGGAAGTGCGGGCGGAAGGGGAGATCATCATTTTGGACGCCGGCTCCGGTCTTCGCCCGTTGGGTCTGGCGTTGGTGAAAGAATTCAATAACCGGCCGATTACCGCCACGTTGCTGATTTCGCACACTCACTGGGATCACATCCAGGGTTTTCCCTTTTTTGTCCCGGCCTACAACCCTCAAAACAAGTTGCGGATTCGTGGTTTCGAGGGTTCGGGTGAAGGGTTGCAGGTGACACTCTCCTCGCAAATGGAAAGCCCTTACTTTCCTGTCAGCATGCGGCAAATGCCCAGTCACATTACCGTGGAAGAAATCCACGATATGGAGTTCAACATCGGGAAAGTGCGGGTGCGGGCCGCTTTCGCCAACCATCCTGGCATTTGCGTTGGGTACCGACTGTTTACAAGTTTCGGGTCGGTCGTTTATCTGCCCGACAATGAACCTTACTTGCGCTTGCGCAGCGCACCAGATTCTTCACCCTTAACCTCGGATGAATCGATGATCTATGCCCGCAAGCAGGACGAAAAGCTGATTGAGTTTATCAAGGGCGCCGATGTTCTGATCATCGATTCGCAGTATGACGACGACGAGTACAAGAAACACGTCGGTTGGGGGCATGGTTGCCTGGATGATGTCGTTACCTTGGCGCTAATGGCCGAGGTCAAACGACTTTTTCTATTTCATCATGATCCGGGCCACGATGACGCAAAAATCGAACGCATGGTCAAATGGGCGCGCAATCTCGCAGCAATGCATGGCGAATCAGTGATTGTTGACGCCGCCCGCGAGG
This sequence comes from uncultured Verrucomicrobiota bacterium, assembly GCA_964651015.1. Lineage (GTDB taxonomy): Bacteria > Verrucomicrobiota > Verrucomicrobiia > Limisphaerales > PALSA-1396 > CAZYYS01. The sequence continues at coordinate 21,011 of CAZYYS010000027.1, forward strand.
GATTGGAGGTGCTGCTCAAGCCTGTGACTGTCCAATTGCGCTAATCGAACATGCCGAGAGAGTCGTGTTATGGCCAGATGCAATCGGAAGTCGTTGCTGTACTGGTGATTTCCAGATGGCACAAAGAAGAGAATTACCATCAATCATCTGGAATACAGAATTTTTGCGTTGCAACTTTTGAACTGTGCTTCTACACCCTATGCGTATTTCTTAGTACTCAACCTGTTTGCATTATCGAATACTCACCAGCAGAATTCTCAACTGTTACATCCATGATTCAATTACTTCTTCCCTGTTGCCGAGTGACTTGTGTACGACACGTGCCCAAGGATTCCTACTCTTTCAACACTCCGGCCATGGCCCGTTCTACCTCGTGCGGTTGTCGGCACCGTGCCTTTACCTTGATCGAACTTTTGGTGGTCATTGCCATCATCGCGATTCTTGCCGGCCTATTGTTGCCGGCGCTCAACCGGGCAAAGCTAAAGGCGACGATGGCCACCTGTGTTAGCAATCAAAAGCAACTCGCGCTGGCTTGGACGCTTTACAACGACGACAACCAGGATCGAGTTGTCAACTTCCTCACATTCGCCAACGCCAAAGGCGATATCCCGTGGCGGTACTCGGATGTGAATCCACTGCCTGCCATACCTGCCGGGACTTCACCGCAGCAGCGTGAAACGATAATTTTTCGGGAAGGCTACAAGAAAGGTGCCTTGTATCGTTACGCGTCGAATCCTGATATCGTTCATTGTCCCGGCGATACGCGTCACAAACTACGTGTCGGGGCGGGTTTTTCTTTCGGCAGTCTTTCTCCTGTCGGGAGTCTGAACGGGGAAGTGCCGGAGTTGTATAAGGGAGGCTCTCTCAAGAATCCGAGCGAACGTTATCTATGGGTGGAGGAGAACGACCCACGCGGCGGCAACCTCGGCTCGTGGATCATCAGCCAAGGCATACCGCCCAACTACACCTCAGCCCAGACAATCGACTCACCGGCCGCGTTTCACGGTGACAGCAGCACGTTCAGTTGGGCCGATGGTCACGCCACGATACGCAAATGGCGCGACGCCCGCATGATTCAATACGCGAAAAGTATGGATACAGGCAAATACGGCAACGCGCCTCCCTATGCCGCGGCTCCCAATGACGTCTTTTTCCTGGCAAAAGGCTACCCGTCGCTGATTAATCCGTGAAGAGTCATTCTTTCACAGGAGGGCAAAATAAGTGAGCGCAGGACACTTTTCCGGTTTAAGTCTTGGTGGAGCCGAGGGGGTTCGAACCCCTGACCTCCTGAATGCCATTCAGGCGCTCTACCAACTGAGCTACGACCCCAACCAGAGGCGGGCAATTTAGAGATTGCTTGCCCCGTTTGTCAAAGTGTTTTGCCAACGGAATCGAAATCCAACCTGGAACCGAACTTCGTCTATCGGCGTTATCCAAGGCCGAGGATATTACGCCCATCCACCGTAATCATGGATTGATGCCACGGCGGGTCCCAGACAATCTCCACCGACGCTTCATCCACAAAAGGCAACTCGAGTAACTTCTGTTGCGCGTCACTGGCAATAACGCCACCCATCCCGCAACCGGGCGCCGTGAGCGTCATTTTGACTGCCACGGCATTTTTCCCTTCGAGTGACGTGTCGATGTGCATGTCATAGACCAGTCCCAGATCGACGATGTTGACGGGAATTTCCGGATCGTAGCAGGTTTTCAAAGTGTCCCAAATCAGTTTTTCATTTACGGCGACTGAGGCAGTGTCGCTCGCGGTTCGCTTGTCCTTCGCAGGCAACATTGCTGAAGCTGATTCTACCCCGAGCGCATCCAAATCTTTTGCCGCTATCCGATAAAGCCCGCCTTGGGCGCGAATTGTGTAAGTGCCGCCCAGCGCCTGCGTAATGTCTGCCGACGTACCTGCCGGTAGTGTCAGCACAGAACCCGCGGGGATTTGCACCGCTTCACAATCGCGAGTGAGTTCAACTGTCATTACGCTTTGCATATCGAATAACTGTTTGTCATCAGGTTGGCTAAACTTTGAACTTTGAACTTTGAACTTTGAACTTTAGCCTGCCGCCGTGCGCGAAACTTTGCCGACCGTTACCGTATTGATCGCCGCCCGGCCCGATCAGTCGGATGTTCAGGCAGTGACCGCAGCTCGTCAACTTGATTATCCTCCTGACAAGCTTGAAATCATTATCGCGCGGGGGCGGCAACCATCGGTTCAACGCAATGCCGCGCTCAAGGCGGCTAGCGGAGAAGTGATCTACTTTTTGGATGACGATTCCCTCCCGCCACCGGACGGTCTTCGCAGCGCCGTCACTCACTTCGCGGACAGCAAAGTAAAGGTCGTCGGTGGACCTAATCTTTGTCCGTCGGACGCGCCGAGGTTGGAACAGGTGTTCGCGGTGGTTTTGGGCAGTTGGCTGGCGTTTGGCCCCAGCCGCGCCCGATATGCTTCCGTTGGCGAAGTGCGCGAGGCCAGTGAGAAAGAACTCATTCTTTGCAATTTGCTGGCGCGCCGCGAGTCGCTGCTGGAACTCGGCGGCTTTAACGAAGCGCTGTATCCAAATGAGGAAAATGCGTTGATGGATGAACTGCAAAAGCGCGGCGGTAGATTACTGTATGACCCGCAACTGATCGTTTGGCGTCGTCCACGTCACAGTTTGAAGGCGTTTGCCAAAATGTTGCTGAATTATGGACGGGGCAGGGCGGAGCAGTTTCGATCCTATCCCACGTTCGGTTCGGCACTGAACTTTGTGCCGCCATTGTTTTGCCTGTACCTGGTTTTGCTGCCGTTATTGGTGCAACTAGCGCCATGGAAATTTCAACTGCAAGTCGTGTTCCCTGGCACAGGTGGTGATGTGTCGCCGCAAGCATCTGCTTGGAATATCAACCTCGCGTTGATGCCGCTGCCGGGCTATTTGATGGCGCTGTTGTTACAAACACTGCTTTCAACTTTTCGACACGGGATTATCAAAAGCATTTCCGCTTTGCCGCTGTTGGCGCTCACTCATATTTGTTACGGTGTCGGCTTCTGGCGTGGCCTTTTCACGACGCTAAAGACTGAAGGTCAACGGGCCTCCACTGAAGTATCACTTGAAAAAGTCCCGTTGTGAGTTTCCCTGAGTGTCAGATCGCCAGCGCACCATTCAATCATGAGAAATCCTGTCTGGACACAAGCGTTGAAGAATTGCGCTGATCCGCAGCGCGCCCGTGAACACTTTGAGCAACTGCTGATCACCAGCGCGGCCCGTCAACTGAAATCAACGTCCGCTGAAGAGGCCCGCGTCCTCGCGGCATTGCTCGGTGGTTCGCAGGCGCTTGCCACGATGTTGATTGCCAACCCGGAATGGCTTTCCTCGTTGACGCTGGACGTTTTGCGGCACCCGCGACGGAAACAAGGATTGTGTCGCGAGGTGAATGGCTGGCTGAAACCGCTCATGGAGGCGCGCGATTACCATTCGGCGTTCGCGCAACTGCGGCGATTCAAGCAACGCGAGATGCTGCGAATCGCGGAGCGGGACCTCGGCCGGCTGGGAACGGTTTCGGAAATTACGGGCGAGATTTCGGACGTTGCGGATGTTTGCCTCGACAGTGTCTGGCAACTTTGCCACCAGCAACTCACCGAGCGGTTGGGCCGGCCGTATCACCAGGACGCGGAAGAGAAGTGGCGGCCAACGGAGTTTTGCGTCTTCGGGATGGGCAAACTCGGCGGGCAGGAACTCAATTACAGTTCCGACGTTGACGTCGTTTTTGTTTACAGCGACGAAGGCCATGTTTTCAAAGAACCGCCGCTCAAGGGCAAACAGACCGGTCGCGGGTTGACGAACCATCAGTTTTTCAAACGGTTGGCTGAGGCGTTCATCGCGGAGGTTACCCGTCTCACGCCGGATGGCGCGTTATATCGAATTGATTTGCGGCTGCGACCTGAAGGCGACGCCGGTCCGTTGGTCCGTTCACTCGGCAGTTACGAAAATTATTACGCGCAATGGGGGCAAACCTGGGAGCGCATGATGTTGATCAAGGCTCGCTGTGTCGCTGGCGATGGTCCATTGGCGGCGGAATTTCTCGAAATGATTCAGCCATTCCGATATCCGCGCTCGCTCGGCGAAGGGATATTGCGCGAGGTCGCGGCCATGAAGGACCGCATTGAAAACGAGGTCGTCAAAGCTGGCGAGATCGATCGCAACGTAAAACTGGGTCGCGGCGGAATTCGCGAGGTCGAATTTATTGCGCAAACCCTGCAACTTCTCAACGGCGGCCGCCTTCCATTTTTGCAAAATGCGCAAACCCTGCCCACGTTGGAAAAGCTGGCGCAATACAAACTGCTGACGGATGAGGAATCGCTCGCTCTGGCCAACGCCTATTCCTTTTTGCGGGACGTGGAACATCGTCTGCAAATGGAGGACAATTTGCAGACGCATACCATCCCCACAAACCGTCCAGCGCGGGAACGTCTTGCGGGTTTAATGGGATTTGCCACGTTGGCCAGATTTGAAGCCGCATTGCGAAATCACATGTACGGCGTGCGACAGGTTTACGACAAAATTCTTAGGAGTGGCGCCCCCGCGGACCAATCCATGTTCCCGCGGCAATTCGAAGGTGCTGAAGCGGAATGGAAGCGGCTGCTTGCTGAACATTCCTTCAAAAACGTCGATGCGGCGTTCCGGTTGCTTAACGAGTTCGCCAATGGTCCCGGCTACGTCCACGTTTCGCCGCGCACCGGGGAACTGGCCCGGCGGCTCTTTCCTCGATTGTTCACGCTTTGTCCCAGGCCACACAACCAATCGAAGGATGCAAACCGGCCTTCGCATGTTCTTTCAGACCCCGATCGCGTGCTGACGCGACTCGACACGTTTATTACTGCTTATGGCGCGCGCGCCATGTTGTTTGAAACCTGGACCAGCAATCCGTCGCTGTTTGAATTGCTTCTGCTGTTGTTTGATCGCTCGGAGTTTCTGGCCGAAACTGCCATTCGCACACCTGACCTAGTCGATGAACTGGTTCTAAGCGGACGTTTGCGTCAACGAAAGACTGCGGAAGAAACCTTAAGGGACTTGCGCCACGGCCTGGCAGACAATGATCAGCGCCTTTGGCTGCGCCGTTATCATCAGGCGGAACTGATGCGCATCGGCCTGCGTGATATTTTGGGTTTGGCTGATTTCGAGCAGAATCTCATCGAGCTTTCCGCGCTCGCTGATGCGTGTCTGGAATATGCGCTCGAAGTAGTTCTCCAGCGGAACAAGTTGAAATCGCCGCCGTTCGTCATCGTGGGTCTGGGGAAACTGGGTGGTGCTGAACTTAACTATGGCTCCGACCTCGACATCTTGTTTGTCGCCGATGCCAAAACGAAAAATTTGCCGAAGCTCCAGGGATTGGCCGTGGAGGTAATGGATTTGCTTTCCAGTCCAACCGAATTGGGCGTTGCGTTCATTACCGATGCCCGGCTTCGTCCCGACGGTGAAAAGGGATTGCTCGTCAATACGCTACAGTCCTACGAGGAGTATTATCGGCAACGCGCTCAATTGTGGGAAATCCAGTCCCTCACGCGCACGCGACCGATTGCCGGCAATCTTGAGACGGGCGGAGAGTTTCAGAGATTGGCGATGGCGCTTGCTAATTTCAAACAACCAAGCCTGCCGCTGGCCGCATTCACTCCGAATTGGAAGTTGGAGATAAACCACATGCGTCAACGAATCGAAAAGGAGCGCACGCCAGCCGGAAAAGATTCACTGGCCATCAAAACGGGTAAGGGTGGTTTGATGGATGCAGAGTTTATCGCTCAAGCACTATGCCTAGCCAACGGCTGGCACGAACCAAACACCCTCCGCGCTTTGCAGAGAGGGCGCGACGCCGAAGTGCTAAATCCGTCCGACGCTGAAAAGCTTATTGAGAATTACCGCAAATTAAGGCGGGTTGAAGGAATCCTGCGCCGTTGGAGTTATGAAGGTGAAACCTTGTTGCCCGATGATGCCGCACCACTCTATCGCGTTGCAGTCCGCTGCGGTTTCAATGATGCGGGGGATTTCATGCAAACCATTGCGAAATATCGCAGTGCGGTTCGGGAAGTTTACAGCCAGGTTTTTAGTTGATGAGTTTGGACTCGGAGGCGGATTCGCTTTCAATTCCGAGTTATTCTTTCGAGCAGCGCCCAGCCTGGTACTTAGTCAACACGGCTGATGTCCCCAGTCATTTTCTTTGAGTTCTTGTTCGTATCGGGCCATCTGTTCTTCGGGAGTTAGGTTGTTTGATGCCGGGGGATTATCCTGTGCTGGCACGACCGCATCGCTTTCCGTCGGCAACTTTGCGGCGGGAACTTTATCGCCGCCTTTCACAGTCGCAGGCCTCTCCGATTTTGACCGAGACTCTTCGTTGGGTTTACGATCAGTCATTCGGAAGGAGTTCATAATGCTGAAACAGTTGAGTGTCACGTCTCTTCCAAGTGTTTTGTTATCGTCCATTTCATGGTTTTGTTTTGAAGTTATGGCGAATCACAAAAAGGTACGGCGATATCTCGGCTTGTTGGGCTACTGGAATCCACCTTTTCTGG
>CAZYYS010000028.1:0-27371 GCA_964651015.1 uncultured Verrucomicrobiota bacterium
TCATCTCGGCCTGCTCCGGGCTCATGTAGGCCGGTGTGCCGATCATGGTGGCGAAATTGGTGAAGAGTGTCTTCTCGGTAAGCTTCTGGTTCGTTGCCTTGGCCACGCCGAAATCAATCACCATCGGATGCGGCGTGCCGTTGTGCATAGTGACCAGCACGTTCGAGGGTTTGATGTCGCGGTGAATGATTCCTTTTTGATGCGCACTCTGGATCGCGTGGCAGACGGGGATAAACAGTCGGAGGCGCTCTTCGACTGAAAGCTCGCTTGCGTCGCAGAACTGGGTAATGGGAACGCCCTGTACCAGTTCCATGACAAAATAAGGCCGGCCCGTTTCCGTGGCTCCAGCGTCCAACACCTGGGCAATGTGCGGATTATCCATCATGGCCAGCGCCTGCCGCTCCGCTTCGAAACGGGCGACAACCTGCCTGGTATCCATGCCCAGCTTGATGATCTTGAGAGCCACTTTGCGGCGGACCGGTTGCTCCTGCTCGGCCATGTACACCACACCCATGCCCCCCTCACCAATGATCTCCAGGAGCTTGTACGAACCGACAGAAGACCCGAGCAGCCCGGCATCGGCAAGGGACCGGTTTGTGCCTGGGGACCGCGCCTGTTCGCAGCCTTGGAACATGTCCTCGCCAACCGGGACGGCCTTGAGCAAGGCCTCGACTTCGCGGCGCAGGGTTCGGTCTCCCTGGCAGGCCGCGTCCAAATAATCCGCTCGCTGCTCGGCGGAACTGAGTTCGGCGGCGGCGTGGAAAACGGCTTCCAATTTGTCGGTTCGTTCACTCACAGACTCGCTACTCGTAACGCGAAATAAAGTCCCCGAAAAGGGACACGGGCTAGTCGATTTCGCGGATGACCCGTGCCAGCCAGGCTTTGGCAAAGGCCCAGTGGCGCTTGACCGTTTTTTCCGAAACCCCAAGCAGCGTCGCCACTTCGGCATTATTCAACCCGACGAAGAACCGCAGTTTCACGATTTCCGCCTTGCCGGCATCTTCGGCCGCCAGTCGTTCCAGCGCGTCATGAACCTGGAGCAATCGCTCGTCGTCAACCGGCGCTGCGGATTCCACAGCGTCCAGGTCCACGCGTTCGAGCTGGCCGCCGTGCTTGCGGGCCTGGCGGCGGCGGGCACGATCCACCAGAATGCGCCGCATCACTTCAGCCGCCATGGCGTAAAACTGCTCGCGATTCTGCCAGCGCGCGCCCGCCTGTTGGGACAGCCGCAGCCACACTTCGTGAACGAGGGCGGTGGGTTGAAGTGTCTGTCCGGAAACTTCATTCGCCATTTTGTGCGCCGCGAGGCGGCGCAGTTCGCCATACACCAAGGGTAGCAATTCCTCAGCGGCCTTAGGGTCGCCTTGATGCGCACGGTCGAGGATGCGCGTGACCTCGCTCACGCCGAGGGGATTAACAAACTACGCAGCAAAAAAGAAGTCGGAAATCAGACATCCGTAGAACACCACTGGAAAAATGAAAATTACGTTTGCAATCGAAGTCCGCTGAAAGTCACTTCCTTGCAAATCCCGCAATTCTGAAGGATGCCTCCGTGACGGTAAGTGGTTGGCAGTGTGATCTGAGTAAGCTTGGGAAAGAACGGCGATTTTGGTTCCACGCAACACGGCCCGACAATTCGTCGCTCCGGCCTGCCGCGTGTATCGCTGACATCAGCATTGACCCAACAGAAGCTTGGAGATAAGGTGCAAGTCATGCGGCGGGTCCTGTCACGTATCGAAACGGGCAATGATCGGGGTGGTTTCACGTTGATTGAACTGTTGGTCGTCATCGCTATCATTGCAATCCTCGCCGGTCTGTTGCTCCCCGCGTTGAGCAAGGCGAAATCCAAAGGGCAGCAAACGGCCTGCTTGAGCAACCTGAAGCAGCTTCAACTTTGCTGGCAGATGTACTTCGACGACAATAGCGACAAGCTGATCAGCAATGACCCAAATGTCGGTGCCGGCGCTCAAACCTGGATTCAAGGCTACATGAACAGCGATAGCCCGGATTCCACCAATGCTACGCTCATCGCAAATGGTCTCCTGTTTCAATACAACAAATCCACGGCGATTTACCGCTGTCCCGCCGACCTCGGACGTTCGGTCATCCGGGGTGTCCGTTATCCGCGCGTCCGGAGCTATTCCATGAACGGTTACATGAACGGAGTGGACGTGGGGTTGATATTCGCCGGGCAAAAAGGCTACCGAGTAAATCTAAAGTCCGTGGACATCACAAGACCGCCGCCCTCAAAGGCGTTCGTTTTTCTCGACGAGCATGAGGTGAGCATCGACGATGGGCATTTCGGCTTCAATCCCGAAGGCGACGTGTGGATGAACCTGCCCGCCGTCTGGCATAACCGCGGATGCGACTTCTCTTTTGCTGATGGGCACGCGGAACATTTCCGCTGGGTCGACCCGCGCACGCTGAAGCTCAACACAATCAATTCCATCTCGACACCAAACAACCCGGATCTTAAGAAGTTGCAAGCGGCGGTGGCAACCAAGCAATAGCTGATGCGTTTGGCGATTTGGCGACGATGGCAAAGGCTGCTGCGATTCCACCGGCACGCTCAACCGGAAAGCCAATGGGACCGGCTGACACAAAAAAGCCAAACACATTTCTGAAGGATGGCCCGGAGGAAGGCCTGGGGCGGAACTCCCGCGTTGCATGAGCCATTTACCAAACGTAAAACCACAACGACCGGTGCTTGTCCGAATCGCATTATTGGGCATCAAGTCGCGGCGGGTCGCACTGGCGTTTGTGTGGATTTGTCTCGTGGCGGGCGCAGCGGCAATCCTTATGCAATTTTGGCCCGGACTGGGTCGAACTCGACGCACGGGTCAAGGCATTGACAGGGCTGCTATTGTTTTTGATAAAGCACGCGGTGCGGGCTCAAATTACGAAAACCAAACGAGATTTCTTAATGCTCTACTTCGCCTACGGATCGAACATGGACGAACAACGGATGAAAGCAACGAATCGTTGTCCCGATGCGCGGTTTATCTTCAAAGCGGTCCTGCGGGGACACCGCTTGGTGTTCACCCGCAGCGGCGAGGTTGACACCTGCGCGGCTGACGTTATTCCCGATCCCGCCTCGTTGGTGTGGGGTGTGGTTTACGACATTACTGATTCCGACCGGCGTCAGTTGGATGCCCGTGAAGCCGTTGGCCTCCAGACCTACCGACCCAAAGAGTTGCTGGTGCATCCGGACGGCGATATGGAGCAACGGGTAATGGTGCTCACCTATGGCGACAGCAATCCCGTTGATATCCAGCGGCCACCGAGTCGTGAATACCTGGACGACCTTTTACGCGGCGCACGCCAACGGGGCTTGCCCGCCGACTACATCGCACAACTTGAGCGGATCGCGGTTTCCGCGTGACCAGAATCGACATTGGAAGAGGTAAACTGCGCGACATCACTCTTGGACACAGTCCTGTGGTGCTCAGTCTCCAGTCGTGCTGGATTAACCCGGACGTAGAAGTCATCTCATGCGCGGCTTGGGCCCGTTTCACCACACGAACTGGCTTTGTGGCGCCCACCGCAGGTCATGTAGTATGGCCCACCGTTCTGGAATACGTCTCGACATGTCCCGGAACAATTTGTGCAAGGGGGCTGCGCTTTGCAGCGGTCGGTTCCGGAGTGGGTGTTTGCGGTACGAAGCGCTTGGGGTACGCGAATGGCTACTGGCTATTATCGTTCTGCTGCGGTGCGGCTCTGTAATTGACGGGACGCGCGGTGACCGCAATCGTATAGCGGTTGCTTGCAAACGTCGGGGAAAAGTCTAAAACAGACGCCGATGAAGTTGGTGTACATGCTCCCATTAAATGGAGGAGCCCCAAAAACCAAATACCTTGCGGTCATTTCCGCAATCCCATTTCTTTTATGAGTTCAGTGCCTCGCGGTTCCGTCAACTCTCCAATCCAAGACTATTTGTCCGGTTTGCACCGTGAAGTTGCCAAGATCCAGGATGGGTCTGTGGCTACCTACATACCGGAACTCGCGCGGGCCAATCCCAATTGGTTTGGCATCTGTGTCGCAACGGCATCGGGCAGCGTTTATGAAGCAGGCGACTCACGGCAGTCCTTCACCATCCAGTCCATTTCGAAACCCTTCGTTTACGGCATGGCGCTCGAAGACAACACGCGCCAGGAGGTGCTTGCCAAGGTGGGCGTCGAACCGACTGGCGACGCATTCAACGCGATCAGTTTGGAGCCGGGAACGGGGCGTCCGCGCAACCCGATGATCAATGCGGGCGCGATCGCGACCGCGGGAATGATTGCCGGAAAGCACCCGGAGTCGCGCCTTCAACGGATTTTGCGCTCCCTCTCGTTGTACGCCGGACAGGAGTTGACGTTGGACGAAGCAGTGTACCGCTCGGAAGCCGAAACCGGTCATCGGAATCGCGCCATTGGACACATGCTTCGAAATTTTAACATTCTCACCGAACCGCCCGAACCGGTGGTCGATCTCTACTTCAAGCAATGTTCCGTCTCGGTGACCTGCCGGGACCTTGCCGTCATGGCGGCCACGCTCGCCAATCAGGGAGTAAACCCGCTTACCGGAAAACAGGCCATCCGCGGTGAGTATGTCGAAAGCGTGCTCAGCGTCATGGCCTCCTGCGGAATGTATGATTACGCAGGGGAGTGGCTCTATCGCATCGGCATGCCTGCCAAAAGCGGCGTGGCAGGCGGTGTGATAGCGGTGCTGCCCGGCCAGTTGGGGATCGGCGTCTTCTCACCTCCACTGGATGCCCGTGGCAACAGCGTTCGCGGAATCCGTGTGTGCGACTCGCTTTCTCGCACGGTGGATTTGCATTTGTTTAACAGTCCGCACGCTAGCCGGTCCGTCATCCGCCTTCGCTTTAACGGGACCCAAGTGAATTCCAGCCGGCTGCGCACAACCGAGGAATCGCGCCTGCTCCGGGAGTCCGGGCGGGGAATCCAGTTGTACCAGCTCCAGGGGAACCTTGTCTTCTCCACCTGCGAAGTGATCGTACGGGAGGTGTTGGATTCCCTGAACGAATCGGAATTCCTTGTCCTCGATCTAAAGCACGTATTGCACGTTGATGAGAGCGCCTGCCGCCTCCTGTATCAGCTTGGCACCGAGTTGGCCCGACAAGGCAAGGCCATGATTTTTTCACGGACGGCGCACCTGACAAACCTTCGTCGGTACATGAAGGCAAAAATGGGAGATCGATTTGAGTCTGATTATCGAGCTTTCGACGACAACGACCTCGCGCTTGAATGGTGCGAGGATCGGTGGTTGCAAGCGCGACTCAGCAGACGCACGGACAATGGATCAATGCCGATTGAGTCTTACGAATTATTCCGGGGGCTCACACCGGAAGAAGTTCAATTGGTCGGTAAGGTTTTGGAACATCGGAGTTATCGTCGAAACGACATCATCGTGGAGATGGGAGCGGAAGCGCGCGAGGTGTTTTTTCTACACCGGGGTTCGGCGTTCATCACCCTCAAACTCGCGAGCGGAGCGCAGAAACGTCTCGGCGTGTTTTCTCCCGGGATGGCGTTTGGAGAAGTGGGCATGCTCGACCGGTCGCCTCGTTCCGCGACGGTAATGGCGGAAACAGACGTCGAATGCCATTTGCTCAGACGAGAAGACCTGGATGCGTTGGGGGAAACGTATCCGCGCATCAAAATCACTCTGCTCACGAACATGGCTCTCGGTATCGCACGCCTGCTCCGCAAAGCGACGCGGGAGATCGGCATTTTCGATTATTGACGCGAGGCAATGAAAGTCAGCAAGAACGAGCTTTTCTTTTTCCGAGTGCAGCAGTTCTCTGAGGAAATGGTGAATTGCGAAGGTATAACCAGCAGATGTTCATCAGCAAAGGGCTGGCTGCTCATTCTGGTACTGCTTGGCGCAGCTAATGTGATGGGTGAGGATTCTCGCGCCCTTGTTGATCAGGGGCAGCGCGCGTTTCAAAATGGCGCTTTCAGCCAGGCCGCTGCCGACTGGCAGAAGGCGGTCGAAACGTTCCGCAAGCAAGGCAACACCAACGCAGAAATTTGGACCTCGGTGTCTCTCGCCAGCGCGTATCAGTCAATTGGCCAGCAACGCCGCGCGGTGCAGGTTCTTGAAGACGCGCTCGTCCGCGCTGAAAAGACGGGCGACCGTTCCCAAGTAACTGTGGTGAAAAGCAAACTCGGTGCGGCGTTGATTATGACCATGGAGGAGGAGCGGGCCGAATCATTGTTGCGTGAATCTTTGGGAAAGAGAGGAGACCACATTGACCCGAGTCTTACCGGACCTATTCTTAATGACCTTGGGAATTTACGAGCGACTCAACAAAAGTATGCAGAAGCTTTGGTCCTTTACAAGGAGAGTGCCGCTATAGCTGCCAGGCTTAAAGACTCATCGCTGAGAGCACAAGCGCTCTGTAATGCTGCCGCGACGGCGGCGCGGGCCAATGAATTTCAGGAAGCTGATGACCTAAACACTCAAGCCCTCCAGGAAATCAACGTTCTTGATTCTTCTCACACGAAAGCGTTTCTGCTTCTTACCGCCGGTCAAACTGATCGGCAAATCAAACTCCCCAACGCTCAAGTTGCGGAACGCCTGTCCACGCAGCGCCTGACGCTTCGCGCTCATCAATCGTTCCAGCAGGCGTTGGAGGTGGCGGAGAAGATCGGTGATCATTCGGTTGGAACCTACGCCCTCGGGTACCTGGGGCAGCTTTACGAACAGGATGGGCAGATCAACTCCGCTTTGGCACTCACTCAACGCGCCGCTTTTGCCGCTCAACAAGCGCAAATGCCGGAAGCCTTGTACCGTTGGGAATGGCAGTCCGCCCGCCTGATGAAAGCACAGGGCTCAACCGATCCGGCGATTGCTGCGTATCGACGCGCCGTGCAAACCTTGCAGCCGATCCGCAGCGATGTTTCGCTCGGTTACGGCAACGCCATGGTTCGGCGCTCGTTCCGCGAGGCCGAGGGACCACTCTACCTTGAACTGGCGGACTTGTTGTTGCAGCAATCCCAATCGGCCCCGGATCCGGCAAAGGAACAAGCGCTACTAGTCGAGGCGCGGACCACCGTCGAGCAACTCAAGGTTGTCGAGCTTGAAGACTATTTTTGCGACGACTGCGCGGACTTTCAGCGATCCAAGGCACGTCCCATTGAAGCTGTGGATGAACGAACGGCGGTAATTTATTTGATTCCGCTCCCGACCCGCACTGATCTGCTGGTCGGCCTCACATCTGGTCTGAAACGATTTAGCGTCGATGTTGGCGCCGAACAATTGGCGGCAGAAGTGAGACAGTTCCGCCGCAACCTGGAAACGCGCACTTCCTACGCCTACCTCACGCAGGCGCAACAGCTCTACGACTGGCTCATCCGGCCGATCCGGCCATTGCTCATGCAGAACCACATCAACACACTGGTTTTCGTGCCGGACGGTGCCATCAGAACCATCCCGTTCGCCAGCCTGCATGACGGTGAGCGGTTTCTCATTCAGGATCTGGCGGTGGCCGTTGCGCCCGGGCTTTCATTGGTTGATCCAAAACCGATTGAACGCGGCAATGTGCGTTTACTTCTGAATGGGCTCTCAAAGCCCGTGCAAGGTTTCGCTCCCCTGGATTTTGTGCCCGGCGAGTTGAGCAGCATCGAACCATCATACCCCAGTGAGAAACTCTTGGACGAAGGATTCACGCTGGCGAAGCTCAACAGCGAACTCCGCGACAAGCAATTTTCGATAGTGCATATCGCTTCGCACGGTCAGTTTGACCGCGACGTGCGCAAATCCTTTGTGCTTACTTACGACAACAAAGTGACCTTGAATGATCTGGAGAACCTGATTCGTCCCAGCCAGTATCGGGGTAAGCCCGTGGAGTTGCTGGTTTTGAGCGCATGCCAGACGGCTGCCGGAGACGACCGGGCCGCGCTTGGATTAGCGGGAATCGCGGTCAAGGCGGGAGCACGCAGCGCCCTGGCGACTCTCTGGTTTGTGAATGACCAATCGACCTCGGAGCTGATCTCCGAGGTGTATCGCCAGTTAGGGCGGACTCCCGCTGTTTCCAAGGCTCGCGCGCTGCAAGCGGCCCAAATCAAACTGCTCGGCGACCGACGTTATCGTCATCCGTGCTACTGGTCGCCTTACCTTCTGATCGGGAATTGGCTCTAAGCGCATGAGTGCCGGCACACGCGCGGTAAAATGGTTTTTCCACTGGAAGGCATCGCCTCCCGTCGTCAGCCTGTTGATAGTTCTCTTTGTTTTCTGCTGCACCCTGGGCATCCAACGAAGAGGGTGGTTTCAATTCCTGGAATTTCAGGCGTACGATTCTTTTATTCGTCAACAGCAAAAGGCCCCGACCAGCGACCCCCTTGTAATCGTGGAAATAACCGAGGCGGACATACAGAATCCGACGTTGGATTATCCGCTTTACGACGACAAGCTGGCCGCATTGTTGCGCGTGCTCGAAGCCGATCAGCCGGCCGTGATTGGACTGGACATCTGGCGAGACATCCCTGTGCCCAAGAGCGGCACCGGCCTTCACGAATTCAATCAAGTGCTGCAAACTTACTCAAACATCGTGGCGATCTACACATTGACGACCAAGCCGCCAATAGCGCCACCGGCGATCCTCAAAGACAATCCAGACCGCCTCGCGTTCAACGACAACTTCCCGGTTGATGTCGAAGTGGACAAAACTATTCCCAAAGTGCGCCGGAGTGCGCTATATTCGGATCTGCCGTCGGGAGAGACCGCTGATTCGTTGCCCTTCCATCTGGCCTTGCAATACTTGCAGGGAAAGGGGATTCAACCCGAGCCTGACCCGAAAGATCCAAAGTCGTTCCGTCTCGGCAAGGCAAGATTTCGGCCGTTCGAAGGCAATGAAGGTGCCTACGTCAGGGCGGCTTCGGGCGAATTCCACATGTTGCTTGATTTCAAATGTCCGGACCGATTCATGCGCTTTTCCGTGAGTGAGGCCCTTTCCGGCAAAATCCCACCGGGAAGTCTGCGGAACAAGATCGTCCTTATCGGCATCAACACTCCGAGCGTGACAGACAATCTTGTGACACCCGTTAGTCGTAATCATCGTGGAGTTGAGGTGCAGGCGCTGACTGTGAACCAACTGCTGCGCATGGCGCTTGAGGGCGAAAAATCGATTCAGTTCTGGACTGATTGGCAGGAGGACGCCTGGGTGTTTCTTTGGTGTCTCGTGGGCGGGGCCATTGGTTACCGGGTGCGCTCGCCGTGGCGCTTTGGTCCCGAAAGTCTGGCTTGTTTGTTGGTCCTGGGTGCAATCGTCTGGTTCGCTTTCTCGCGCGGTTGGTGGATTCCATTGGTCGCGCCGGCGTTCGCTTATGTGCCGGCGGCTTTGCTTGTTACCTCTTACACATCGTATCAAGAGCGCTCCATGCGAAGCGTTCTTATGAAACTTTACTCGCGCCACGTTTCCAAGGAGATCGCAGAATCCATCTGGGCGAACCGGGACTCTTTCCTCGATGGTCACCGACCGTTGGCACAGAAACTCGTCGTCACCGTACTTTTTACGGACCTGAAGGGATTCAGCACTCTTGCGGAAAAGATGGAACCGGCTCAGTTGTATGTCTGGCTGAATGGCTATCTTGGTGCGATGGCGCAGGTCATTCAAGAACACGGAGGCGTACTGAAACAATTCACGGGCGATGGCATCCTGGCGCTCTTCGGTGTGCCCGTACCGCACATCACGCTCGCGCAGCAGGCGAACGATGCCACCGCCGCAGTCAAATGTGCGCTGGCATTGGGCCGGCGGTTGGTCGAACTCAGCCCCGGTTGGCAGAAGGCCGGGCTTCCCGCGGTCAGTATGCGCGTAGGCATCTACACCGGGGAAGTGGCTGCCGGGAGCGTTGGTAGCGATGACCGCTTCGAGTATGCCGTTATTGGTGACGTGGTAAACACGGCTTCTCGTCTTGAAAGTTATGACAAGACTCTTGCGGATCCTGATTTGATACCGAACCGATGCCGAATCCTGATCGGTGCGCCGACCCACGATCTTCTGGAAGGCAAATTCGTATCAAGAGAAATTGGCCTGCTGGAGGTTAAAGGCAAGGTAAACAAAGTTCCGGTCTTCCAGATAATCGAAGAAAAAGCCAAGGCTCCCAGCCCGTGAGTTGATTTCCTCGCTTCCTGATCGCAACCCTCCGATAAGCAATGAGACTCTTCCGGCGAGGTCAGGACGCGGTGATGTGCGGGCTGCGGGCCCTTCCTTTTTGTTGAAAACGATTTGTTTGTTGTTCCTGAAGAATTTTGAAACCTGAAATTAACTTGACCGCCAACCACCAGACGACTACTCGTAGGCACATTAGAGAAGGCCGTTAGTGTGGCCTCCAAATTAAACCCCGTAAACCCCGATCAGCGATATGAAAACGAATAAGGGCTTTTGCCGCAACTTTCTTTGGTTTGTAACTGTGCTGCTGTTGTGCCGTTTGGGAGGGGACGTAATTCTCGCCGCAGATAATAGCGGGCAGAAGCAGTCCACGAATGCTTCGACCGGAGGGCGATCCACGAATTCCACCACTGGTGTGAAGTTTCGCCCGAAGATCACTGGTGCTCCCTCGGTCCGCGTTACCGGAGGGTCGCGCGGAACCGGCGACGCAGCAATCACCCTTGATGTGCTTGCTCCAGATGAAATCGGTCTCACGACTCAAGAGCAGCCGTCGCTATTCTGGTTCCAGTCAAAACCAGCCGAGGCCAAGTTCGAGTTGACGTTGCTCCAGGAAAACAAGGTCAAACCGATCGTTCAAGTTTTGATCGAACGTTCGTCGAAAGCAGGGATTCAGCGGCTCAAGTTGTCGGAACACGGCGCCAGACTCGTTCCGGGCGTGGAGTATCAGTGGGTCGTGGCTTTGGTGACCGATGCAGACAACCGCTCGAAGGATCTCGTGGCCAGTGGTGTGATCAAGCGGATCGAACCGGCCCCTGATTTGAAAGACAAAATCACCAAAGCATCTCCCGCTTCGCTTGCCGGCGTCTATGCCGAAGCGGGGGTTTGGTACGATGCGTTGTCTGTTCTATCGGATGAGATCGATGCTCATCCTGAAAGCAAGGACTTGCGCCAGACCCGAGTTGATTTGCTTCGCCAAGTGGGCTTGAAGACGGCGGCCGACTCCGATGGCGCGTCTCTTAAACAATAACCAAGCTTCAAAAATAAAACCGAGTTTGGTTCCGTTGACTTGAGGGCCGGACAATGCTTTCCGGGTAATCGCTCAAATATATCCGCCAGATTCTCTGGGACCGTCGTCGCCGCACGAATCACACCCGCTAGAACGCCTGGATATTTACTTTGAAAGAGATGCCATCGCCTTGGGCGCCCGAATCGTCAGGAATGTGCACGTCGCGCAGGCGATAGCCCCAGTATAATTGCGCGGAAATATGTTTGTTCGGGTTAACCACCAAACCCGAACCAATGCTGTAGATCGTGGTTGGATTCGGTGAACCATCCACATTCCACGCTCCGCCGTAATCGAAAAATGGCGCCACTTGCACAATTCCAGCTCCCGCCTTGTTAAAGAGGACCGGCACTCGAAACTCCACCGACGACGCGAAGCCGCGGTCGCGCACCAGTTGATTTTCCAAGTAACCACGTACCGTTTCCGCGCCTCCGACACTGAATTGTTCGAGAGCGAGCAATGATTCGTCTGTCCATTGACCACTCACGCGCAAGATGAGTTGGTTCTGGGTTTGGAACAGACGTTGGACGTATTGCCCCTGGCCCAACCAGGAGAAGAATTTTGCGTTAGGGTCACCGGGAATGTGATCGTCCGTGGCGCCGAAAACATCGAGGCCAATATTAACGGTGGATCGCAACGCCAGAACGTGGTTTTGTCCACGGTTAAGCCAATCCTGCGAGAGTCGCAACACCGAGACCTCCATTTCTCCGTCCTCGGCTCCCGGCGAAACATCAAACGGCTTGCCCAGGAGCCAGGTTTCATTCTTGCGCCAATCGAAACCGATTGCCAACGCAACCTCCTGCTTCGTTGTTTGATAAACAGGTTGGCGTAAAGTAATTCCATAACTCGTGGTCAGGCTTTTGAGGTTCAGGTCAGTGAATGGGTCCTCGATGATGCTGGTGTTGAGTCTGCTGCCGTGCAAACCGAGGGTGGTGTCGAGGCGAGTCAAGGGCAACAGGTAGTTGCCCTCCATGTTGTCCGTTCCCGAGAATTCCGGGCCATTCTCGCCGGCATTTAGAATCCCGTACTTCAGATCGAGTGGGTCACTGTTGCCAGTGAGGTTAAGGTCTGACGCCAAAGCCCAGAGCTGGTAGGCGCCGACGCTGGGAGGCCGCTGATTGTCAACCTGTAATCCGAGCCGAAACGGTTGTTGGTCCACCACCCTGAGATCAAGTGTACTTTCGCCAGGCGCAATCCCGGGTTTCAACTCGGCATTGATCTGACGAATGTTTGGATTCTGGCGGAGAAGCTGCAAGCCTTCCTGCAAATCATTCAAATTGAGCGGCGGTTTGGCCCAACGCTCGATGCGGTTGGTGATAAAGCCATCCCGCAGCCATTGGTTGCCTTGCAACTCTACGCCAGACAACTTTCCCTCAACGATGCGGAGGACAACGACTCCGTTCGTCGGGTCCTGGTCAGGGATTATCGCGCCCGAATTGAGGTAACCGTGATTTACGTAATACAGGGAAACATTTTGTCGCACTTGCTCCAGGTCCTCGCTGCGAAGTTCCCGATTTGTAAATGGCTTGGTGACCTCAGACAATTCAGCAGAGGTGAATGCGTGATTGCCTTCGAATCGGAAGGATCGAACGAACAAGGCCGTCGCTGTTTTCAATTTATTGGTCATGTCCGGCTTTTCTGGCAACGGCGGAAGAATCTGGGCGCCGAGCGGGGCGGTGGACATGACAAGCGAGAGCAGCAACCGCTTGAACACTATTCCGCGATGGCGGGACTTGCTATTTCGATTCATTAACGGGCGGAACCATACCGCTTGGCACGAAACCGCCCGGTTCAATCGGCAAACCACCGCGACCAAGCATAATGAAACTGCTCACGTTTCCAGCCAAACGCACCGCGCAATCGGGACGCAACTGAGACTCGGCGTCCAGCAAATTGTTTGGCAACCCGACGAGGCTGCCGCTCAAGTCCACCTGTGGGGCGGACACACTGACGGTCCCCGGCAGGCCAAATGGTGCGGAGGCATCGATTGTGCTCGCTGACTGAAAGAAATAATCTGACAGAATGGTGATGTTTCCACCGTTGGCGGAGCTGGATTTGGAGATCAGCGCTCCGTTGTTCATGACGAAAAAAACCGGATCAATGATCGATAGGTTGCCGCCATCGCCCACTGCCTGGGCGGTAAGCGTGCTGTCCAACAAATAAATCATGGACGGAGCCGTCAGCGTGATATTGCCACCACCACCCGGGCCCGCTTGAGCGGTAATCTGACTGTCCGTGAGTTCAATCTCATCACCGGCTTTTACGAAAATATCTCCACCACTGCTTTGCGACGCTGAGGTGCTGATGGCGCTGTTACCTGTCAGTAAAACGTCCTGATCGGCACTGATCGAGATTTTTCCCGCTGGCCCCGTCGCGCCCTCCTCGGCCCCGCCTTCGGCTCGGATCGTCGCACTGTTGGCCAGAGTCACTTGTCCTGCCTTCACGTCGATGTTACCGCCGGGACCGATGCCATAGCTGGTGGTAAAGAGGGAACCCATGTGCTCCAGTTCAAGCGAGCCGGCGTTGATTTGAATGCTACCACCGGGTGCGGGTGAACTGAGGCTGGTCGTGACGGCTTGAATGCCAGTCAGGAAATCCTGCGATCCCTCCGAAGTGCCTTGTCCGTTGATGTACAACGAATCGGTCGTAATTTGGACATTGCCCCCGATGCCTGAGCCAAAAGTGCCTGCCGTAATGATGGCGCCACTGCGGAGATTGAGCGACTGGGCGTTGATATCAATGAGGCCGGCTCTTCCCGAGCCGAACGACGTGGCCAGAAGCGTGGCCCCGTTGAGCATATCGAGCGTCCCGGTGCGGATGACAATATCGCCGGCATTTCCGCCGCCGGAAGGTCTCGATGTGTTGACGGATATCTCCGCGCGAGTTGTGAATTGGGCGTTCAGTCGGACTGATGTAGCCGTGATCTCGATACGGCCCGCGTTTCCTCCGCCGAATGTGGAGGAGGTAATCTGCGCGCTGTTGACCAGTTCGAGACTGTCCGCTCGAATCACAATGTCGCCTCCTTTGGCAGTTCCGGTCGTCGCCGTCGGACTGCCAGAAGCGGTTGAGATCCGGGTTGTCGGGTTGAAGTTTGCGTCCACCAATCCCCCACCGTCCAATCGAATGGCCTCGGCATCAAGGTTGATATTGCCGCCGACCCCAGCGCCTCTGGTTGAAACGCTGTTGATCTGGCCACCGTTGATGAGGTTCAGGTCGTTGACCACAGCGATGTCGATTCCCTGGCCTGGGGCCGTACCAGTGGTGTTGGATTGGATCTTGGCGTTGTCCACCGTGAGCTGGCCGCCGCGAATCACGATACGTCCCCCACCTGCGGCACTTGCTTCCAGTTGCCCGGCATTCTGCAAATTGATCCGGCCTTGCTGCGGAAATGCGGCCTTGAACTCGGCCGAGCTTACCGTCGCTGGATTCACTGGCACTTCGCCGGCAGATCGGACACTCACAAGGCTCAATTGACCGCCTGGCGCTTGCACCAAACCGCCGTCAACGGCGATATCACCGCCGACAAGCGTCATCGCTTTCCCATTCGCCACCCTGAGCGTGCTTTGTTGCGCCACGATGCCCCCGGGGTTGTTGCCTAGAAATCCAAAGGCGCTGACTGGAGCCGTACTCAATCCGGAATCATCGGCATCCAACGATGCGACAAAACGAGCGCCATCGGCCAGTTTCAGATAGTTAGCGGTGCTGGCGGCAAACGAGCCACTCACGTTTACTGCCGCCTTCGGGCCGAACATGACGCCGTTCGGGTTGATCAGGAAAAAGTTTGCTCCGGCGATATCGGAACGAATAGTGCCATCAATCGAAGAGGCGCTGCCGCCGGTGACACGGCTCAGGATGTTTTGGATATTGGCCGGTCCGGTAAAGGTGGCGACGTCGCCTGCTTTCAAGTCGAACTTGGCAAAGCTTTGGAAGAGATTATTTCCCCGCGTGGCGCCCATTGCCGCTGTGATATTGAAGTTGGGCCCGGCCAACGCTCCGCTGGTACCGAACTTTCCGTCCAGAATGACTTGAGCCGGGCTGGTCTCCACGCCAGCGGCCAGCCAGAGCGCGATCAAAACTTCACCCGCTGAACGAGCCCGCCGAAGAAGCCAGAAGATCTTTCGTGGGATCATTCGGTCGCTGGCCAAGTATCGATTCGCATCCGTTTACTATGCCGGGCAGCGAGAACTATTTGAATTTAACAAAGAGAACAGCCTTCGACCCGCCGGGCAGATTAACGGTAGCCTTATAGATGTCATTCTTAGTCGTACTCGGGGTTGGCCAATTGATATGCCAGTCATTTTGATACTCTGCGTTCAAAATCGTGACGGGTCCGACTGACGGACTCACTTTCTGGATTTCTACTTTAGGTGGCGTCCCGCCGGTTATAGGGGAAGTTCCACACAACATGTCCCATTTAAGAGGAAAACTAGATCCCGCCGTCCGGGTTACCGGGTTGGTGATCGTGTTATTAGCGGTACCGACAGGACTATAGAATCCTTGGAAAGTAACACCTGCCACGATCCCGGTTTGATATGCGAAACTGCTGTTGCCGGCGCCGTCGGTGAAGGTCCATTTGACGATATTAGTTCCGGGAGTGCTAAACACCTGCGCCACGTTGGGTGTCACGGTAACCGTCCCGCCGCAGTTGTCGGTCGCGGTCGGCACGGGCAAGGTCACGTTGGTGCACCCCGAGATCAATGTAGGCAGCGGTGGAATTACCGGCGCATTGGTGTCCGTGACCACAATATTAAAGGTACACTTGGCAGTGTTACCATCCTTGTCAGTGGCGGTGACCTCTACAACATTATTGGTAGTCCCAACGGGAAAATACCCGGGCGGGAACGGCACGATGCTGCCGGCGCCGTTGGTGAGAGGCGGTGGGTTGAAACTGACTGTGATGTTGCCGCAGCCGCCGACCAGCACCGTTGCCGGATATGACACGGACTGCTGGCAACTCACAACTATGTTCGTCGGACACTCGATGACGAGCGGCAGGCTTTTGGCGACCCCGTCGGACACAAAGTAGAGATTGGTGATGTCGGTTTCGTAGGAAAATGGGATGTTGATTGCGGTGCAATTAGTCGTGTCCTGATTCATCGGACCAACCACGAGCACGTCCCACTTCAATCCGCCATGCGTTTTCAAAAATTCAACGAATTCATTGGTTGTAGTATTCGGGTCGTCTTCCGGCGGAACCTGCCCGCCCAGAAGTTCAAAACCGCGCGTCCAGTACGCGGTCCCCCCGGTACCATGGAGATTGATGGTGATCATGCCGCTTTTTGCGTTCGTGTCTATCACAGAGGAAGAATCCATGCTCAAAGCCGCGCAGTCTGCGGCAGTGATTGTGACACGACTCTCCAACTCAGGGTTGTCAGTCGAATCACCATTGCTGCCTACGGTGTCGGCCTGCCAGATGTAGCCTGGCAGTGTCTTGACCTTTGCTACCGTGGCAGACGACGCACCCGCCGGCAAAGTACCGCCGAAGACGTAGCCCGTGGTAATGGTCATGGCTACGCTGGGATTCGTCATGTTGCTGGTGGTTACAGTTTTCGTTTTTAGCGCTGATGTATCATATGCTCTGACGTTGACGGAGGCCTGGCCGTATCCGACCCCGTTCATGCCACCCGTCCAACCAGCCACCGCAAACTGAACGCCGCCAAAAATAATGGCAGCGGCGACCGCGCATTCGATTCCCGTACGACGAACCATTGATTTCTTCATGAGTTGTGCTCCTTTTCGTTTGACTCCAGTTTCCCTCCGCGGTCTTGGTGACTCTCCAGGTCACACCGCCGCATTGGGAATAAACATGGTTAAAAAACCTTGATGCTTCTAATAATTAGCGCGCGGCAAGTCAAGATAATAATGCTGCTCCGGGAACTCTGTGCGGTGTCTAAAATTGCGCATTACGGTAAATTACCACACATCACGATGCTCAAACTGATTGCATTTCAAAACCGCCAAACTCAAAGTAACACTTAACCTATTACTAGATCACCGAACTATGCCCAACCCTTGGACTGGAAGAGGAAACCCCTACACGCGTAGGGAAGTTGTCGAACGACTCCGCGCCACGTTGAAAAACAATGAACCGATCATTGTTGCCGGAGCTGGCACTGGAATCAGCGCCAAGTTCATCGAGCGCGGGGGCGCCGACCTTATCATCATTTACAACTCGGGCCGCTTCCGGATGGCAGGCCACGGCTCCACCGCCGGATTAATGGCCTACGGTGACGCCAACGCCGTGGCGATGGAGATTGGAGAGCACGAAGTCCTGCCCATCGTGGAAGAGATTCCGGTCATCTGCGGTGTCCACGCCACCGACCCGCGGCGGCGCATGTGGCACTGGCTGCTCCAGGTGAAGGCAATGGGTTTCAGCGGTGTAAACAATTTTCCGACCCACTGCATCGTGGACGGCCATTTCCGACGGGTCCTCGAAGAAACCGGCATGAGCGTGAAGAAGGAGTTCGAAATGGTTGCACTCGCCCGCAAGATGGACCTCTTCACCATTGTCTATGTTGCGACGTCGGAAGAGGCCAAAGCCATGGCTGAGGCCGGCGCAGATGCCATCATCGCGCACGTGGGCACGACGGTGGGTGGTTCGATTGGAGTCACGGGCGCGACGATCACGATGGCTGAAGCCGTCAAACGCGTTCAGAACATCATCAATGGAGCGCGCAAGGTGCGGAAGGACATTATCTTTTTGTCTCATGGCGGCCCGATTTCGACACCTGAAGACGCTGCTTACATCAATGAGCACACAGATGCAGTGGGCTTCGTGGGAGCTTCGAGTTTGGAACGCTTGGCGGTGGAGGAATCGCTGACAAATCTGACACGTCGATTCAAGAAAATCCCGGTCCGGAAGACCTCTCTCAAAGCCGTAAAATGGAAGTGATCCTAGAGACTAGCCAGCCCCACCCGGCCGCGGGTTTGAACTCTTGCGTGTTGGGGCCATTCGCGGGGGGCGCGAATTTGGCTAACGAAAGTTGCAAAGGTAGAGCACGATAGATGCTCACTGAGATCACGGATTTCCCAAACGCGCCTCGTTTGGCCCGCGCGGTTGGCTACTGGACTAACCGGTAGAATCGCTGGGGGCCAGAAATCAGATTGGTCACCGTGTTCTGGCCGTCGATAATCATGGGTTCTGGCGAAACGGCAGTCCAGATCATCGGTGGAAACACATTCGTGGTGGATTGCAGAATGAAGTCGGAAAAATTAGTCGGCCACGTCAAAACAACAAGTGCTTCAGAAACAGCGATCGTCAGTTGTGGTGACGCGAAAATGCTGAACACCGTGCCGTAACCGGAACTGCCTCCACTTCCCGCCGTTCCGTAAAGACAGTTCCCCGACAGTATCAGTCCGGCCCCTGGGTTTCCCCCATCATTATTGATGGGATCGGGACCGGAGAAGGCTGAGAAGCTATGCAGGCTGGCAAAGCGCGTGCCGTCAGTTTTGATCCTAAACACGGTGCCTCTGTCCGCACTGCCGCCTGAGAATGTTGTCCCGTACAGAATATTCCCCGACAAAACCAAACCGGCGGTCGGGTTGGCCCCGTCGCTGCCGCTAAAGGCATGCAGGACGTCGAAATCCGTGCCATCGGTGTTGACCTTGAACACTGCGCCGACACCAGAGGTACCGCCCGAAAAAGTCGTACCGTACAGGGTTTCGTCCAACAAAGTCAGCCCGGCATGGGGATAAGCCCCGCTGTTATTGGTGTTACCAGAAGTCGCCGCAAAACTATGGAGGGATGCAAAACCCTGGCCATCGGTGTTGACCTTGAACACCGTGCCGGCACCCCCAGTGCCACCGCTATTCGCTGTCCCGTAGAGCGTGTTGCCTGCCAGAACCAGCCCCGCGAGCGGTGCCGCTCCGTCGCTGTTGGTAGAAGGTCCAGGATAAGATGGGAGTGCTGTGAAGCTGTACAGGTTCGTGAAACCCGTGCCATTGATGTTGATCTTGAACACTGTGCCGGCGCCCGAATCGCCGCCTGAAAAAGTGGTTCCGTACAGCGTGCTGTCCGATAAAATCAAACCGGCAACTGGAAGAGCTCCATTACTGCCGGTGAAACTGTGCAGGTTTGTAAAACCCGTGCCATCGGTGTTGACCTTGAACACTGTGCCGTTACCTGAACTGCCACCCGTGAAGGTCGTGCCGTACAGGGCGTTGCCCGATGAAACCAGACCTGCATTTGGGTTGGCTCCGTCGCTCTGGGAAAAGCTGTGCAGGGTTGAAACACCCGGGCCATTGGCATCGACGGCGAACACCGTGCCAAAGCCCGACCGGCCGCCAACCTGCGCCGTGCCATACAAGATGCCGCCCGACAAAATCAATTCCGAGTAGGGATTAGCTCCGTCGCTGTTCGTGTAATTGTTGAGAGCTGTGAAGCCATGCAGGGTCGTCAAGGTCTGCGCCATCACACGGCCAGACGGTGCCGAACCAAGTCCCGGAAGCAACGTCACCAGCAGGCATAGGCTTTTGACAGACGTTTTCACTAGACTATTTTGTGCTTCTGAACTTTTTGACGTGGTTCTCTATTTATTGTCGTTGCGTACGTCGTGACACGCTTTGACACTTACCTCGCCACCGGAACGCCCGCCACATTACCGCATACAGTCCCAAACGTCAAAAAGAGTTACGGCTGCGATTTCGTTGTGGATTCACCTGCGCAAAAAGCTGCTTTCTTTCTAACGGCTCAAACAGAGTCTCTTTTTCGGGAGTCTCTCCGTTGTCTCGGTTACCTGCTGTTCAATGATTCTGTTCTTTCAACTCCCGAAAGAGCCAAGCCCGGGCGTGGGCCCAGTAATTGTCGGTGGTGCGGGCGGATATGCCGAGGACCTCTGCCGCCTCTTCGAGGGTCATACCGACGAAGTAACGCAGCTTGACCAATTCAGCTTCGAGCTTGCTCTGTGCCGCGAGTTTGTCGAGCGCCTCGTTTACGTCAAGCAATTGGTCCTCGTCGCTCGCGGAGACGATTTCCGCCTGGTCAAAATCAACGCGCTGCTGGCCGCCGCCATGACGCAGCGCGCGTTTGCGGCGCGCGTTTTCGATCAGGATGCGGCGCATCGCCTCGGCGGCGGCGGCGAAAAAGTGCGCGCGGTTTTCAAATTTCGGGTTTTCCTTGCCGACCAAACGAAGCCAGGCTTCGTGGACGAGCGCAGTGGGTTGCAAAGTGTGGCCCGCTGCCTCGTTCGCCATCTTGTGCGCGGCCAGGCGGCGCAACTCGTCATACACCAGCGGCAACAATTGCTCGGCGGCGGTGTGATCGCCTTGTTGCGCCGCTTCGAGAATGCGCGTGACATCGCTCACGCGCTTGAGAATAACGCGGGAACGAGGGACGACAACTCGAAACGAGGAGAAATCGACGGGATCAGTTTGCGATCAGCCGGAAGAATGGTTGCGGGCGGTAAGGGAATTCGTGTAAGGACTGGTCGCGGCGGGAAGGTTGGTGAACGGTCCGGTGGCGGCGGGCGGTTGGCGATGGGAATCGGAGTTCAACGCAAAGGCGCCAAGCCGCGAAGACGCAACGTGAACAGAGCGAACCCAACACGCCAGATTCTGCAAAGAGTTTTTTGAGGAGCTCTCAACCGCAGAGACGCGATGCACCTAGAGAAAAGCCAGCCAATGCTCCATGGCGGCTTGCGGTTTACCTTCGGCGACGGTTTGGTTGCGCCTTTGCGGCTTCGCGTCTTTGCGCTAATGCCTGGATGCGATCACGGGGACGCGAGCCGGAAGAATTGTTGCGGGGCGGCGAGGGGATTGGTGTAGGGACTGGTTGCGGCGGGCAGGTTGGTGAACGGGCCGGTGACGGCGGGCGCGGTTTGTAAATTGAATCCGGCGTTGGTCCAGCTCAACACCAATTCGTTGTTCAGCATTTGAAAATCAAGGCGCGGCGGCGGAACGCTCGAAGAGCATTTGATGGTTACGAAATCGTCGCTGGCTCCGTTCCATGACGACCCCGAAACGAATACGTTCCCATTGTGATCCAAGGCAATGGCGTAAGATGCGTCATCACCATTTGCTGAACCGTTGAAGCGTTTAGTCCATAGAGGCAGGCCCGCATTCGAGTACGCTACAGTCGCAAAATCGCTGTTCCCGCTGCTGTTGGGCGAGACACCCGTCACGAAGACGTTGCCGGCGCTGTCGACCGCAATGGCGTAGGCTCCGTCGGCGTCGTTTCCTGGACCGTTGTAGCGGCGCGTCCACAGCAGCGCGCCTGCGTTTGAATATTTGATGGTCGCGTAATCACCACCTGAGTTTCCCGTTACGAACGCGTTGCCGCTGTTGTCCACCGCAATCGCTGGCACGTCCTCGAAGCTGTTTCCTGGCCCATTGTATCGATTGGTCCACAGCGGCAATCCCGAGTTGGAATACTTGATCGTGACCCAATCCGAATTCACAAAGTTGGTATCAAGCGAGGAGCCTGTCACAAACGCGTTGCCGCTGCCGTCCACCGCAATGGCCAAGGCCGTATCATTCCCTGGCCCGCCATAGAGATTGGTCCAGAGGGGTACGCCACTGTTCGAGTACTTGACCGTTGCGTAGTCCGAACCTCCGCTGCCACCCGCCACCAGCACATTATTGCTGCTGTCCACTGCAATGGCCCAGGCGTTTGCACCATTGGGCACTGGTCCGATGTAGCGGTTGGTCCACAGCAGCACACCCGAACTGGAATACGCTGCAGTATAGAAAGAATCCGTTACGAACACGTTGCCGACGCTGTCCGTTGCGATCGGTCCGCCCGTCTGGTTGGTCCAGAGCGGCACGCCGCTGTTCGAATACTTGACCAGCCCTGAACTCGTGCTCACGAACACGTTGCCGGTGCTGTCCGCTGCCAAATTCACATTTCCGCCATTCGGAATCGGAAAGGAATTCGTCCAGCGCGGCACGCCTGCGTTGGAGTACGCAATGGTCGCGCAGTCCTGCGATCCAGGAACTGAAGCGTTCCGCGAATATCCCGCCACGAACACGTTGCCGCTGGCATCCACCGCGATGCGAGGCACCCAACCACCTGATTCGTAACGGTTGGTCCAGAGCGGGACGCCGCCTTGAGCGCGGGCGGAGGTTGGGTAGAGCAGCAGCGGACACAGCGCCGTGAGCGCGGCGATGAACAGGAACCCTGCGGTTCGGTGTCCACGCTTCAGCGTGATTGAGCGCAACGGACACCCTGAAGGATGCACACCAACCAGAGGCGCGGACCATGAACGTGGAGTGGTAGGGCGCGTCAGTCCTCTGCGCGCCGTCCTCGCATTGTTGAACTGCGGCGCGCACCTGTCCTCCGTAGCGGAACTGCGGAGGGTGGACGGAGTGACGCGCCCTACCTTGTGGCTCACGAGGAGTGATGGTGTAAGGGTTCGGGTTGTTTTCATGAGCGGTGCGGGAAAGTGTTTTGACCGAATCAGTACTTCTTGATGAGCCAATTGCTGCCGTCATTGCCGCCGACGAAGACGTTCCCGAAGACATCCGCCGCAATCGCATTTGGGACGGTGGCGACACCAGCGTTCTGAAACACATCCACCGTTGTCCACGTCCCGGCGCTTCCAGGATTCTTGCGGAGAACCCACTTAATCCCCTGCGCCGTGCTGGCTTGACCGGCCACAAACAGATTCCCAATCGAATCCGCGGCAATGCAGCGCGCCTGAGTGAAGTAGCCCGCGCTGAGTTGGTAATCGTCCACGGTCGTCCACGAGTTGCCGCCATTGGTGCTCTTGCGCACAATCCAATGGGAGGAACTGGCGATAGCTGCGATCCCAACCACATAGATGCCAGATGCGTTGGCGGCGATGCCCATAGCATAAGCACCCCTCGAACTGGCGAGTTGAAACACATCCACGTTGGACCACGACGCGCCGCTGTCAGTGCTTCGCCGAACGTACCAGTGCGCATCTGAATTGCTCAACTCGTCAGGATAGCTGAGTCCGCTCGTGTAGAGGCTGCCGCCCGGGCCCGAAGCGATGCCGCCGCCCAAGTCAAACACGCCGAAAAAGTCAACATACCGCCCCGGCGGCGCAAAATCGTCGAGCACGGACCAGGAGTTGCCACCGTCGCCTGTGCCAATGACCAACTGGCTTCCACCGGCGATTCCAGGGGTGAGGTGGTTATTGCCTACGGCATAAACCATCCCCGAGGGAGAGGCGGCCAGTCCCCAACTGGATGCGCTGGGATAACTCAGCACCAGCGTCCCGCTGCTCGGCTGTGGCGGCGGCGGTGGTGCTGGTTTGGCAGCAAAGGCTGTGTGGACGAAAAAGAGGGCGGCGGTAAGAAGCCTCAACGCGCGGAGCGTGAGCCCTGAGTCTTCCAAGCGCAGCCGCTGCGCCTCGCAGAGGCGCGGTCCGGAGCGCGGGTCTGTGACCCGCAGCACGCTTGGTTTTTGGATAGGCTGATGCAGGATTGATTCGTCAGTCCGCTTCGTTATCTCTGCGGCTACGGGTGCGTTTGTGGAGAATGCTGTTTTCATAGTTTTGGTTTGATGTGTTGATTGCCGTTCACATCAACCAATGCGAAGTCCTCGGTCGAAAAGCGCAAAGAAACCTTCCTATCCATGAACCACCATCACCCCGTCCCTCTCCCCCACTGGGGAGAGGGTGACCGAAGGGCGGGTGAGGGGTAGCTTGGTTCATGCTCCGAATGTGCATTAAAATTTGGAGGTCAAAGCTTACCCTGAAAGTCGAAAAGGAAGGAAATCGGCAGGAAGAGGACTGCGGACAGCGATGGAAGCCGGGCAGGCATGGCCGTCTGCGCTCCGTTGAGTGCGGCTACGCCACGCGGCTACCTGGTTTTCGCCTCGGACTTCTCGAACTCGTCGAGTTTCTGCTTCCACTCGGCGGCGCGATCAGGACGGTCTGTTTCTTCGCAGAGTTGCACGAGGAGCTCCAGCGCTTTCTTCAGCCGGGGTTGCCGGCGGTAGCCTGCGCCGGGCCCAGGCGGAATTTCATCCCTTCGCTGAATCATGCCTTCGTAACCAAATAGCAGCAACGGCTCGGCTTCGGCATATTTCTTCTGGCCCAACAGACTCTCGCCTACCAAAACCTGAGCGCTGAATTGGTGCCAAGCATCAGGAAAGTGCTTCTGCCGGAATTCAAGGCATTGGCGCGCTACTGATTCCGCTTCTGCGAACTTTTTCTGCGCAATAAGCGTTACGGCCAACTCCGCCAGTGCCCCGCCGTTGTTGCTGATGTCGGGAGCACGTTTCTGCAACAGCGCCACGAGTTCGGATTGGACCGCTTGTGCTTCGACAAGGTTTCCTTGTTCCAGCAGCACATTTCCCAGCACGTCGAAAACGGCGCATTGCTCTTTAATCTCCCAATCTGGGTTGTGGCGATACAGGGTAACCGCTTCTTCGGCCAAGGAACGTGCTTCGGTCAGTTCTCGTAATTCGGCCAGCACTTGCGCGAGGTACGCCAATGCTTGCCCGAGGACCGGCGCAGCCTGTTTTCCATCGCCGACGGATTGCTTTCGCAGCAACTCAACCCCATCGCGCATCAGCGGTACCGCCTCGGTGACGCTACCTTGCCGGTGGAGCCCACCTGCTAGGTCGATAAGCGTAGTCCCAAGACAGGCGCATTGCGGGCCGTCACCGCTCAGAAGTCTTTGGCACAGCGCCAAGGACTCGGCCGCATGGAGTTTGGCTTCCGCTAGTTTACCTGCCTTGGTGAGCACTCGGGCAAGGTTGCAGAGGATCGTGACTTGCTCCGGGTCATCCTGGCCGACTAACTTCCGGCGCATGGCCAAAGCCCGACGGTAGAAATCCTCGGCCTCAATCAGCTTGTCCTGGCGCGAAAGCGTCTCCCCGAGGTTGTTGAGCAAGATGGCCACCTGCGGATGCTCGCCGCCGAACAGTTTTTCCCTGATCGCCAATGCCTCCCGCATCAAAGGTTCCGCCTCCTGAAACTTGCCCGCGCGCTCAAGAACTCCAACCAGAAAGTCCAGCGACGTAGCCGTGCTCGGATGCTCGTTGCCCAACAACTTCCGGTTCATCTCCAGGCCCTCTCGCATCAAGGTTTCCGCCTCCTGAAGTTGGCCGCGATGCGCAAGCAGTCCGCCCAAGTTGATCAGAGCCACAGCAGTTCGGGGATGATCATAGCCCCAGGAGTTCGTCTGTATCCTCAAGGCTTCGCGGTACATGGCCTCTGCATCAGCAAGTTTGTTCTGGTTCCCGAGCGCAATGGCAAGGCTGTTGAACGCCGAACCCGTTTCCGGATGATCAGGGCCAAGCGCCTTTTTCCTGATCGCCAGGGCTTCGCGGAGCATGGTTTCAGCCTCGGCCAGCTTGCGTTCGACCATGAGCACACCGGCAAGGTGTTCGAGAGTGGTGGCTGTTTGCGGATGTTCGCTTCCGTACACCTTCCGTTCGATCGTCAGAGCTTGGCGCATCATTGCCTCGGCTTCTTCAAATTTGTGATCGTCTCTTAGAGCCTTTCCTAAACCAACCAAAGCCGCCGCCATCATCGGATCTTCCTCGCCATGTAATTTCTTAATGAGCGGCAAGGCCTTGCGATAGGTGGTTTCAGCTTCGGCCAGCTTGCCCTCGTCCACAAGCACGTGTGCAAGCAGGACACGAGTCTCTACCACCTGTCGATTTTGGTTGCCGAGGCGCTCAATTGATATCGCAAGGGCGTCGCGGTAGCTGGCCTCAGCCTCGGGTTGTTTCCCCGCGTCTGAGAAAACCTGGGCCAGGTTGAGCAACGTCCGAGCTTTGTCCGCAGGGTCTCGTTTTATCGCTAGCGCCTTGCGGTGGCGAATCGACAACGCCCGGCGCAGAACCTTTTCCGCCGTTTCAAACTCAGCCAAGTCGTCGTACACGCTGCCGATGGTGATCAACAGATCGGCTTCGACCTCTGGCGGGTTGGCGAGGTCCTTGCCGATGCTCTCGGTGGTCTTGTCCAGAATCTCGCGCAACATCTGGGTGTCGCGGCCTTTGGCTTTGGATGGGCCGACACCTTTGAGCATTGCCTGGAGGAATCGCCCCACTTGTTGGCTCCGGGCGAGTTCGGTTTTCGCGGACTTCTCAGCGGTGGTGGCGACGTGGCGAGCTTCCCGTTCACGGAACAGTCCCCAGGTCGCGACGCACAGCCCGATCACGAGCGCTGCGGCAATGCCGGCTCCGGCGGCGAAGGCGAGCTTGTTCCGGCGAATGAGTTTTTGAATCCGGTAAAAGCTGCTTGGTGGACAGGCCACCACTGGCTCGCTGTTCAAATGCCGTTGAAGGTCCGTTGCCAGACCATTCGCGGTTTCGTAGCGGCGAGTGCGGTCTTTCTCCAGACATTTCATCACGATCCAGTCCAGGTCGCCGCGCAGCGCATGGATCAGCTTCCGCAGATGTTCGGGGAGCGCATGCGGCTCGCGTGCAGTTTTCGGCGGGCCGCCGAAAACCTCGTTGAACTTACTTCTGCCGCCGGTCCTCGAGTTTGAAGCAGGAGAATCCGGCGAGCCGCCGGATTCGACATGCGAGCCGCGTGTGCTCCCCATACCCAGCCGCGTCAATTCCTGGCTCAACCTCGTGCTCGGTTTCTCCGGCTCCGTTTCCCGGATGATCCGGCGCATTTCGTCCAGCCCGGCGGCGAGGAGTTCCTTTTGATCGAACGGTGTGCGGCCCGTCAGGAGTTCGTAGAGCAACACGCCGAGACTGTAAATGTCACTGCGAGTGTCCACATCCAGCGCGGTCATCACCGCCTGCTCAGGACTCATGTAGGCTGGCGTGCCGATGAACTGTTCAAAGGCGGTGAACACGGTCTTGTTTGTCAGCGGTTGCTGGTTCGTCGCTTTGGCGATGCCGAAATCGATCACCTTGGGGCAGCCGGGCGCGCCAGGTTCACTGACCGTGATGAGGATGTTCGAGGGCTTGATGTCGCGATGGATGACTCCCTTCTGGTGCGCGTGCTGGATGGCCTGGCAAACCTGCATGAATAACCTGAGCCGTTCGTCAGTGGAGAGGTTGTTCTCGTCGCAGAACTCAGTGATCTTGGTCCCGCGCACCAACTCCATTACAAAATAGGGCCTGCCTCCCTCGGTGCTTCCTGCGTCAAAAACTTTCGCAATATTCGGATGGTCCATGAGTGCCAACGCCTGCCGCTCCGCCTCGAAGCGGGCGATGACTTGCTTGGTGTCCATGCCAAGCTTGATGACCTTGAGCGCGACACGACGGCGAACCGGCTCCTCCTGTTCGGCCATGTAAACGATGCCGCAGCCGCCCTCGCCGATTTG
>CAZYYS010000029.1:0-3964 GCA_964651015.1 uncultured Verrucomicrobiota bacterium
GCGTTTCGAGCGTGGGCACGTCGCCGCAGCAGGCCATCACCACGTCGGGCTCGCCGCCCTTGTCATTGCTGGCCCATTCCCAGATGCCGACGCCGGCGGTGCAATGCTTGATGGCCTGATCCATCGTGAGCCACACCGGCGCCGGCTGTTTTCCGGCTACGACGACGTTGATGTAGTTGCGGCTGCGGAGGCAGTGGTCGGTGACTGAAAGCAAACAGTTCGCGTCCGGCGGCAGGTAAACGCGGACAACTTCGGCCTTCTTGTTCACGACGTGGTCGATGAAACCAGGGTCTTGGTGCGAGAACCCATTGTGGTCCTGTCGCCAGACGTGCGACGACAACAGATAATTGAGCGACGCAATGGGCCGACGCCACGGGATATGATTACAGACCTTCAACCATTTGGCGTGCTGGTTGAACATCGAGTCAATGATGTGAATGAACGCCTCGTAGCAGGAGAAGAAACCGTGTCGTCCCGTGAGCAGGTAGCCTTCGAGCCAGCCCTGGCACTGGTGCTCACTTAACATTTCCATGACTCGTCCATTGGGCTCCAGATGGTCGTCGTACGGAAATTTCTCCGCCACCCACGCACGGTTCGTCACTTCAAGCGCATCCTGCCAGCGGTTGGAATTGTTTTCGTCCGGGCTGAACAGGCGGAAGTTTTTGGTTTCCATGTTCAACTTCATGACGTCGCGCAAAAACTTGCCCATGGCGCGGGTCGCCTCGGCGTCCGTGCCGCCGGGTCTCTTGATATCGATCGCGTACTTGCGGAAATCGGGCATGCGAAGGTCCCGCAATAGCAGGCCGCCGTTGCCGTGCGGATTGGCGCTCATGCGACGCTCGCCTTTGGGCGCGATTTCCGCGAGTTCGGGTCTGAAACGACCGTCAGCGTCGAAGAGTTCCTGCGGCCGGTAGCTCTTCATCCACTGCTCGAGAATCTTGATGTGCCCGGGCTTCTCGTGCATCTCTCCCATCGGCACCTGATGCGAACGCCACGAATCCTCGGCTCGTTTACCGTCGATTTCTTTCGGACACGTCCAACCTTTGGGTGAACGCAACACGATCATGGGCCAGCGCGGGCGCTCGACGTTCCTGCTCTGGCGCGCGGCAGTTTGGATTCGTTGAATCTCATTGGCCGCTCGATCAAGCCCGGCGGCCATGAGCTGGTGCATCTTTATCGGCTCGCTGCCTTCGACAAAAATGGGCGAGTAGCCGTAGCCGCGGAACAGTTGATCCAGCTCTTCATGGCTGATACGCGCTAACACGCAAGGGTTGGCGATCTTGTAGCCGTTCAGATGAAGGATCGGCAGCACTGCGCCGTCCGTGGCCGGATTCAAAAACTTGTTCGAGTGCCAGCTCGTGGCGAGCGGGCCGGTCTCCGCTTCGCCATCGCCAACAACCGCCGCGACAATCAGGTCGGGATTGTCGAACGCTGCGCCGTAAGCGTGACTGAGCGCGTAGCCGAGTTCGCCACCCTCGTGAATCGACCCGGGCGTTTCCGGCGCAACGTGGCTGGGGATGCCGCCGGGGAAGGAGAATTGTTTGAACAGCTTCTTCATCCCTTCCTCGTCCTGCGAGATGTTCGGATACGTCTCGCTGTACGTCCCTTCGAGCCACGTGTTCGCCACAATGCCCGGACCGCCGTGGCCCGGACCGATGATGTAAATCATGTTCAGGTCGCGCTCCTTGATGACGCGATTGAGATGCACGTAGATGAAATTCAGGCCCGGCGTCGTGCCCCAGTGACCGACGAGACGCGGCTTCACATGCTCCTTCTTGAGCGGCTGCTTGAGGAGCGGATTGTCGTAGAGATAAGTCTGGCCCACAGAGAGATAATTGGCCGCGCGCCACCAAGCATCCATCTTGCGGAGCAGGTCGGAGTCTAATGGGCCGTTGGCGTGAGCTTTTCCACTCGAGGCACGAGATGTGGTGGCGCTGCGCGCACCGGTGAACTTCTTCATGGCAGTATCACTGATGCGGCTGCCGGATTTGGTAAGGTTCTTATTCATGGGGGCCTTTTGGTTTAAGCGTTGTTCTTTTTGCATTTTTGAATTGTGCTGTGTTTGTTTGTTCATTGAGGCGAAGTGACACGAGAATCTCCTTGCTTAATCGAGTCCTGGCCGGACGTCGTTCCAGAGGCGGATCACGGGTTCATTCTTGTCATGTTCATAGCCTAGGATGCTCAACGTTGTGGTGTTGAGCAAAAACAGACGACCAGAGGACGCGTCGAGGCCAAGCCATCGCGCCGCGAAGACGCGCATAAAATGGCCACTGGAGAACAGAAGCGTATCGCAATCGAGCATTCGCAACCGGACAATTACGCGGTCAGCTCTGCTTCCAATCTCCGTCACGGATTCGCCTCCGGGACAGCCGTCGCGAAAAAGCTGCCAACCAGGTCGGAGCTTGAGGATTTCGGCTGTGGTCAACCCGTCGTAATCTCCGTAGTTCCACTCCACCAGGTCGGGATCAACCTTAGCCGTCGGACCAAAGCCGGCCAACTCACAGGTTCGCTTCGCGCGTTGCAGGGGACTGGTGAAAACGCGCGCGTACGTCCGGCTGCGTAGATGTTCCCCGAATCGGCGGGCCTGTCGTTCACCGCGCTCGGTAAGCGGGATATCGGTCAAGCCGGTGTGGCGGCGCGATTCCGTCCAAGCTGTCTCCCCGTGACGGATCACGTGAATTTCAGGGAGTGATTGACTCATCAGAGGGTTTTGTTCGTCGTGTGTTTCGCAACCGAATTCTTGTCGATAAACTCATTTGAGCGTCTCGTATCCGGTGAACGAGTCTAAACTTCGATTCCCATCAAACCCATAAAAACCTTGGACAGACATAGGAACGGGTTCTTACCAAATTTTGTCAATTGTTCACCAATCATTGCATTCATTTGGACTCGAGCGAATGCGATGATTCACACCTCTTGTGCATCGAAACTCATTTCGGCCCCGCTTTTGTGGACCATCGGCCTTCTAGTGCTTTCACTTTGTTAAGCCGCCGTTGGTGACGGTCTTCGCCAGTGTATTTCGAGCCGAGAAACGCACTCACTAATTCCAGCGCAACCGATTCACCAATGACCCGCCCGCCCATGACCAGGACGTTCATATCGTCGTGCTCAACCCCTTGGTGCGCGGAGTAATGGTCATGGCAAAGTCCGGCGCGGACGCCGGGAATTTTATTCGCCGCCACGGACGCGCCGACGCCACTGCCGCACACCAAAATGCCACGTTCAGCTTTGCCATTGCGGACCGCCAAGCCAACAGCCTCGGCGAAGTCCGGATAATCCACAGGCTTCGTGTCACGCGTGCCGAGGTCGAGCACTTGATGCTTGAGCTTTAGCAAATGCGCTTTGACGCACTGCTTGAGTTCAAAGCCGGCGTGGTCGGCTCCGATAGCAATCTTCATAGTGGTCTTTCTTCAAGCCTTATGTTCGGGTTTGACGATTTCGTTGAAGCCGCTTCTGCCGAACGCTTCTGCCAGCACCCTAAGTTGGCGGGCATGCTTGTCGAGCATTATGGGTTGCATCCGCCATTGCCAATTCCCTTCAAGCGTTCCCGGGATGTTCATGCGCGCACGATAGTCGAGACCGAGGACATCCTGCATGGGGATGATCACTATATTGGCGGGTGACGCCATCAACATGCGGATGGTAGCGCGATGAGGTGCGGCGTGGCATTCGCCCAAGTATGTCAGAACGCGGCGACGTTGACTGCGGCGTAGGTGTCGGAACCAGCCGACAATCGTGTCGTTGTCGTGATTGCCGGAGTAAGCGGCGGTGAGGCGGGCGTAATTGTGAGGCAGATGGTCAGTGGAATCCGGTTCAGTGCCAAAGCCGAATTGAAAGATGCGCATTGGCGCCAAGCCAAATGTGTCGCGCAGGCGTATGTCAGCAGGAGCCACGTGACCCAGGTCCTCCGCAATCATCGGGCGGCGACCTAGTTTCCGCTCCGCCGCGGCGAATAGCTTGAACC
>CAZYYS010000029.1:3974-15097 GCA_964651015.1 uncultured Verrucomicrobiota bacterium
GGCGGTTGACGCGCGCGCAGGGATCGACCACGTGCGGGTGAAGCCGAGAAAATGGTCAATCCGTACCGCGTCGAACAGTTCGAAGCTTCGCTCGAAGCGCCGCACCCACCATGCAAAGCCGGTCTCCTCATGCCTCGCCCACGCATATTGTGGATGCCCCCAAAGTTGTCCGTTCCGATTGAACCGATCCGGCGGGTAGCCGGACACATGCAGTGGTTGGCCGTGTCGGTCAAGCTGGAACAATTCCGGATGGCTCCAAACATCTGCACTATCGTGCGCGACAAAGATGGGCAGATCGCCGATCAAGCCGATGCCGCGTCGACGTGAGTGCGCGCGTAACGCGCGCCACTGGCGGTCAAACTCAAACTGCACGAAGCGATGGCCGGCGAGTTCAGATGCCAATCGTTCGCGTGCCGCGCGCAAGGCTGACGGTTCGCGGTGCCGCAGGGCGGTTTCCCATTCCGTCCAGGGTTTGCCACCTGAATCCCGGCGCAGGGCCATGAACAATGCAAAGTCTTCAAGCCAGTCTGCGTTTGCACGGCAGAATTCGCGGAAGCCAAGGCCGCGCTCCGCACGCCGACGACTAAAATTGGCAAAAGCCAGGCGCAACCGCTCTTCACGAAACCGCGACGTCGCCGGAAAATTGACATGAGGTGCGAACAAGCCACGTGGCGGCTTCAAGTGGCACTTCACGAGCAGGCCCCGTTGAGCAAGGGCATCAAGTGATACGAGCCATGGACTTCCCGCGAAGGCCGAGGCGGAATCGTACGGTGAAAACGCCGGCGCCCGGCCAGGAGGTCCGACGGGAAGCATCTGCCACCAGGTTTGATTGGCATCAGCGAGGAAATCGATGAAACGGTGGGATTCTGCGCCCAGGTCGCCACAACCGTGAGGACCAGGCAGCGAAGTGACGTGCATCAAGATGCCGCTGCCTCGGTGACGAAGATCAAAAACGGATTTTGCTTTTGAAATCAGTTGATTCACCTCAACTTTGCCCGGTGCGGAGTACAACCACAGAACGAGCGCGAACGAGACAGTTCACCGTCTTGAGTTTTGGTTCTTTTCCCGGCTCAACGATGTCGTCCGGACTGGGCCGCGCGGTGTCCACGACACGCCGCCATTTGGATGGTTGACCTCCCTGCACCTTAAACTCGCAGTCCTCCCAGTATCCGTTGATCATAACGTAGAGATCATCATCGCCGACCGATGCGCCGCGCAGCAAATAGGCAAGGCGGCGAGATTCTGGTCCGAAATCCACGGCGCCGTTTGGCCCAAACCACTTTATGTCCTCGCGCCAGAAAGTTGCTCGGCCGATGGATGGATGCGCCTTTCGAAAGGCAATCATTTGTTTGAAGAACCGGAACACGTCCTGGTTTTGTTTGAGACGGTCCCAGTCCAGCCAGGTGATTTCGTTGTCCTGATTGTAGGGATTGTTGTTGCCGCGCTGAGTATTCAAGAACTCGTCGCCTGCTACGATCATCGGGATGCCATTGGCAAGCATCAGCAGTGTGCAAAAGTTTTTCGCCTGTTGCCGGCGCAATGCCAGCACAGATTGCGACGCGCCTTCGTCCCCCTCGCAGCCACAGTTCCAGCTCAGGTTTTGGTCACAACCGTCGGCGCCGTTGTGGCCATTGGCTTCGTTGTGTTTCTGATCGTAGCTGACCAAATCATAAAGGCAAAAGCCGTCGTGCGCGCTAAGGAAATTGACGCTCTGGTGCGGACGTCGTGTGTCGTGGAGGTCGTCGGGGAACAAATCGTTGCTACCATAGAGCCGTTGCATCAATGCGCCCACCTTGCCCGGCTCGCCGCGCACGAATGAGCGGACGTCGTCGCGGAATTTGCCGTTCCACTGAAGCCAGGCCATGCCGGGAAATCCACGGCCGAGTTGGTAGCTGGAAATGTCCCAGGCCTCAGCCACGAGCCGCACATGGAACAGGCGCGCGAGCAGGCCGATCTCGGCTACGAGCGATGCTTCTTGAACACCGATCGTGCCATCCGCGGCGCGCGAAAAAATCGAGGCAAGGTCGAACCGGAAACCATCTACGCCCATGTTGCGCGCCCAGAAGCGAAGGCTTTCCAGCACCAGCACGCGCCCAGCGGGATGGCCGGTACGCACGGTGTTACCGCAGCCGGTGTCGTTGACGTAGTGCCGCCGGTCGTGCGTGAGCAGGTAATAGCTGTCGTTATCGATGCCGCGGAAACTGTAAGTCGGTCCGTTCTGATCGCCCTCAGCAGTGTGGTTATACACAACGTCGAGCCACACTTCGATGCCCGCGGCGTGGAATGCCTGCACCATCGTACGAAATTCCTCGAATGCCTCGCCGTGTGCGTATTGCTGGTGCGGCGAGAAGAAGTGCATTGTCATGTAGCCCCAATAGTTCTTTTCCAGAGGATCGAACTGTTGAACGGGAAGCAACTCGACGATCGTGACGCCCAGGTCTTTGAGATATGGAATTTTCTCAGTCAGTCCGGCGAATGTGCCCCGCTTCGCGGGCGTAACACCGGAGTTTGACCGCGCAGTGAATCCTTTGACGTGCAACTCATAGACAACGGCGTCGCGGCACGAGTAGCGTGGTCCTGCGTCTGGCGGAGTTGGCGCTACTTCTCTCTTGGGCAAGCGGCCCAGCGGCGCGCAGCCGTCGGTTGGGCCCGGCCTTGAGCAAGCCTCGCGGTTGAATTTCGGCGGGAAGAACACCGACGGCGCGTAAGGATCGAGCAAGACTTTTTGCGAGTCGAAACGGTGTCCGCTCTCCGCTTCCTGCGGACCTTCGACGCGATAAGCGTAAAGTGTAGCGCCGCGAAGCCCACTTGCCGGGATGCGGCAATGCCAGATGCTACCCGTCTTGTGAGCAGGATGCTGGAAACGAAATTCGAAAACCGATTTGGCCGGGTCCTTTTCACTGTAGCACAAAAGCGTCACGCCCGTGGCGTGCCGTGAGTAAAGCGCGAAGTTGAACGCGTCTTCCGCCTGAATCCATTCGACACCGAGCGGCCACGGGCGACCGGCTGAAATGGGAGTTTGATTTGGCGGCTGGGGTTCCATACGTGTTCGCTCATCCTTCACTTTGAATTCCTTCGATGAAGCCTTGCGCTCCGGTCTGCACATTCGCCGCGTTGGCTTCATCCGTGTCAATGTGCATTGCCAGCGCGAAGTTCGGATCAACGCGCACCAGCACGTCGCCGAAAACGAGTTCGCGGTCACCGGCAATGCGCACGCGCACAACCGATTTGTCCCGCACGCCATAACGCAGCGCATCCTCAGGCGTCATGTGAACGTGGCGCAAGGCACAGATAACGCCCCGATCCACCTTCACGCTGCCGGTCAGACTTTCGAGCGTGCAACCCGGCGAATCCGCAATGTCGCCGCTCTCTCGAATCGGCGGTTGAATGCCGAGTTTGAACTGCTCGGTCATGGCGATTTCGATTTGCGTGTATTTACGCGCCGGTCCCAGCACGCGGACACGCTCGATCTTCCCTTTCGGCCCGACGATCGCAAGTTGTTCCTTGCAAGCATACTGGCCCGGCTGCGAAAGGTCAGCGTGCCCGGTAAGCTGATGGCCTTTGCCGAACAACGTCTCGACGTGCTCCTGCGTGAGATGGATGTGGTGTGCCGAAACTTCGACTAGAAACGGCTCTTGCTTCTGCGCTTCCAGCGCGCGTCCGATGTAGGAACGGCTCAACGTCCGCAACGTTTCACGTGCCATCATGCGCTCCTCGTCTGTCGGGACGGCGAGCACCGCGACTTTCGATTCGTCGCTGGAAATCCGACAAACCTCGTCAAAACCGCGCGCATCGCGATTGCGTTGTGCGTCAAGCATAATGCCCATGCAGTCCAACCCCTGCAATGCCAGCGCGCGTACTTCTGCGCTGCCCTGGCCAATGCCGCCGGTGAAAATTACGGCGTCCAATCCGCCCATCGCAGCCACGTAGGCTCCCAGATATTTCCGCACGCGATAGCAATATGTTTTGAGCGCGAGCAACGCGCGGTGCTGCCCTTCGTCGGCGGCCTTCAAGATTTCGCGCATGTCGCTCGAAATCCCTGACATGCCCAGCAAGCCGCTCTTCTTGTTCAACATTTCCTCGCTCTGGGCGGCGCTCATCTTCTCCGTGCGTTCAAGGAAGGCGAGCACACCGGCGTCCACGTCGCCGCAGCGTGTTCCCATGATGAGTCCCTCGGCCGGAGTGAAACCCATTGTCGTATCCACTGATCGCCCGTGGTCCACAGCACAGAGCGACGAGCCATTGCCCAGGTGACAACTGACGATGCGCAGTTCGTTCGGGCGGCGCTTCAGAAACTGCGCCGCGCGCAGGCTGACGTAGTCATGCGACGTGCCGTGAAACCCATAACGGCGCACGGCTTTCTTTTCGTAAAGCTCGTAAGGCAATCCATAGAGATACGCGAAGGCCGGCAGCGTGTGGTGAAACGCCGTATCGAACACCGCTACGTGCGGCACGGCGGGAAAAAGGCGGCGCATTTCTCGAATGCCCAGGACGTTTACTGGATTGTGCAGGGGCGCGAGCGGATTGAGCGCCTCGATTTGCGCGAGCACTTCGTCGGTGATGAGCGTACCCTCGGTAAACTTCTCTCCGCCGTGGACAACGCGATGCGCGACCACGCTCACTTCTCCCGCGCCGCCGATGGCGCCGGTTTCCTTGGCAGTCAACTCACTCGACATCGCCTTGAACGCTTCCGCGAATCCACCTTTTGCGAGTTCTCTCTTTACCTCGCCCTTCGGGCCGACATGCTTGAGCCGGGTGCCGTCGATGCCGATGCGTTCGACCAGTCCGCGCGCGTGGCGGGAATCCTCGGTTGTGTCGAAGAAACTATATTTCAGTGACGATGAACCGCAATTGATGACGAGAACCTTCTCGGGTCGTTCGCTCTTGAGTTTGAGTCCGTAAGGGTCATTGCCTTGGCGAAAGGCCGCAGTAGCTTTCGCCGGATCGGCGAGCACTGTTTTCATCCGTTCGGCAATCGTCCGCGAGATGTGTTGCACGGCACCTGGTTCCGCCACGATGACGGACTGGAACAGCGAAACGGGTATCAACAACACTTTGCACGGTGACTCGGCGATGAAATCCGCCAGCAGTGGATTACCGGTCATCAAGGCTGCTTCGCCAAATGTCTCGCCCACTTTCAGTTGGCCCAAGATTTCTCGCCTTCCGTCGTCCCGGACAACTGATGCCGCCACAACCCCATTCAGTACCACGCCGAAGTGCGTGGCTTCGTCACCTCGATGGGCAATGGCTTCTTTTGGCTCGAATGAAACCATGCTCGAGCCTTTCACCAATTGGCGCAAGCGGTCAGTAGTGAAGTCTTGGAAAACGCCAACCTGTTGTTTGAGGAAATCAGCCACATTCGCAGCCAATTCAAGTTCCGATGGCATTATTGTCATAAGCCGAATCTTGTTCTGCTCATTGCGTCCGCCCTCACCATCCGAGAATCACTTGAGCACTTCCCGGACAGGGACGGCATGCCGGAAATCAATGGCAGATCAATGAACAAGGCAAGTGGATTTTCCAGTGGAAGAAATGCCCCGCTCCTCCAGCTCTTCTGGGGTAAGAAGACTGGTTTGGCAATCATGGCTATTGGCCGGTCAAGTTTTTCGCTTTCTGGCAGGACGCCAAACCTCTCAATGCGAGCAGGAAAGCCCAGAAAGGTGAGCCTTTGCTTTTTTTTGAACGTCAGACACCAAAATTGTCAAAGGGGATGTCACTCTTGAGTAAACCGAAATGGGTCTCAACGACTGACAGAAACTTTGAAAAAATCAGTTTACATTTTCGTCTGGACTGAGTATTCCGACCGCTCATTTCAGTGC
The DNA here is from genome assembly GCA_964651015.1 of uncultured Verrucomicrobiota bacterium. GTDB lineage: Bacteria > Verrucomicrobiota > Verrucomicrobiia > Limisphaerales > PALSA-1396 > CAZYYS01. Next base: position 9,794 of record CAZYYS010000029.1, read on the forward strand.
GGAATGGAGCAGGCAGCATGATTAGAGTTCAGAATTTGGCGAAATCGTTCGGGTTAAAAAAAGCAGTGGATGACGTCTCCTTTTCGGTGGAGCGCGGCGAAGTCCTTGGTTTCTTGGGGCCTAACGGCGCCGGAAAATCCACCAGCATGCGCATGATCACCGGTTTCATTCCGCCTTCAGCGGGTTCCATAGACGTGGGTGGTTTTAACATGGTGGAAAACCCAATTCCGGCCAAACAGATAATCGGGTATCTACCGGAGAATGCTCCCGCCTATTCCGACATGACTGTATCCGGATTCCTGGGTTTTTGCGCTGAAATCCGGGGTCTGCGAGGCGAAGAGAAAAAGAAGGCGGTAAATCGGGTCGTGGAAATGTGTTTCTTGGATTCGGTGCTGCATCAAAGTGTCGATACGCTTTCCAAAGGGTATCGCCACCGCACTTGCTTCGCGCAATCAATCATTCACGATCCCGATGTGCTGATCATGGACGAACCGACTGACGGTTTGGATCCGAACCAGAAGCAGGAGGTGCGGAATATTATCCGGCGCATGGGCGAAAAGAAGGCGATTATTTTTTCCACGCACATTTTGGAGGAAGTCGAGGCGGTTTGTTCGCGCGTCATCATCATTGATCGTGGACGAATCGTGGCCAACGGCACACCTGCAGAATTGATGCAACGTGCGGAGTCCGCAGGCGCGGTGACCTTGCGTGTAAGCGGAGTGAACGGCGCGACCGTCAGCCAGAAACTGGCCCAGGTTTCGGCCGCGCGAAAGTCAACGATTCTGAGGGAAGATGCCTCGGCCGTGTCAGCGCGCGTTCTACCCCGCAAGGAAAGCCGAAACGGTGAACTGGCGAGAAGCATCGGTGACCTGGCAGCGCAGGAGAAGTGGAGGATTGAAGAATTGCATACTGAAGAAGGCCGTTTGGACGAAGTGTTCCGCAACATCACGTTGCCGGAAACCTCAAAGGAGGCACAGCAATGAACGCCTGGCGCAACATCGCAACGATCGCGAAACGGGAACTGAGTGGTTATTTCGCCTCGCCCGTGGCGTATGTTTTCATCGTCATTTTTTTGCTGCTGGCCGGGTTCTTCACGTTCATGCTTGGTGGATTTTTCGAACGACGTGAGGCATCGTTAATTTCATTTTTCATGTGGCAACCCTGGCTGAGTTTGTTCCTCGTTCCGGCAGTTGGGATGCGATTGTGGTCGGAGGAGCGGCGACAGGGCACCATGGAACTGCTCCTGACGTTGCCGATCACTGCGTGGCAGGCCATCGTTGGGAAATTCCTGGCGTCATGGGTATTCTTGGCACTTGCGTTTGTGCTGACCTTCCCCGTGATCATTACGGTCAATTATCTCGGCCACGCAGATAACCGCGTCATTTTCTGCGGCTACATTGGAAGCTTGCTTTTGGCGGGAGCTTACTTGGCCGTTAGTTGCATGACTTCGGCCATGACACGTAACCAGGTGATCAGCTTCATCCTGTCAGTCGTCATCTGCCTGTTCCTCATCCTGTCAGGTTGGCCGCCGGTGACTGATTTGCTGGTGCGCTGGGCGCCGACGTGGTTGGTGGAAACCGTGGCCGCGTTGAGTGTGATCCCACACTTTGATGGCTTTCAGCGTGGCGTGTTGGATTCGCGGGACCTGCTTTTCTTTCTGTCCATCATCGGATTCTCGCTGTTCACCACTGGGGTGATCCTGCGCAACCTGCGCTCCGGTCATTAGGATTTTTCTCGAAGGTAACGATGAAAAAGAAACAATTCGAAGTTCTCTTATATTCCGTTGTCGGTGTCGGTGCGATGTTTTTGGTGGTCGTGGCGTTTAATTATGTCGCCAGTGCGTTCAAGCAGCGCATCGACCTGACGCAGGACAAACTCTACACGCTGTCTCCGGGGACAAAGGCGATCTTGAACCGTCTCGATGGCCCGGTGGAAATCCGGTTGTACGTCACGCAAGGGGCGAAACAGATGCCGGAGAATTTCAAACTTTTTGCGCGGCGCGTGGAAGATTTGCTCAACGAATTTCGGCAGCAGTCCAAGGGCAAGATTGAGCTCAAGAAGTTGAATCCTGAGCCGGACTCGGACGCTGAAGATTCGGCCAATTTGGATGGTGTCGAAGGTCAGATGCTGTCGATCGGTGAGCCTGTCTATCTGGGTCTGGCGGTCAGTTCGCTCGATCAAAAGGTCGCCATTCCTTTCTTCGCGCCAGAGCGCGAAAAGTTGATGGAATACGACATCGCCCGCGCCATTTCGCGCGTGACCACAACGGAAAAGCCGGTCGTCGGGGTGATGTCGTCGCTGCCGGTCTTTGGCCAGCCGATGAATCCGATGATGATGCGCATGGGGCAGCAGGGGCAGCAGCCTTGGGTTTTCATTTCCGAACTCCAGAACGACTTTGAAGTCAAACAACTGCAGATGGATGGTGAGACGATTCCGAATGACGTGAAGGTATTGGTCGTAGTCCATCCCAAAGATGCCTCGGACAAACTTCAATACGCCCTCGACCAGTTTATCATGCGCGGCGGCAAACTGATCGCGTTTCTGGACGCCATGTCGCTCGTGGACAAGCCGAGCAATCCGTCAAATCCCATGCTGGCCAACATGCCGGGCGGGCCGTCCTCGCTGGACAAACTTTTGAAAGCGTGGGGCATTCAATTTGAAACCGCCAAGGTGGCAGCGGACATGAATTTTGCTCGTGAACTCAGCACCCAACGCGGCAGCCCGCCGCAACTGATGCCGGCGTTCTTGTTCATGAATGTGGAAGGCATCAACAAGGACGATGTGGTCACCAGCCAGCTCGACAATTTGCTGCTTCCGTTCGTGGGCACATTCAGCGGGACGCCCGTGGCGGGGCTGACGGAGACGGTTTTATTGAAGACTACGCCGCAGTCACAGCTCGTCGATGGGATGACGGCGTCGTTCTCCGGCGCAACAATCGCCAAAGATTTTAAACCGTCGGGCACCTCCTACCCGCTGGCGATCCGGCTCAAGGGCATATTCAAAACCGCTTTTCCCGATGGCCCGCCGGGAGCAGCCGAGAAAAAAGATGACAAAGCCGATGCTGACAAGAAGGAAGAACCGAAACCGGCGGATACAGTAAAGGAATCAAAGGGTGACACCGTCGTTGTCCTGGTCGGCGATACGGACCTTCTCTACGATCAGTTCAGTGTGCAAGTGCAGGACATCCTCGGGCAGCGCATTATAATTCCACGCAACGGCAATTTGAATTTCGTCCAGACTCTGGTTGAACAAATGACCGGCGACAACAACCTCATCGGCGTGCGCAGTCGCGCGTCGATCAACCGACCGTTCACCGTGGTGAGCGAGATGCAAGCCAAAGCGCAGGCGGCTTACCAGAGCAAGATCAAACAGATTGAGGATAAACTATCGGATACGCAGAAGCGCTTGAATGAATTGCAGGCAAAGAAGGAAGGAGGCCAGCGCTTCATCCTTTCGCCGGAGCAACAGCAGGAACTCGAAAAGTTCAAGCACGAGGAGGCTCAGGCTAAAAAGGAATTGAAGGAAGTCCGAAAGAATCTGCGTCAAGACATTGACTCTTTGGAATTCTGGACCAAGGTGATCAACATCGGGGCCATGCCCGCAATCGTCATTCTCGCGGGACTGACTTCGGCTTTTATCAAACGCCAACGCGCGAAAGCAAAATGAACCGGAAGCAACTTACCATCATCATCATCTTGTTTGTGGTCATCGGCGGTGCCGGTCTCCTGTTGATGAACCGGGACAAGGCATCTTGGCAGGCTGCCGGCCAGCAGATGGGGCAAAAGGTCATCAAGAATTTTCCGCTCAACGAGGTGGCTCATATTGTCATCAAGCAGCCCGGTGGCGAATTGAACCTCGTCAAGAAGGGCGAGCAGTGGACCGTCCAGGAGCGCTCCGGTTATCCGGCCAGCTTCAATGAGATCAGCGACCTCCTAAAGAAAATCTGGGAGCTAAAAGTTACTCGACCGGTCAAGGTTTCCGAGACTCAGCTTCCGCGGTTGGAGTTGGTGCCGCCGGAGCAAGGCACAAACGCGGGGACGTTGGTGGAATTCCGGGACAAGGACGGCAAAGCGCTTGCCGCGCTGTTATTGGGCAAGAAATCGATGAAAGAAAGTCCGGGCAATTCACCGTTTGGGGGCGGTGGCTGGCCCGATGGCCGCTTTGTGATGCTCTCAAAGAACCCCCAGACGGCCGCTCTGGTCAAGGAGCCGTTCGCCAATGTGGAAGTGAAACCCGAGCCGTGGTTGAGCAAGGATTTCTTCAAGATAGAAAAGGTTCAGTCGATTTCGTTGGCTTCAACAAACGCCACTAACTCTTGGAAACTTTCTCGCGAGTCCGAAACCAACGAGTGGAAACTGGCTGACCTAAAGGCGGACGAGCAGCTTGATGCCGGGAAAGCCTCAGGTGTCGCGAACCCACTCAACTCCCCAAGTTTTGTTGATGTTACTCCGGCCGGAGACAAACCCGAAGGGGCGGAAACAGAAAAGCCGACGGTGGTGACCGTTCAGACGTTCAACAATTTCAACTACACACTCAAGGTCGGGAAAAAATCCGGTGAGGACAATTATCATCTGACCATGGAGGTAACCGCTGATTTGCCAAAGGAGCGGACACCTGGCAAAGATGAAAAGCCCGAAGACAAGGAGAAGCTCGACAAGGAATTCAAGGAGCAACAAGCGAAACTGGTAGAAAAGTTGAAGCAGGAAAAGAATTACGAGAAGTGGACTTATTTGGTTTCTAGTTGGACCGTGGAGCCGCTGCTGAAAGAAAGGTCGCAGCTACTGGTTGAAAAAAAGCCAGAGCCAAAGAAGGACGAAAAGCCTGAAGACGTCGGCGACATCAAACCCGACAGTAAGTAAGATAGCTTTTGGGGGAAAGTTTCTCTCGCCACTACGACTTCACGGTTTGCCAACTCGAGCAATTGCTGGTCTGTGATGAGCCCACTACAAGGGCTGCTGTTCTAAAGGTCGCCATTGGAAATGGCGCTCCACTCTCCCTGCGGCAGTTTCGCGGCAATCAGCATTGGCTTGCGGTTTGCGACGAGTGTGCCGCTCTATTCCTCGTCAGCCATGCAATGAGAGTTGCAGGAAGTCCCAACTTTTTCCCATCGTAGCGACCTGCGAAGTTATGCTGCTACGCTGCAGCTCTCTCTCCGGACTCATCTTTCAAATTCCGGCTCAGAGAGAGGTGTTGATGGCGATCGGCGCGAAAAGACTCCACATTTCTGGCTCGCCTGACGTCTGCTGCCTTTACGTGTTGCTGTGGATGAGCGGCGCTATGCTGTGCAGGGTGCAATGCGCATCC
>CAZYYS010000029.1:15107-27340 GCA_964651015.1 uncultured Verrucomicrobiota bacterium
CTTGAGCCTTACGTGCAAGTTGCAATTGTAAATCACTTTGCCAAATGTCGGACGCCTTGCTTTTCAGAGAGTTACGGTGAAAGTGATTTCGGCGTGCGTTCTGCAGAGATTAAGTCGGAAGCGCCAATTTGGTTTCCTGCCTTCCGGAGAGCGGAGGCCAAAACAAACCAAACCATATGAATGCAATTTTGATTCTCATTGTGACAATTCCAGCACTAGTGACGTCGATCCTATTGTCTTGTCTGGTTGCAGCCAGTTGGGCTGATCGTCAAATGGCGAACATGTCGAGGAAACGACTGCGGAATGGTGTAGGTGACAAATCGTACCATTACTACGAGGTTGCTCAACACACATGTCTTCGTGAGCAATAATCGCAGGACACACAAAGGTGGCACTTATTCCAAGCCCATTTTCTTACGCTTGCGATAGAGCGTTGCTTGATCAATTCCAAGCGTCTCGGCAGCTTCCACCAAACTTGGTGTTCCTTCGAGCACGCGCCGAATGTGAAGCTCCTCCAGTTTCTCCAAGGAGATTGGCGCGCCAACTTGGGCAACGGTGTCGGAAGTCCCGGCACCAGTCTTACTCTGCAATTCCGCCGGAAGATCGGTCGAAGTGATCTGATTCTCTCGCGTGAGGATCACGGCGCGTTCAATCGCGTTACAAAGTTCGCGTAGATTCCCGGGCCAGGAGTGATCGCGAATGGCGGCAAGCGCTTCCTCCGAAAAACCCTCGAGGGTTCGTCCGGATCCGGATATAGAGGCAAAGTGTTTCAAATAGTGCTCTGCGAGTCGCCGTAAGTCTTCCTGGCGGGCGCGCAAAGGTGGCATTTCCACAGCAATGACGTTGAGTCGGAAGTACAGATCCTCTCTAAACGCACCTTCTGCCACGCGCTTTTTCAAATCCCGGTTCGTGGCGGCAATTACCCTAACATTGGCCTGCCGAGTCATACTTTCTCCGAGCCGCTCGTATTCACGCTCTTGCAGCAAACGTAGGAGCTTGGGTTGGATTTCCGTTGGTAGGTCGCCTATCTCGTCCAGGAATAGCGTCCCACCTTCGGCCGCCTTTACCTTACCCCAATGATCGCGCACCGCGCCAGTGAAAGCACCGCGGACGTGACCGAACAATTCACTTTCGAGCAACTCCTTGGACAGACTCGGACAACTCACAGTTACGAACGGTTTGTCCCGGAGGTGACTGTTTTCGTGCACTGCGCGTGCGGCAAGACTCTTGCCTGTCCCGCTTTCGCCGAGAATCAATATCGAGGCTGGTGTCTTCGCGGCGCGCAGCAAAATGTCCATTACCTCCCGCATCACCGGAGCCGTGAAATCGAAGATTGGCTCCATTCTTTGTGCCTTGGTTTCCTTGACCTCGCGTTCGAGTGTTTCAATGCGCTGGCCCATCTGGCGGACTCGTTGTAATCGCGCCAGAACAGTCAGAAACTGCTCACGTTGAAACGGCTTTTCGAGAAAATCCACGGCACCGCGCCGCATGGCTTCGACCGCAATCTTCACATTGCCTTGGGCAGTGAACATGACCACGGGCAAATGGGGATACATCCTCTGGATTTCAGCGAGCACATCGAGACCGTGTTCAGCGCCGAGATTCACGTCGAGTAAAACGGCTTCAAACTTGTCGTCTTTGAGCGTGGCGAGTCCAGTGCGACCAGAATCCACACCTTCGGCATAATGACCTTCGCCTTCGATTAGAATACAAGTTGCGTCGCGAAACGTTTTGTCGTCGTCAATAACCAGGAAGTCCATACATACTACTGGTTGCTAGTTGACCGCGGAAGGCGAATCGTAAATGTCGCGCCTTTGCCGGAGACGCTTTCACAAGTCAACTCTCCCTTCATGGCGTCAACCAGTTTGCGCGCGATGCTCAGGCCGAGACCGCTGGATGGTTCGGCGCCCGTGGGCTTCGCCGAAAGCCGCACGTAGCGACGGAACATGCGGGCCTTGTCTTCCTGTGTAAAGCCCGGCCCTTCATCCCGAATCCTACACTCCACGTGGCCATCCGCCGGTATGACGTTCACAAATATCTGTTTGCCGGGAGGAGAGAACTTCAGCGCGTTGGACAAGAGATTGTCCAATACTTGGTTCAATGCCGTGGCATCGGCCAAGACTGAAGTGTCATCGGTGGCAAGGTTTACCTGAATTTCCAACTGCTTTCGCCGGGCAACCTCCTTGCACTGTTGTATCGCAGCCCGGACAGCGGCGGAGAAACTAACACTTGCCGGGCGGATTGCGACTTTGTGATCAGTGGCGGCGTTGGCAAGATATTCCTTCACGAAGTTCAGCAATTGGCCACTAGAGCACAAAATGTTTTCCGCCAACTGCCGCGTACGAGCATCTCCTTTGCTGGCCAGGCGATCATGAAGCAATTGTGCGCTCATGTGCATTCCACCCAGATGGCTTTTCAAATCGTGTGCGAGGATGCCGATCAATTCATCCTTATCCTCGGCTAGTTGCGCCAGTTGATCGCGCGCGGACTTCAAGGCAAGTTGCGTTCGTACTCGTGAGACCAACTCCGCCTGATTGAATGGCTTGGTGATATAATCCACGCCACCGGACTCTAATGCCCGCACGATAAAGTCCTTGTCATCGGCGGCGGAAAGAAAAATAACCGGGATATTCTTCCACTCAGAATTGTCGCGTATGCGGCGGCAGACTTCGTACCCATCCATATCTGGCATCAACAGATCAAGCAGGATCAAATCTGGTGGACGCAGGGCTAAACGCTTGAGCGCGGTCGGACCGTCGGAGGCTGGGATTATCTCATGCCCCAATTTACCAAGCACCAAACCAACTACTCGAATGTTCGCCGGCTGGTCATCTACAACCAGAATGCGTGTCTCGGGCATGCCGCTGGCGTCGGGACGGTTCGCTGAAGCGGCAGACACGTCGAAGTTCATATCGCAGATTTTCCCTGCAAACGCTCGACCAACGCGCCAAATTCCTTCAAGTGCTTTTCTAGTTCAACGACCTCGTAATCTTCTGCGTGACGGGTCAGAGGGCGTGCGTATAGCAGCAATGCTTGACAATTCCAACGTTTGCCCAAGATGTCGAGCTTCTGGGCAAACGCCTTGGTCTCGTTGATGGCGAGACTGTCGCGTATTGCAGGCCATTCACCGATTTCCATGCGCCGTAATTCCGCCAAGAGTTCCGGCGCCGGCGTCACCGGCGATTTGAGGGAGGCGTCACCTCTCACAGATACCGCTCCACCACCCGACGATGAATGTGTGGTTTCCGGCGGAAGAAACTGTGCGAGCTCGTCAAACAGTTCACGCTTGGAAAAGGGCTTGCGAAGGTAGCCATTAAACCGTTCTTTTAGTTCCTTTTCCTCCGTGAGCAAACTCGACGCTGTAACCGCGACAATCGGCGTCAATTCCAGGCCAGCTATTTTCCGAATTTCCGCCAAGGCCTGACGTCCATCCAATTCTGGCATTCGAATGTCCATAAAGATCATATCAGGGTGCAGTTCCGCTGCTTTGCTCACCGCCTCGCGGCCGTTTGTGCCGAAAAAAAGCTGATGATGTGAACCCGCAAACATTCCTTGGACGAGTTCGCAGTTCGTGTGGTTGTCATCCACGACGAGCAACCGGGCCGCCCGAAGCGCGTTGAAGTTTATGCCGCGTTTGGTTTCCACCTTCGCCGCCGCAGGCAGGCGGGCGGAAATCGCAATGTTCGGGAATCGCAGACTGAACGCTGAACCCTGGCCCATCATGCTCGAGGCGCTGACCGTTCCTCCCATCATTTCAGTGAGACGTTTCACAATCGCCAGCCCTAAACCAGTACCTTGTCGCTCCTTATCCCGATGCATACCCGATTGCACGAATGGCTCGAAAATGGCATCCAATTTGTCCTTTGGAATGCCAACGCCGGTGTCCTGTACCTCGATAATGAGTGTAATGTGACTGCTGCCCTGTTGTTTCTCCCAAAGCAAACGAGTATGGATGCTGCCTTTGTCGGTGAATTTGACAGCGTTGCCGACAAGATTGACGAAAATCTGCCGCAAGCGCTGTCGGTCAATAAGCAGGGCGCGGGGCAGGTCTTCCGCCGCTGTGCATTCCAGTTTGACACCCTTGCGCGCCGCGGCTTCAGCAAAAACCGTTTGAATAAACTCGCAAATTTCCCGCGCATCAGTCGGTTCAGGTCGTAACTCCATGACCCCGGCTTCAACTTTCGACATGTCGAGAATGTCGTTAATCATTTGAAGCAACGAGCTTGCGCTGGTGCGAATGGACTGGAGGTATTGCCGATGGCGCGGCTGGCGCAAATCCGTTTCGAGCAACTCACTGAAGCCGAGGATGGCATTCATGGGGGTCCGGATTTCGTGGCTCATGTTCGCCAGAAAAACGCTTTTTTCCTGGCTATTGCGCTCGGCCCGCAACTTGGCTTCCATCAACTCCCGTTCGCGTTCGCGATGCCTCAACATCCCGCGCGAAAGCCAGAGCGCAAGCAAACCAGCACCGATGCCAATGACGCCCGAAACGAGACTGGTCATGCTTGCGCGCATCAACTGTGCCCGAGTGGCCGCGGACTCATCGGAGAGCAAATCTGAACGCATGCTGCGCAATTCGGCCGTCTGAGCGCGAACTGCATCCATGATTACTTTGCCCCGGCCGCCTGCGACCATGTCCGCCGCCTTTTTGAGTCCCTCCTTGCGTCGAAGAGCGACAACCTCCCGCTGATAACTGAGGCTTGACTCAGCTTGGGCACGAAGTTCGAAGACGCGCTTTAACATCAGCGGATCGCGACTCGCCAGTTGCGTCAAACGCTCAAAGCGCTTCACCAAATTAGTGGCACCTTCATGCAACGGAATAAGAAATGACTCATGGGCCGTCAGTGTGAAGCCGCGTTGTCCTGTTTCAATGTCGAGCAGCGACTTCAGCACTGCGTCAAGCTCTTCCCGAATGGCTACTGCCTCGTGGGCGGCAGCCAGTTTGTTGGAGAGCTGTATCCATGTAACCGCAGCCAAAACAACGCTTGCAACCGAAAGCGTAAGCCACGTTACGACGACAGTTCTGTAAAGTGTATTGTCGGGGCGCCGTATCATGTGCTGCTCTAAGTTCAACCACGGCCTCGACGGCTTAGGATTCCTAACGGAGTATGAACCTAACTCGTGGCGGCCAGAGTGTCCAGCCATACAAGCATGCTCTTAAGGTTCGAAGCAGGATTTCCGGCACTCGGCCCAATTTGCAGACTATCGAAAGCTTTATTGAACCGGTTCGCGGCCAGATAGGGCTTCGCCACGGTCGTCAATCCGGCCTCATGCAACGTTTCTTCAGACATCTCTACCCTGGATAAGACGAACCAAAACCATGATGATGGCGATAACCAGCAGAATGTGGATGAATCCGCCGATTGTGTAGGATGAAATCAGGCCCAGCAGCCAGGCGATTATGAGGACCAATGCAAGTGTGTATAGCATACTGTTTTGCGGGTTAAATGGAATCCTGCATAGATTGTAATGCGCCTGTGCCTAACGATTCGCCCAGCAGCCGGGCCGCCTCTTCTCGCGTGACTAAAGTCAGGATGCTACGAGTAAAGTTCATATCTTTGTTTCGACACCAGGCGCTTTTTGGTTTTCCATTTAGCTGGAGGTGTGCCGCCCCAAATCACTCGTGACATTGAAAAATTCAGTCTTTTTTGCAGTTATCGTCAGCGCATGGCGTTGGTGTTAAGTGCAACTTGCAGGACATCCCAAACTGTGACTTTGCACTTTGCATTGAGAGCCGTGAAGTTGGAATTGCGACCTCCCATAAGTCCTTTGGTTTCAAGTGATCGCTATGCTTCATAATGAGCGGCACGTTACTTGCAATAGGAATCCATGCCGTGCCAACACCACGGCGACAACCGCGAACGCTTATGAACATTCTTCTACTTGAAGGGAATTGGAATCCCCTTATCTCGCGTGATCAACACGGATCAGCTGGCGGACGAGATGCCTACAAACAAGTTCCGTACACCACACAAAATGTGCGGCCACGAATCAGAACCCAGAAGCTTTCGGATGGCATGGATGCGCGCGTTGAATATAGTTGCGGCGCTGAATTGAGTGGAATCAAAGCGCGTCCACGGACGGAAATTGCGGTTGGGTGCGCACTTTAGAAACACTGTTTTAGCCCCGTCACAAATCAAACATTATGAAAATGCCTGGCCTTCCCAATCCCGTTGTCCCAGACAATCCGAAACAGGAGAATCATCTCGCGCCGAAACCAGCCGCGCCAGTTTCATCAGGAAAAGCGGCTGCTGCAACTGAAACCTCAAAAGATGGAGAGGTGAAAAATGCTACTCCCTATGTTCAGCGGATAACAACTGTGTTCCACCTCGCAGCGCCTTGGGTGAAATCGGTGAAACTGGCCGCGGATTTCACCGATTGGGAGGCACATGCTCTAAATTTGCACCGCGGTCGATATGACATTTGGGAGGTCAAAGTTTCGTTGCCGCCTGGACGTTACTATTACCGCTTCTTGGTTGACGGTGAGTGGCGGGACGATCCGTGCTGCGAACGCCGCGAACCGAACCCGTTTGGAACAAGCAACAGTATCATTGAAGTGAACTGATCGTCTTGGAGCATCGCTTACAAAGCAATCCTGCCGTGCGAAACCTGTGTTCTCTGGCAGATAACGAAAGGAAAGTTATGACTAAAGCAATCGGCTTTGCCCTGTTAGTGGTCGGTATCATCTTGTTTGGATTTGGGATCAATGCATCGGACTCATTCGGCTCCGATTTGTCGCGCTTCTTCACGGGAACGCCGACTGACAAATCTGTCTGGATGCTTCTCGGCGGAATCTTCGCCGCGATTATCGGTTCTGTTTTGTGCTTGAAGCGGGACGCCGTGTAACAAGCGAAGGATTGGCGGCCGGTCCCGTAGCTCAGTTTCGCGGCGAGCGAGACTGTTGAAGAGACAACTCAGGGTTGGCTCAAAGCGGACAACTCATCGCCTGTCAGCGCGCGCAACCACAGTGCCGCCACTTCCAGCTCGCCTTGGAAATGGCGTACAATTGTCCCACCGTCTGTTTCAGCGCCAATCAGCAGCGGCTCGCGGTTGGTTACCAGTTTGCCGCTCCATGCTTTGCTGGCCTTCTGTTGGCCATCACAGAAAATCTCCAGCGTCTTCCCGTCATAACGGCCTGCCAGATCATGCCACGCCCTGGGTTCGATTTGTGAAACCGGAAAGCTGACCACGGCAATGCCTCGTTCCGTCTTGATTTCAAAACCGATGTCTGCGCCCGGCGTCTCGGGCAAATCCGCGCTAAACAGATTGAAATAGGATTTGTCCTGGCCTCTGCCCTTGCCGAACAGAGCTGACTCCCACGTGCCCTTCGGATCGCGAGCGCGCAGGAAGACCGTGATCTGCTCGTCGCCGGCCTGAAGATCCGGGCCTGCGTCGAAATAAGCGCCGTGGAGCAATACGACCTTTGCGTCCGGCCGTGCGCCAGACCCGGCGGCCCGCACGTTCAATTCGAATTTCTCCCAACCCGGAATGTGTTGAAGGCGTGGCCGGGCGCCGTGTCCGCCAGTATCCAACGGCCACCAGGCGACCGCTTCGCGTCGAAGTGCCGCGCGCTTTTTCTCGGCCGGTGAAGGAATGGGTTCAGCGGTTGACATGGCGGGGGCGATTATCTTGAGCCGAATGTCTTTGAACTGCACCAAGGTCGGCGGCCCGCTGTGAAGTTGCAGCGCGAGCACACCTTGTAGATCGCGTCGTCGCGCGTCATGGTCCTCCACTTCCGCAACCAGACGACCATTGATCCGCAGTGTGAGTCGGTCACCGACGCATGTCAGATGGTATTCGTGCCAGTCTTCAAGGCGAAACCACGGCGTGCTTTCAGCTTCGGTGATCTTCGTGACGGTTCGATTGCCTTCAGCGTCGAAAACACTGCGTTCGCCCCGCCAGGCCAGCGTGTGCCGGCCAAATTCGTCGTAAAGTCGGGCCAGCCACGGAGTCTGGAGATTGTTGTCCACCTGATAGCCGCAGATGTCGTGATCGGGAAGGAGGCGGCTGCGAAACTGAAAACCGTTGTTGATGCCGCCCTCGCCATTGAGCCGTGACTTCAGCCTAAGCTCAAAATCAGCCAGTTCGCCGCCCTGCCAGACGAGGTACTGATTCACCGTGCAGGGATGTTCCTTGGTGATGCGACCGGTGATGGCACCTGCCTCCACGGTCCAATAACTCGGATCGGGAGTTTCCCAACCAGAAAGCGAGCGGCCGTCGAAAATGGGTTGAAAACCATCCTCACTCTCGGCTCCGACCAGGGGCGGTTTGTCAGCAGCCGAAACGTGGCAACAAAGTGAAATCCACAGTGCCATTTGGACGGCGATCAGTCGTCTCATGCGTTGCCAATATGACCACAAACCACCGTGGCTGGCAAATATGCTCTGTTGTGCAGCTGGAGTCGTGATGGCCCGCTATTCGGCACCGCCACCATCCGACTGGACTCGAAGAGGCCGAACAAGAATAGCCACAGGTGAAACCTGTGGTTGGGTTACCAGATTTATTCGGCCCTGGCAGGGCCGAACGACTTCTACGGTTTTGACCCGTGGGATTCTCCCACGTCTATTCAAGCCGTGTTCCTTCAGGACGGTAGTGCTAGTATCAAATTGCGTGATGTCGTGATGGGACGAAACAAAAGAAACGTGCTTTTTGCCGCAATTTATGTAACAAACAAAACCAAATGAACCTTGGTGACGCCAGGCCGGACGCTGCACGGCCCGTCAGCCCGCCGGCTACGGAGTCAGAGGTTCCAATTACGCCGATCCCGGAGATTCCCGATCACGAATTGCTCAAGGTCATCGGGCGCGGCAGCTACGGCGAAGTGTGGCTCGCGCGCAATGTCCTCGGTGAGTTCCGCGCGGTGAAGGTGGTTTATCGCATTCGCTTCGAGCACGACCGTCCCTACGAACGCGAATTTGAAGGCATTCAGAAATTCGAGCCGATCTCGCGCCTCCACGAAAGTCAGGTGGACATCCTGCATGTCGGGCGCAATGACCAGGCCGGGTATTTTTACTATGTGATGGAATTGGCGGACGATGCGGCGAAGCCGCAGTGCGAAGATGGAAGATTGAAGATGGAAGATAGCAAAGCTCCCGGGCGCACCCCTCGCCATCCGCCATCCTCCATCCTCGATGCTCAAAGCTATACCGCCCACACCCTCAAACTCGATCTCTACCAACGCACTCGTCTGCCGGTGGGTGAATGTATCCAGATCGGTCTGGCGCTGACGACGGCGTTGGAGGATTTGCACTCGCATGGGCTGGTGCATCGCGATGTGAAGCCCTCCAACATCATCTTCATCGGCGGCGTGCCGAAGCTGGCGGACATCGGGCTGGTGGCCAGCATGGACGCCACGATGTCGTTTGTGGGCACAAGCGGTTTCCTGCCGCCAGAAGGACCGGGCACGCCGCAAGGCGACATCTACAGCCTGGGCAAGGTGCTCTACGAAATCAGCATGGGGCGTGATCGACAGGAGTTTCCCAAACTACCGCCGGAAGTGTTCTCCGAGAACGAGAAAGCGGCGCCACAAGCCGGCTCAAAGTCCCTTCCGCATTCCGAATTCCGCACTCCGCATTTACATCGCTTGCTCGAACTCAACGAAGTCATCCTCAAAGCCTGTCAGAGTGACCCACACAAGCGCTACCAAAGCGCGAAGGAAATGCACACCGACCTTGAACTGTTGCAGCATGGTCAATCAGTCCAGGAAAAGCGAAAACGGGAACAGCGTGATCAACTGGTTCGACGTGCGGCTGCGTGGGCAGCAATTGGGTCTGTTGTTCTGGGGCTGATCTTATTAGTCAGTCGCTTTCTTCTGCCCTCGGTTGCTCCGCCCGTCGAAAAGCGCAGCACTAATGATGTGGCCAACCGATTTTATGATCTGGGGCGGTTCTACTATGAGAAAACCACCGCCGAAGGCTTCCAGACGGCGGCTACCTACTTCCAGCAGTCAATCGAAGCCGATCCGCAGTTTGCCCAAGCTCATGCCGCGTTGGCTCTGACCTACACTTGGGCGGTGGACAAGTGGAATGAGAACTGGACGTTCCTCGCAAAAGCAAAGGAGGAGGCAGTTGAAGCCCTGAAGCTGGATCCTTCCCTTGCGGAGCCTCACCTTACCTCGGGCTGGTATAAGGCAATCGTGGAGTGGGCTTGGAACGATGCGGAATTGGAATACCAACACGCCCTAAACCGTAATCCTTATTCATACGAATGCCACTTATGTTACGCCGACTTTTTGCGAGTCAGGGGTCGAACCAACGAGGCGCTTAAACAAATGATTCTTGCCTTCGACAAAAATCCCAGGTCGATCTCCGTCAACGGACGTATGGTGGATGTGCTGCTGGCCGCCCGTAAATTTCCAGAAGCGATCACGCAAGCGGATCAGGCAATCGCCATGGAACCGAACGCACCCAAAGTAGAGTACGCATTTCGCATCCGGGCCTTGTGCGCGCTCGGCCGATACGGCGAAGCGATCGACACGGATCGAAAGTTTCGCCTGCTCTCGGGTGAATCACCCGAAAAGGTCGATACGTGGATTCGACAACTCCAAGAGGTTTTCGCGAGTGAGGGGACCAAAGGATACTATCGTATGAAACTTGAGGCGGCGGAGAAGGCAGGTTCGTCTTCGTTCTGGCTCTCCCGCATCTATGCCCAAATGGGGGAGACTGAGAAAGCCATCGCTTGTCTGCAAGATGCTTTAAAGAACCGGGACGTGTTTCTCACGCTTTACGTAATGACGGACTGGACGCTGGACCCAGTGCGCTCCGATCCGCGCTTTCATGCCATTTTGAGAGCGATGAATTTGGAATGACGGATGTCCTATAATAGGAGTTGTATCACTTCGTCGGCAGCCTTGCCTGCAACCAGCGCAAGTCCTCAACTTGCTTGGGTTGACCGGTTACATTCCACTTATAGCCTTGAAAGAGCTTCGGAGCGCGCCAAGGACGATGCTCCACGCGTCCGTCGAGAAATGACAGGTTGGCGCCTCGCCCGTGTCGATCCGCCGGGAGGTCGTAATAGGCGTCAACGTCGCCGTAACTTGGGTTGTTGTAGCCGGTGATGAACACGCCGTCGTCAATGCCTTTCTCATTCTCGTCGATGAAGGCAAATACGTTGGCAGGCGCGGCGATCTCGCTCAGTTTGGCTTTTCCTTCAGGGTGTGTGTCCTTAGTGGCGTGGAAGCCAAGCGCATCGAAGTCTGAGCCGAGCCAGCTATCAATGCTGTAACTGCGCAGCCGCGTCGTGGATTGATTGTTGAGGACAGTTGAGCGGTCTGACGGGCAATGATAAACGTGTACCGATCCCACCAGCCCATAGAGAACTCCCCCGGTGATGTCGGCAAGGTTGGTGCGACGTTGCGCGTTGCCCAGCACCCAGGAGCCGGGGTGATTCTGCGCTACGCCCTGCGGCCCTGTGGAAACATTTGGCGGGAAGAAACCGTTATGGTCGTCGCAGTAGGAAAGGAAGGCAATTTGAAGCTGCTTGAGGTTGTTCAGGCACGGGATGGACTGCGCTTTCACCTTGGCCCTAGACAAGGCCGGCAACAACAGCCCTGCCAAAATCGCGATGATGGCGATAACGACCAAAAGTTCGATCAGTGTAAAGGCTCGATGGAGGCTGGGGTTCGTATTCATAGCAATAGTTGCTTTGCCTCGATGTGGTGGACAGATTTGGAATGACATAAGAGGCACGGTTAAGTCCAGTTGTTTTTCAAAGTCCCAGAACTCTGGAAACCGAGGGCACTGTAGAACCGCTCTCGGTTAAAGACTTCGGCCCATTCAAGGTTGACGGCTCGCGCTTCACGGTGAGCGGAGGCGGTAGAAGCGGGCGGGATGATTCGTCCACTGCGGATCGCTGAAATAGGACGAACCAAAGGTGAGGGTGTTGGTGCTCACTGGAAACCAGTTCGGATTGGCCAGATTAGCGCATGCCTCCACCAGGACGGTTAAACCGCTGTTTCCGGTGATCGTGAACCCAAAACGATTCGTCCGCACACCAAAGCTGGCACCGCTGGTCTTCACCTGCGGATTCCACAACCGACCTCCTGCAAAAGACGTCCCGCTCCAGCCTATGGTGCCTGGCTTGTAGTAAACGATTACCTTGCTGGAACCATCGAACACTCGCTCACCGGCGACGGGGGCGTTACCTTGGAAATAGACTGCTGTCAGGTTTTCGCACCAGGAGTGTCCTAACGACCAGATCATGAGACTGATTTAGACGGTAAAGTGGTTGACACT
>CAZYYS010000030.1:0-27253 GCA_964651015.1 uncultured Verrucomicrobiota bacterium
AATTCTCATTAGCGCCCAACTTCAGTTGGGTGGAAGCGACGAACCTGAAGACAAGAAACCGTTTCAACGGTTTCAGCAACTGCACGGGAACGGCCAGAAAACCGCTGAAGCGGTTCACCGGCATTCGTCCATTCTACACCCAACTAAAGTTGGATGTTAATGAGGCCATGCTCGAATGCAGCCGCGCTCGATTCAAACTACGGCCCTTTTTAATTTTGCATTTTGAATTGTGCACTCACCCATGACCTTCGCCCATCCCTGGCTCCTGTTGTTACTGGCGATTCCGCTGCTGCTCGGAATCTGGGAATGGCAACGTCGCGGTCACCCGCTGGTGCTGCCGTTCGATCACGGCCAGCAGCGAGGTGGTCGCATTTTGCAGCGGCTGGTGACCAGCGCGAATCTTTTGCCAGCCATCCTGCTGGCGGTTGCAATTGTTCTGCTGGCCGGGCCGCAACGATTGGCCAACACCGACAAAGAACGGGCGCTGACAAACATTTTGTTTGCCCTCGATGTCTCCGGCAGCATGTCCAGTCCGTTCGGCGACGGGAAGCGATCCGACAAAGCCATCGAAGCCATCAAGGAATTTACCACCTACCGAAAGGGCGATGCTTTCGGTTTGACCATCTTCGGGAGCGATGTGTTGCACTGGGTGCCGGTGACCAAAGACCTGTCCGCGCTCCGATACTCGGCGCCGTTTCTTCGCCCGGAAAAAATGCCGCGCTACCTTTGGGGCACGCAAATCGGACGCGCACTGCGGGCTTGTCAAAAAGTTCTGACTTCGCGGCCAGAAGGCGACCGCATGGTGGTGTTGATTTCGGACGGCGAGAGTTATGATCTCGGCGGAGGCGCAGCGGAAGAACTCGGCAACTCGTTGAGCGCTGATAAGATCGTCGTCTATTACATCCACGTTGCTGAAGGCCAGCCGCAAAACGAGACCTTTACCATCGCCGACTTGACGGGGGGTCAGGCCTTTGCCGCGGGCGATCCCGCCGCCTTGCGCGAGGTATTTCAACACATCGACCAGATGCAACCGGCCAAACTCAAACCAAGTACGCCGGAGCATGCTGATTTTCTCTGGCCCGTGGCGCTGGCCGGCCTGGCCGCGTTGGGATTGCAAGTCGTTACCTCGTTTGGGTTGCGATACACACCGTGGTGAGGGGAATGGAAAATGCAAAATGCAGAGTGAAATATTAGACTGATGATTCCCGAATACACAGCGGCTGTCGTCCTGCTCCTCGCCGCGCTCGCCGAGTGGTTGCACGCGCGCCGTTGTCGCCGCGTCGCTCTGCTGGCATTCGGCCCGTCGGGAAAACCACGCGAATGGACGTGGTTCGTTCCCATTCTCCGCGTCGCTGCACTGGCTGCACTGACATGGGGTTTGGTCACTCTTTATTTGATGGACCCGCGGATTCTAAGGCCAAAACAGGTTCCCGAAGGTGGTTTTCGCCACATGCTCATCGCGCTGGACGTTTCCCCCAGCATGCAATTGAAGGACGCCGGGCCGACCGGTCAACAAACCCGCGCCCAACGCGCCAGCGAATTGATCATGTCCGTGCTGGAACGAAGCGCGCTGGAACAAATGCGCGTCAGCATCGTCGCCTTCTATACTGGTGCGAAACCGGTCGTCGTGGACACTTACGATTTGGAAGTCGTGAAAAATATTCTCAACGACCTGCCGCTCGACCTGGCTTTTAATCCCGGCAAAACTTTGATCATCGACGGCATCAAGGAAGCGGCGGCCCTCGCCAAACCGTGGAAGGAAGGCAGCACCACACTGATTCTCGTGAGCGATGGCGACACTGTACCCGACGCCGGTATGACCAGTTTACCGCCGTCCATCGGGCAAGTGTTGGTCGTCGGTGTGGGCGACGCGCGCAGCGGCAAGTTCATCGACGGCCACCAATCGCGCCAGGACTCGGCCACATTGCGCCAGACCGCGACCCGTCTGCGCGGGGTGTACCACGACGGCAACGAGAAGCATCTGCGGTCGGAAGAACTCTCCGCGCTCGCCAAAGTGCTGCCCATGCAGGACGAAACCAGGAAAGGCCGGCGCGAACTGGCGCTGGCGCTGGTCGCGATGGCTTCCGCACTTTTGGCCGGGCTTCCCGTGGCGCTTGCATTGGCTGGCAGTTCATGGCAAGCTGGTCAACACAAAGCAAAGGCTACTAGCAAGAGGCCGCGCTTGCGTTCGCCTTTGCCCGTTGTCGCACAAACCTCGGAATAGAAGGGAAAACTATGCGAAAGAAAATTCTTATCACCGTTTGGCTTCTCGTTCCCATTGTTCTGCTGGCCTACCACTATGGCCCCGGCCAGAAAGGTCTGGCCAAGGACCAGGTCGCCGCGAAGATCGAAGCGGCGCAACACGCGGAGAAAAGTGAAGATTGGCGCGCCGCGATGGCCGCGTATGCCGATGCCCTGGCGCTGTTGCCAACCGATCAGACCGCCACTCGCTACAAACTCCAGCTCGCGCAGGCCAAGGCGCGCATCTACACTGGTGAATTACCGGAAGCGATGCAGGACATGGAGGGACTGCTTGCGGATATGCTCAGGGCGAACGCGAACGCTGAACAGGTTCGCGAAGTGCGCGGCAACCTGGCCACCGCGCAATATTATGCCGGCTGGTTGATGCGACTCGAAGGCGCCACCGCCGAGGAATGGACGGCGGAAGTGGAACAGGCGCGACAGAACTTCCGTCTGCTAGCCGAGGAAACTCAAAAAGAAGGCAACCAGACCACCGCGTTGGATCACCAAAAAAACCTTGAATCCACCATCCGCCTGGCGCGCATGGACCTTTCCGAACTTCAATCCCTGCCTTTGCCGAAGCAATGCCAGGGTTGCAAGAACTGCAGCCAGAAGTGCCGCTCGCAACGGGAGAGTAAGTGCAAGAACCCAGGCCCCAAAGAGAAAGAGGACGCCCGCAAAGCTGGTGTTGGCAAGCGACCGGAGGGCAGCGGCTCGTGATGGTTTGGAGGCTAACGAACCACAACCACGTCCGTGTCGATGAATGCAACAATAGCCCGCTATGTCGCGACTTCCTCTTTTGATGTTGATCGCTTCGCTCCTCGCGGCATTGGTTGGCTGCACCGATTCCCGCGGGGGCTATGATTCGGAATCCGGAGATTTGGGCGCGTTCATTCTCAGAATAGCACCCAAATATGGTGTTCGCATCCTGACGACGAATGGCCTTCCTGCTATTCAGGCAAAATGGCGCTTCAAGGCAGACAGCAACGAATTCAGTCTGGTTGTCGAGGGCGATCACTTTCCACAACTCCACACCTTTCTCACGAGAGCAGTCGGTCCGTCGTTGGGCTCACCGCTCACGAACAATCCCAGTGATGTGCCCGGCATCACCGCGTACTACGGAACGAACTTCGGCGTGACTATGAGTTGTGGCTCGGGGAAAGATGATGACGGAAAGCAGTACACAGGTTTTGCTATTGTGAATTACGGCGCGACAAGTGCCGGCACAGGAGAATTGAGTACAGCCCAGTATTCACAACTATTTCGCGAGGTCGTTTCCGAATTGGCAAAAAATCCGCTGAAGGAATTTGAGTGCCACGACAAGGCGGTCGAACACGGTGTGGACACTTTGACCTTCCCCAAAGAAGTCGAAACGCTCTTTGGTGCAACTAATGTTGATCACTTCATCCGGCCTTTCACCGGCGCAGCCGTGTGGAACAGTGCCGCCTATTTTGCTGGGAGGTACACGCTGGAGCTTCGCGTACCGATTGCGATCGACTACGAGCATTGCCGCGTTAAGAACGTTCTCGGTCCGGCAGAGATCTGGATTGACGAGGTGACCAAAGTGGATTTTTCGAGATCAGGCGCGCCCGGGGCCAGGTTGGAAGGAGGACACTGGCGGCTGAACGAGAACGAGTGGAGGTCGTTGGTGAAGAATGGTGGCGACTGGTCCGTCGTAAATATGCCGATTATCAGCAATGCACCAGTCAAGGGCTTCGACGCGTATGCCAACTCAGTACGAGATCCGATTCGGTATCGAAAGGAGAACTATGATAAACCGGTCAGAGAAGCATGGGAATTGCTCCGTAAGCTCGGAGCCAAGACGAATACGACGCTCAGTCCCGAAAAGTAGAACCGGTAGAATGCTGTATGAGACAACTCGGCGTGGATTGTCGTATTATCTACTCAGAAGCTGCGAGCGACTGCCTGACAATTTTTCATTTGCAAAAACTTTTGGTTGGCTGTGGAGTTCAATAAAGACCAAATGAAACCCAAGACGCGCATGAAGCTGGTGCAGCTTTCAATTACGGGCATCGCCTTGTCGCTGACGACAGTGCAGGTGAAAGGACAAGCCGCCGCTGTGCGTTTGCAAGGGATCGTGCAAGTCGGCGAGCCGGTTGAGGTCATCGAACTTCCACCGGGAGTGGAGTTGCCACCGGGTGTGTCGCTCCCGCCTGGGGTGAAACCACCCAATGCGCCGGGCAAAACCAACGCACCCGCCAGCCCGGAAGAAAAGCGGTTGCAAGAATTGCTGAAACTTTCTTTCGATCGTCGCGCTTCGTCCGTGTTGCAGGCTTTGGCCAAACAGGCCGAAGAAAAGACTGCTAGCACGAATGAAATTCAAAAGTTCCAGAGCGATGTAGTGGCGGGCAACTGGCCCGCAGTCAAAGAATTCATGGCCAAGTTGCCAACGAATCACGTCGCTCAGGTTTATAAACGGCTGTTGGAGGAATTGCAAAAATCGCCGCAGCCGTCCATGCAGCAGCCCATGCCGTTTCAACCGGGCGGCCCGCCGCCACCCGGTCCGGTGTTGTTACCCGACGACGTGCTGGCATTGGCCGAAGTCGTGCCTGGCGAACTAACGGAGGAACAAGTGGAGTTGCTCGGCAGAACCCTTGGTGTCGCTCTGAGCAAAGGTAATTTCATAGATTCATTCATTGCGAAGCTGGAAGCCGGCACGGAGCGTTTGGGCGGCCAGGACCCGAAGAAACGCGATCTGGCGGCCAAGTTGCTCATCGCCGCCAATCGCCTGACCGACGCGGGAAAATTCCTGCCGCCGCTCGAACCCGCGCTGGAGAAGAATGAGATCAAGACCCTTGATCTGCACGCCCGTTACCTGGTCGCCGTTGGCAGGGGGACAGACAGTTCGCGTTCACCGGCAACCAACGCCGCCGCTTCGCTTCGCAAGGCATGGGACCTCACACAAACGATCCTTTCTGCGACCAACAGCGTCGCAAAGGAGCGCGAACTGGCGTTGAGCCGCTCGCTGGAATTGATGCCGCTCATCACGAAGGAAATGGGAACAAACTGGTTGCGCGACAGTTTTCAGAAAAGACCGGAGCAGGGCATGGCGATCATCGCGGCGGTTGGTGGTCTGGTGGCACAGAATGTTTCGAATCGTGACATCGAGTTGCGCCGAAAGAATCTGGAATTGCAGCGCCGCGTTGTTGACGCGTTACTTTCTGTCGCCGGTAACGAAACGAAACCGTGGGAGGCTGCCTTGAACCTGCTTGCGCTCGGCTGGATTCAGGAGGCGGATTTTTCCAAGGTGCGTTACTTCCCCCGGCGCAACATGAATCAACAATTCGATCCGTGGGGGAATCCGGTTTATTACGATTACATGCCCCAACAGTTTCAGGACCCGAATCAACTGCCGCCTGTGCCGGTTGAGCAGCTTTTGCCCACGGCTCCGAGCGACAGCTGGCTGGCGGTGCTGGATAAGAGCCTGGTGCCGCGAGTAAGGATTTTGATCGCGGAGCTTCACTACAAGGTTGAGGAAGAAGCCAAGGCCATGCCTTACATCGAAGCGGTGGCCGTCGAGCAACCAAAAGCAGCATTGAACCTGGCCAACGAATTCCTGCGGACTTGGGCGCGTACGCACAATCCCAATCAGCAGGATTTCAACATGCAGCGGCGGTATTACAATCCGTATGGCCAGATGCAGCCGCAAGGCACTCCGCTCACGCGAGCCATGCAAGTGCGCAATCTCAAGGAATTATCTGAATGGTTGCAGCGGTTGCGCAAATTGCCGATCGGTCCGTTGGACGATCAGGCGGTCGTGGGTGCATTCAGCGCAGCGCACAGCCAGGCGGAGGTGTTTCGCGTGGAAGACATCGAAGGCGTGTTTGGCGCCATCGCGGATTTGAAACCGGAAACGCTGGCGGAAATTTTACAAACCATGCGGCAGCGGCTGGCCGGACAATGGCGTCAACCGCGCGTGCAGCAGGACGCCAAGACCAAACGTAACGACAAGGAAATCGAGGCCGAAGTCGTGCGTGGCTATCAGTTGGTGACGGACCTGATTCAGAAGGGGCTTGAAAAACAGCCAAACGACTGGCGGATGAATCTCGTCCAAGGCGCTGCGTTGTTCGATTGGGCCGAGTTTGATTATGGAAAGAAGGTCGATCTCGCCATTTACACGGAGAAGCGCGACCGCGCCTTCCGCGCGTTTGAAAAGGCGGCCGAGTTGTATGCGGCCAAAGTACCGTCGCTGGATGAGAAGGATCAAACGCCGCAAGTCTATCAACAATGGTTCAACGCGACCCTTGGCGCCAGCGACCTCGCTTATCTGACGCGACAGACGGAACCAAACACAAATCATCTCGACAAGATTCGCAACGCCATGCTCGCTTTGTCCGGTGACGCGCCGGAGCGGCACATTGCCGCGTTTGGCAAGGCGCTCTCGGAAAGCGCGAACACGTTGAAGCCGGAATTGAAGCCGCGCTACTTGCGCGCGGGAATTCGCATTGTCGGCGATCACGAAAGTGCCGAGGAAGCGCGCAAGCTGGCGACGTATTATGACGATCTCTTGCAGGAGATCGCGCTGGATGTGCGCGTCGATGGCGACGCAACGGTGGGTCACACGAAGCCCTTTGGCGTATTCGTCGCGCTTCGTCATTCCGAGGCGTTGGGCCGGGAGAGTGGCGGTTTTGGCAAGTATCTTCAGAACCAGCAGAACCAAGGTTATTACTACAATCCCTATGGCACACCGCCGGTGAATTACCGCGATGACTTTGAAAAGCAGGTGAAGGAAAAGCTTGGTGAAGGATTTGAAATTGTTTCCGTCACGTTCCATGAAGATAAAGTCCAGCCACGTGGCTATGGCCGGCCGGGCTGGCGTGAGACGCCGTACGCTTATCTGCTGCTTAAGGCCAAGGACGCATCGGTGGACCGCATTCCTACGTTGCAACTCGACATCGACTTTTTCGACAAGCGCGGCCAGGTGATTTTACCGATCGTGTCGCAAGTGCAATTGATCGATGCGCGTCCAGAGTCGGTGGCGCGCCGACCCGTGACGAAGGTTGAAGTATTGCAGATTCTGGACGAGCGCGATTTCAAAAAGGGCCAGCTTACGCTCGAAGTAAAAGCCACCGGACGTGGATTGCTACCCGAATTGAAGGATTTGCTGGACGTGACCTTCTCGGGTCTGAAAGTGGAGAAGACCGATGACAAGGGACTGGCGATTGCCAAGATGGATACGGAAGCGGATGAGGTTGCCCCGGTTGCTGAACGCAGCTGGTTGATCAGTCTTCGCAACGAGCAATCCGGCGATGTTCCAACCACGTTCAATTTTCCAAAGGCAAAAATGGAGGCAGCGGAATTAACCTACAAACGCTACGCGGATGCAGATTTGGTGGAAGTCAAACCAGAAGTTGCGCTTTCCGGAATTCCGTTGAAGCCGGTGAGTGTTTGGAAATGGATTTTGATGGGTGCAATTCCGATCATCGTCGTGGTGCTCTGGATTCTACTGCGGAAACGGGCCATTGCCGCTTCCACTGCCGAAGCGCCCATCTACACGATTCCCGGCCATATCACGCCGTTCACGGTGCTGAGTCTCCTCCGGCGACTGCACGAGGATCAGCGACTTTCTCTGACGACGGAGCAGCGCCGCGAACTCTTCGAGACGATTGAAAAATTGCAGAAGCGCTTCTTCAGCCGCAGCACCGATGCGGATTCCGCACCAAACCTGGAACAGATCGCCCGCCAATGGCTGGCGTTTGCGGGAGCCGCCTGAGCATAACCAAAAGCGCCGCCGACGGCTTTTTCAGTGGCGTGCCAGCCTTCTTCCCGCAACCATAGCACCATGACCTGGTCGCAGCATTACGATCCGCTACACAGCGCGGTGCTTTCAACATTGCTGGCCGCATTGCCGGTCGTGGCGCTGCTGGGGGCCATAGCCGTGCTGAAAATCCGGATCCACTTCTCTGCACTGCTCGGCCTGGCGGTGGCCTTGGCGGTGGCGTTGTTCGTGTATCGGATGCCAGTCAAGGCGGCGGTGGCAACGACCGTTTACGGCGCAGCGTACGGCTTGTTCCCAATCGGCTGGATCATCCTCAACTTGATTTTTCTCTACCAACTCACGGTCAATAAGGGCTATTTTACAATTCTGCGCAGCAGCCTTGCCTCGCTGGCGCCTGACGCGCGGGTTCAGTTGATTCTAATCGCGTTTAGCTTCGGCGCATTTTTTGAGGGAGCGGCGGGCTTCGGCACCCCGGTGGCTGTAACCGCTGCCATCCTGATTCAACTGGGTTTCAAGCCGCTTCAGGCTTCGGGGTTGTCGCTCATTGCCAATACTGCACCCGTAGCCTTCGGCGCGTTGGGCACACCGATCATAGCCCTGAGCAAAGTCACAGGGATCGATGAATTGACGCTGTCGGCGATGGTTGGCCGCCAGTTGCCATTCTTCTCGCTCATAGTTCCATTTTGGGTGGTCTGGGCGATGGTCGGCTTTCGCGGGATGAAGGAAGTGTGGCCGGCGGCACTGACGGCGGGCGTTGCCTTTGCCATCCCGCAATGGCTCGTCTCCAATCTTCACGGCCCGTGGTTGGTGGACATTGTGGCCTCGCTTGCCTCGATCGCGGCGGTCGCGGTTTTGCTTCGCTTCTGGCGACCAAAGACAATCTGGAAACTTCCTGAGGGCAGCGATTCTCCCGCAGCGCCGGCACCATTAACGAAACACAACCTCGGCAAGGTTTGGAAGGCGTGGATGCCGTGGGTATTGTTGAGCGTGTTGGTGTTCTTTTGGGGTGTGCCCCAGATCAAGAAAACGTTGAACGACATTTCCGCACCGGAATTTCCGGTGGCAGGGTTACACAATGTTGTCATGCGCACGGCGCCCGTCGTGCCCGAACCTACTCCCGAAAATCCGACCAAACCTGAAAGCGCCATCTTCATCTTCAACTGGCTCTCGGCGACCGGCAGCGGCATCCTTGCGGCCGCCATTCTTGCCGGTCTCTTCATGAATTTTTCCGCGCGCGAGATGCTCAAGGTGTACTGGGCAACGTTGATGCGAGTTCGTTATTCGCTCATCACGATTGCCGCAATGCTGGCGCTTGGTTACGTGACAAAGTATTCCGGCACGGACGCTACCCTCGGACTGGCGTTGGCAAAAACCGGCGTTCTTTATCCATTTTTCGGTACGCTGCTCGGCTGGCTGGGCGTGGCGTTGACCGGCTCGGACACGGCGTCCAACGTATTGTTCGGTGGTTTGCAAAAGATCACGGCGGAACAGACCGGCGTAAGTCCGGTGTTGATGGCGGCGGCGAACAGCTCCGGCGGCGTGATGGGCAAGATGATCGATGCCCAGAGCATCGTGGTCGCCAGCACCTCAACGAATTGGTACGGCCACGAAGGCAGCATTCTACGTTTCGTTTTCTTTCACAGCCTCGTGTTGGCGGCGTTGGTGGGGGTGCTGGTTTTTCTGCAGGCTTACGTTTACCCATTCACGCAGATGGTGGTGAAATGACCGGAGGTAATGAAGTGGTGGAGCGCTGGAGTCTTGGAGAAAATCTATCACAGCTTGTCGCAGTAACGGGATGCAACCGTGGGCGGGTGGGGAGCTAACGGTTTGTCATTCCCATAACTGTTAATTCTGCGGGATCCCTTTACGGCTTACGCGGGGATGCATGAGATGGCTTTCACCGTCGTGAAGCAAAAACGGTGACATGCCACTCGTGGTCAGTCGAGCCCCGTCAAGCCACGATCGACTTCACCACATTCCCATGAACGTCCGTCAGCCGGAAATAGCGGCCCTGATACTTATAGGTGAGCTTCTCATGCTCCACGCCGAGCAAATGCAGCATCGTCGCGTGAAGATCATGCACATGCACCGGATTCTCGACGATATTATACCCATAGTCATCCGTGGCCCCATAGGTGTACCCCCCCTTCACCCCTCCTCCGGCCATCCAGATGCTGAAGCAGCGCGGATGATGATCGCGTCCATAGTTGTTGCCGGACATTTTGCCCTGACAATACGCGGTCCGGCCAAACTCACCGCCCCAGACGACCAAGGTATCATCCAGAAGCCCACGACGCTTCAGATCGACGATCAGCGCCGCAGAAGCCTGGTCGGTCTGTCGACATTGCTTGGTGATGCCGCCCACCACATCGCCATGCTGGTCCCATCCCTGATGGAACAGCTGCACGAATCGCACATCCCGTTCGATGAGGCGGCGGGCCAGCAAACAGTTCGCCGCGTAGGTGCCCGGCGTCTTGCTATCCGGTCCATACAGTTCAAAGGTCGCTTCGGATTCCTGCGAAAAATCCGCCGCCTCCGGCACGCTGGTCTGCATGCGAAAAGCCATCTCCGCTTGCGCCACCCGCGCCTCGATCTCTGGATCCAACTGCTGCTCCGCCTGGTAATCATTCAACTGTCCAAGCGTGTCGAGCATGCGGCGCCTCGTCTCGGTGGAAATCCCCTCCGGGTTGGTGAGGTACAGAACCGGCTCCTTGCCGGAGCGAAATTGCACCCCTTGGTGCTCGCTGGGCAGGAAGCCAGCGCCCCATAGCCGGGAGTAAAGCGGCTGATCCCGCACGGCATTCTTCGAGACGAGAACGATGAACGTCGGCAGGTTCTCATTCAAGCTGCCCAAACCATAGGATGCCCATGCCCCCATCGAGGGTCGACCCGGCACCTGGTTGCCGGAACAGAAGAAAGTGATCGCGGGATCGTGGTTGATCGCTTCCGTGTGCAGGGAGCGAATGAGGCAAATGTCGTCCGCGATCTGTTGTGTGTAGGGCAGCAAATCTGAGATCTCCAAGCCGGAGCGCCCATGTCGGGAGAACCCGGTGAAGGACCCCGCCATGGGCAGAAAACTCTGGTTACCACTCATGGTGGAGAGACGCTGATTCCCAATCACCTCCTTGGGCAAGGGCTTTCCATGCCCCGCGCGCAACACTGGCTTGAAATCGTAGGTCTCCAGATGGGAAGGGCCGCCGGATTGAAAGAGGTAGATCACTCGCTTGGCCTTCGGCGCGAGATGGGGTGAGCTCAGGACTCCGGGGCTGGCAGCAGAGGCGCGGCCCTCGGACAGCTTCGCGAGGGCCAAGGCCCCGAGAGCTAGGCCGCTCTGCTTCAAGAAATGCCGACGCGTTTGGCGCAAGCGATGGTCGGAAGAAAGGAAAGGTGTGCTCATGGTCGGTTAGCGGTTGGTGAGCGCGGCATCACTCACGAGTAAAGTGGAGCAAACGACGGTCAAGGACGCGAAGCCCGGATCCTCTTGACCACAGACTACTCTCGCGCCCGCGAGGTCCGGGGTGTAAGCCGCCAACTGCTGGGCATAGAGCCCCCGCAAGGACGCGAACTCCGGCGCTGCCGGCAAGCGGGAAGTGAGCAGGAGATAGGCGCGCTGCAACTGCTGATCGAGATCGCCGGGCTGCTCACGCATCACTCGACGAGCCAGCTCACGCGCACACTCGAAGTACGCCTTGTCGTTTAGCAGGAGCAGCGGCTGCAACGGGGTGTTTGTGGTCAAGCGTCGTGGCTGGCAAGTCTCGCGACTGCCGCCATCCAGTGTCGTCATGCCCGGAGGCGGCGCCGTGCGCTTGCGAAAGGTGTAGAGGCTTCGACGATAAAGTCCCGCCCCGGTATCCGGTGAATAGTCCCCTCCGGAAGCGCCGGCCTCGGACCATAAGCCGGGAGGTTGCCACGGCTTGGCGCTCGGCCCACCCGTCTGGTTGACGAGCAAGCCCGAAACAAACAGTGCTTGATCGCGAATGGCTTCTCCGGACAAGCGATACGCCGGCCCGCGTGAGAGCAGTCGGTTGGCCGGATCTCGCTCCCGCTTTTCCGGTGTCGATGCTGACGACTGGCGGAAAGTAGCGCTCAACAGGATCTGCCGCAGCAGGCGCTTCATGTCCCAGCCGGTGTGGCTGAACTCATAGGCCAGGGTATCCAGCAGTTCTGGATGCGACGGCGAATCCCCCTGCGTGCCAAAATTCTCCTGAGTCAACACGATGCCGGTCCCGAAACATTGCATCCAGAGGCGATTGACGGCCACTCGGGCCACCAGGGGATTGTTGGGATCGGTCAGCCACCGGGCCAGCCCCAGTCGATTCCTTCCTTCCTCCGCGCGGAACGCCATAATCGCCGATGGCGCTGCCGGCGAGACTGGGCGCTTCAAGTCCGGGGAGGCGTAATCCCCGCGCCGCAAGACATGAAACTGCTTCGGATGCGGCGACTCCTTCATCGTCATGATGAGCGGCATACGATGCAGGTAGTCATCCTCCAGGTTTCGCAGTGCCGCGCTCACCTTCTGTCGAGCCTGGGCGCACTTTTCATCCACTCGACTCAAAAAATGTTCCCTGAGCTTTGCCTGCGCAGCGCTATCGCCGACCTTCGCTCCGGCCAGGGTGTTCTCGAAAGCAGGCTCATGCAAGTGGGCCACTTCGAGCGGGGAAAGCAAGTGACGAAAGACCTTGATGTCGTCCATGAGCCCGTTGGCGAATCCCCGGTCATCCCGCGGCCTGGCTCCCAGCCGCATGATTTCAGCGACGATGCTCTTGTCCAGATGATCATGCAACTGCGTCGTCGGCATCGGCTTCCCATCGAAGTAGATTTTCAGGCCCGCTGCGCGTGAGCTGCCATCATAGGTCACCGTCACCTCCACCCACTGGTTGATCGGGAACGGTTCGGTCATCTCTACGGAAGCAGCGCAGCCGGGCCACAGGAAAATGCAACTCCAGCGAAGTTTCCCATTCTCCAGGAGCAGCTCAAATCCTGAAGCATCCGACGCACAGGCATACATGGCCGGCCCGGTGTGCATGATCACCGCCCGATCTTTCTTTTCCGGACAAAACAATCGCACCGAGACGCTCAACGGATCATGACGAGTGATCCCCTTGACCCCATTGAGTTGCAGCACCGTGTCTCCATCGAACTTCATGGCTCCCCGCACAACTCCTGGCGCCGGGACCAAGGCGCCGCCGGACATGGTCGCCGCGGCCGCTCCAGCAACGAGGTTGGTCAGCTTGGCATCCTCAATGGCATCCAAGGGAAAATGATCGGAGGGATTGGGCACGGTCAGAGTCGTCGTCGAGGCCAGCCAAGCCGCGAACGCTTCCTCCCGCTCATTCACGGTCGCGGCCGCTCGCTTCATCGCGTCTGCCAGGGCCGCTTTGCGCTTCTGCGCCTCGGCCTGCTGGCCGGGCTCCAGCAGTCGCATCGAAGGTTCGGCTGCGGTGGTGCTGACGCCATACGGATACAAGCCGCATTCGTCGATTTGCCCGAACATGGCGCAGAGGCTGTAATAGTCCGACTGCGGAAGCGGGTCGTACTTGTGATCGTGACACTTGGAGCATTCCAAGGTGAGCCCCATGAAAGCGGTGCCGGCGGTGTGAACGCGATCCGACACATACTCCTGTCGGAACTCCTCCTCGATCGATCCGCCTTCATTCGTTTGGCGGTGGAGCCGGTTAAACATGGTGGCGAGTTGCTGGTCCTGCGTGGCGTCGGGCAGGAGGTCGCCGGCGATCTGCCACGTTAGGAACTGGTCGTAAGGCAGGTTTTCATTGAACGCCCGGATCACCCAGTCACGCCAGGGCCACACGAAGGCGACCGGGTCACCCTGATAACCCATGGTGTCGGCGAAGCGAGCGACGTCCAACCAATCGGAGGCCATCCGTTC
Organism: uncultured Verrucomicrobiota bacterium; assembly: GCA_964651015.1. GTDB lineage: Bacteria > Verrucomicrobiota > Verrucomicrobiia > Limisphaerales > PALSA-1396 > CAZYYS01. Next base: position 13,869 of record CAZYYS010000030.1, read on the forward strand.
TCCATAGCGAGGCGAGGCCAGCAGAGCATCCACCTGTTTTTCCCACGCCCGCGCGGATGGATCGGCGATGAAGGCCGCCAGTTGTTCGGGCGTGGGCGGGAGCCCGGTGAGGACGAACGATGCGCGGCGCAACAAAACGCCGCGCTCAGCCTCTGGATTGGGAGACAGATTCAGCGACTCGAGCTTGGCGAGAATGAAGCGGTCAATCTCGTTCCGAGGCCAGTCGCGATTCTTTAACGCCGGAGCACTGTGCCTCACCGGGGACTTGAAGGACCAATGAGTGGAATAGGCGGCACCCTCGCCAATCCAGCGCACGAGGGTCTCTTTCTCCTTTGCCGAGAGCGGGCGGTGCAGCTTCGAAGGCGGCATCTGCTCGTCCGGATCCGTCGAATGGATGCGCGAAACCAGGGCGCTCTCGTTTGCTTTTCCGGGCACAATCGCCCGCACGCCGCTCTTCCGCGCCGCCGTCGCACCTTCAAACGTGTCCAGCCGCAGACCAGCCTTCCGCGTCTTCTCATCCGGCCCGTGACAGGCATAGCACCGGTCGGAAAGAATCGGACCGACGTCACGGTTGAAATCAATGGCTCCCGAGGCAGCGAGGCAAGCCACCTCGAACATCGCCAGAATACTCTGAATCGTGGCGATGAGTCGGAACAGATTGGAACATCGACGCATCATCTCCTGTAACTTCTAGCCCGTCGGGTGCTCAGTGTCCATTCCGTTGTGGGGAGGGAGCTGGAGGAAGGGCGCATCCGCGCGCTGCCCCGATTGTCCCGAAGGGACAAAACATGAATAGCCGTGGGCAGCAGCCCACGGTACCAAGCCAGAACACATTCGACCCCGCCGGGGTCGTACGTTCCTTGAACACCTAACGTGGGTTTGCACCCACGGCTATTCGTATTTGACCGCTGCGCGGTCTGAAAAACGAGGGCAGTGTCAAAATGCGCCCACCGGCGGAAAGGCGACATCTTCCAGCTAATCGGGGAGCGCGCGGCCCGCGTGCGGTCGCCGCCGGCTCAGCGAAGACGGCCGGCCTCTGATTTTTTCGCTTACCCGACTCCGACCTGCCACGACTCACTCCCGATCCCAGAGCCAGCGCGGATCGTACCTGCCGTTTCCGACACCGATGATCGCGTCGCCGCGCGCTGGCTGGCCGTCGGCGGCCATGCCCGGAAAGTATTGGAAGCCAATCTTGCTGACTTTGATTGGCTCCGCATGTCCATCGGCCCAGGTGCTCATGCCACGTCCGCCATGCCGGTTGACCATGCGGTACGGATTGCCTGCGGCGTAGTCGGGATGATCCGGCGTCAGGAAATAGAGCAACTGGGCGCCGCGAATCTCCCGCCATTTATCGGGCTGGGACTCACCGAAGTTTTGAATCTTTCCGGCGTCGCTGAACACGACGGACTCGGACGGCTTTTTGACGCCCGCGAGTTTGATGGAATAGATGCGGTCCCCGGCCCACGGCGAATAGCTGAAGCCGATATGGTTCATGCCGATGCCAAAGCGGCCTTTGCCCTTCGTGCTGGGCGGGCCTTTGGCGATACCAGTCATGTTGGTGCCCACCACACTCGGGCAGTCAGAAGCGTATTTGTTCGGCAAGTAGCTCTTGAGCAAGTCGGGCCACCAGATGGTGGTGCCTTCCGGTACGTAAGCGTCAGCTGGCGGAATGCCGAGGATTTCCAAAGGCACAACTGTATCGTTGTGGTCATCGGCATACATCGTGAGCGCCAGACCAATCTGGCGTGAGTTGTTGAGACAAGCAGTGGCTTTGGCCTTCTCCTTGGCATTGCTCAACGCCGGTAGAAGCAGGCCCGCCAGGATGGCAATGATGGCGATGACAACCAACAGTTCGATGAGGGTGAAGCCCATGCCAGCGCGGCGATGCGTTGTTCCTCCAGAGTCGCCGTTCCCTTCGGAGTGAGACACATCAATGAAGGTTTCCCATTTCATAAAAGTGGGTATGAGACAAACCATGTTCTTAGCCGCAGCCTGCGACGGTTTCCGTCGCCTCACGCGGGTTAACAGCAGATTCAATTTGCCAAGAACGTGCCATCGGGTGATTTGAGGCTTATAGAATCGGGAATTTTCTTGGGATCGATCCGCACGAGCACGCGGTGCGTGCCAGCGGAGAGTTCAGCAACGGATTCACCCGTCCCCCCAATCTTTTTGCCGTCAATCCATACCTCGCTCGCCACGGCGTCAAGGTTCAGTTTCACCGGACCGGCCTTGGCCGTTTCCAGTTCGGTGGCGGCAAAGATATCCAGCGTGCCTACCCAGACCGAGCGTCTGCTCGCCTCTTCCAACACGCGACGAGTCAGTTTTCCATTTACGAGCGCAACGGTCGGCTGCCACATCTTATCCGCCAGCGGCTTCTCCCACATGGAGTTGCCCAGGCCGTTCTGCTGGTCGGTGTGCGTGAGGGTGTAGATGCGCCAACGGCGCGCCACACCGCCCTTGCTCGCGTCGAATTCGCCCGGTTTGCCGAGACGCGAGAGAAACGCGATCAAGTCGAGCTTATCCTGCTCTGCGAGGTTGTCAAAGAGGCCGCTGGGCATGAGGGAGATCGTCCCGTTTTGTCGGCTCTCAATGTTCTTCTTGGCCACGCTGACCTCGGCATTGACGGCATTGCGCAGAACAACCTCATCGGGTGTTTCTTGCGCGAGCGTGCCTGTAAGTGATTGTCCGTCCTTGGTATCAATGTTGATTGCAGAGTAGCCCTCTTTGATCTTCGCGCTCGGCAGCAGCAGCGATTCCACCAGGTAATCCACCGGCGCACTGGCGCCGATACTCGTCATATCTGGACCGGCCTTGCCCCCCGCACCACCAATCGAGTGGCACGTCATGCACGCGAGGTCTGCACGCCGATACACAAACTCCCCGCGAACAGGATCCCCGCTCGCCACAGCTTTAGCGGCAAGGTCCTTGATGACTTCGGCGGTCAACGCTGTCGTGTCGGCGGCGACACCGCCGGCCTTGGCAAACGCTATCACGAGATCGACATCGTTGCGACCACCTTCCCGCGCGGCGCGCATCCCAGCTTTGGCTGCTGCTTCAGGCAGACTTTTTTCCGGTAACGCATCGCGCAGGGGTTGGCTCGCTCCTTTGACCGCAAGGACGCCGCGCCACAGTTCCAGTGCGGCAGTCTCTTCCGTTGTCGCTTTGGCAACCTCTACAATACGCGGTACTGCCTGACCGAGATCAACAGCAGCAAGCGTGGCGACAGCCTCACGGCGAATCGCAGCGTCCTTGTCAGCTAACGTCAACGAGACGAGTGAATCGACGGCGCCTTTGCCGCCAATCTGACGGAGCGTTGTGAACGCAGCCTGACGCAGTGTCGGACTCGAATTTGGCGATCCGGCGATTTCGCCCAGCTTCGGAAAATACTGACCAAGTTCCTTCCACTCGCCCGTAAGCTTCAACGCTTCGAAGCGAACATTCTCCGAGGGATTATCCAGCAACCTGCCGACCTCGACCGTCGAGCCGGTTGGTTTCTGTTTGCGAAGTCGTGATGCTTCCGTGAGGGCTTTGAGTGCGCGAGCGGATGCGGCCTCATCGAAGCCACCGTTCAACACCTGGTCGAAAAGCTGGCGCAATTCTTTAGGTGTACCGGCAGTCCCGATGATTTCAATCCATGAGCCTTGACCGTCACGAGTAAGCGGACGTGAGGTGAGAATCTGTCCAAGGACGCGGCTCGCTTGTTCCGCCCGGATGGCCTTGAGGCCGAACTCCAGTTGCTTTTCGCGGCCTTCAGGTTTCCATGTGCCGTTTTGGATGGCGGCAATCCACGGCTCGGCGAGATCAGTGATCGTCAGCCAAAGCGCGTAATCCAGCGTTGGGTCCATCGGTTGATTGAGCACGCTCAAAGCGAGCTCGGCGGATTGTGCGGTGGGAATTTTTGCCAAAGCGCGCAGGGCTTCGACGCGGACGCGGGGCGAGTCGTCATGCACAAGTTTCGCGAGCAACTCCAGACGCTGCTCATCAGGAGGAACGGCAACTATGCGAAAAGACACAAGCAACAGGGCGACCAGAATTACAAACAGTCGGCAGGTAAAGTTCATTCGTGTGGATGTGTTAGAGGTCGGCAATCAGTAGCATTGAAGAATTGCCCAACAACGGTCAAAACGGCGGGCAGAAAGGTCTGTCTCGCGAATCCAGAAGTAGAGCCGGCCTGCGTCGCCCCAACTCAACCCAGCGTCGTTATCGGAATCGAGTTGGAGCAAAAGTTTCCAGTCTTTGGCGCCAACGCGCAATGCCTTCACCTCCGGGTTTTCCTCATCCACTTCTTCGCCGCAATTGATGCCGTTGGCGGCAAGCTGACATTCGCCTCCCATCTCGGCCGATTGTAGCGGTGCAGGCCAGCCGAGCAGTTGATGTTGAGGACTCTCTTCCGCGTCCGCTGCGATCGATTGCTTCAGGCATTCCTGATATGCTTTTGCCTCCTCGGCTGACAACTTCAACACCTGAACGGAGGTGGATGTAGGTGCGGGAAAGGTCTGGGCAATTCCAAAGTTCAACTTCGATTCGGGCAACAACCACTCTGCATCCAACTCTTTCGGAAGCTTCGTGCGCTTCAAATCGGAGGCAGCAACATCGGAGTAGATCACGCTCCAGCCATGAGAGTCTTTGGGATCGAATCCCCACGGTTGTTCTTCCAAGTCGTAGAAGAACCACAAGAAGCCGGATGAGGGCAAGGTCTTGGTTTGGTCGTTCGCGGCCAACTCGGCCAGATTGAACTGTGCGAGGAAAGCCAGCGGTTTGCGGCCGCGTTTCGGCCATTTGAATCCGGCGGGCAAGTCCGGCAAACCACCTGTCTTGGATGATCCGGCAGCCGCTTCAGCACGTTCCAGTGGATTCGTTACGAACGCGATTGCTGGTTTTGCTAGTTTGAGCAGTCCCAGTGCTTGCTTCGGCAGCTTCCGGCGCAATGCGGCGGAGGGATCAATGCGCTTTACGGCTTTCTCTGAAGTCACCTTCGGAGACCCGTTGGTCTGAGTGCCCGGTTCGCGGTGCAACGACCACAACTCGGGCTTTGCGTTGCGGGATTCGCGGAGCATTTCCGGCGTCGGTTTTTTGATATCTGTGCCGACTGGTTTGAATACAAGTCCTTTGTAGCCTCGACTGGTTACGAAGTCTCGAAACCGTGCGGAAGTGATGATGATGAATGGACACACCGTCAATCGAAACAGGTCAGTGTTCTTGGGAACGGTGTTTGTGCGCAGTTCAAAGTTTTTCGGATGGCTTTGCAGCATGAAGCCACAGGCCGGACAGCTTTCACCGATACCTTCTTCCGAGGTGATAATGTCCGCGAACTCGTCAATTTGAATCTCGTAGTAGGAAGCCTTCAGCTTTACGTCTCCGTCTGCACGGACTGGCACCGTAGGTCCAAATTTCAGTCCAGCAGTTCGCATCTCCGCGAGGACCCTTTCTGAAACCAGCAGCGCTCCATCGCCATCGGGTCGAATGAACTCATGCGTGCGAGTTTCTACCAGCCAAATGGTGTAGGGACCGAAACTCGCTTTCGGAGGAATCGGGACGTCGTAGGGCAGCTTGGACTTAAGCTGTGCCCGCAAATCCTTGATGGTTTCAGAGGGCAGGCGGTCATCACGCGGCAGATTACTGAAGATGGATCCGACCTCGTATGCCGGATAGCGAAAACCGCCCTGTGTGTAACCCGAACACGTTTTGCAGTCGATCATCCGCAGTCTGGAACCATAGCCATGGACATTCACACCTGTTCCATCTGCGTTCATCCTAAAGAATTTCATATACAGCTCATTTTGAAAGCTGCCTCGCCGCTGCGGCCCGCGTTTGTTCGTCCGAAGCGGAAGCCAGTTGTGCAGTCAATGCTGCGTCCGGATTCCCAAACGCTTCGCCTAGCCACATCACTTCAAGTCTTGCGCGGGGGTCGCTTTGTTTTGCGAGCCACTGTTTCATCTGTGGCAACACCTTTTCTGCACCCCGGACTTTGAGAACGCGGCGCGCTTGGTCCTGTTCCCAGCCATTCTTGGAAAGCGTTCGGTCGAGCAAATCTTCGATGCTGAGTTTTGTAAGGTCCTGCTTTTTCAACACGGCTCTACCCTTTGCCGTGACGCGCCAGATTCGACCATGCTCGTGATCGCGGCGCGGATCGCGAAAATCAACTTCGCCATGCTGGATGATCGGGTTGGACCAATCCGCGATATAGAGTGCGCCGTCCGGTCCCATGCGTAAGTCGATTGGTCGGAACGTCACGTTTGTGGAACGCAACAGGTCGGGCATTTCCTTGCCGGCGAAAGTCGAGCCGTTTTCCGAGAGTTTGAACCGCACGACGCGATGCGCCCGAAAGTCACAGGTGATGGCGTCGCCCTGCCAGTCATCAGGAAAGTTCGGGCTGTGGATGAGTTCGAGGCTGGCGAACTTCGGCCAGCTTCCGGGCGTGATGCTATCGCCCTCGCGGCGCATGTCGGCGTAGGTGAAGTAGGTCCCACCCTCCATCGCATGGTAAATGCCCTTGCCACCGGCGCCATCGGTGAAGAAATCATTGCCATACTGATCCCAGTGATGTCCCCACGGATTGCAGCCGCCCTTGGTGAAAATCTCCATCTTCCACGTGTCGGGGTTGAAGCGCCAGATGCCGGCGCTGTTCAGGCGAACAACTCCGAACGGCGTTTCCACGTGCGTGTGCGTGTAGATGGACTGGTTCATGTAGAGGTGGCCGTCGTAGCCCCAGCGCAATGTGTGGAGATTGTGGTGCGTGTCTTCCGTGCCAAAGCTCGACATGGTGATCTGCTTTTCGTCCGCCTTGCCATCACCGTTCTTGTCTGCAAAGTGGAGCAACTGGTGGCTTGCCGCGACGTAACAACCGCCCTGATCGTCAGGCAGGACGCCGGTTGGGATCAACAGCCCATCGGCGAACACCGTGGACGTTTCCGCTTTGCCGTCACCATTCGTGTCCTCCAGAACAACGATTGAATCCTCGGCTTCCTGGCCGGGACGAATCTGCGGATACACGCGCGAGCTCGCGACCCAGAGCCGGCCCTGCGCGTCCCAGTTCATCTGAATCGGTTTGTAGAGCATGGGGTTCTCGGCCCAAAGCGTGACCTCGAAACCATCGGCGACTTCGAATGTCGGCACGGGCTGTTCCTTGAAATTCGGATCGCGATGTTCGTGTGGTTTATCAGCGAGCAGCGCCTGCACTTCCTTCACGGTCGCCGAGTCCTGGTGTTTCAAGTCGCGGAGCTTGGCGATACGCGCTTCCCATTCGGCGATGAGTGGATCGAACTTGGGAATCTCGACGGCGTTCTGGCCCTGTTCGTATTTGCGAAAGCCAAAGAGATAAGTCCAGTTCTCCGGTCGCCACCGGTGGAAGAAGAGCTCGTTCTTTTTGCGGATCGCAGAGCGGAGGATTTGGACGGGCGCGTCGGGCCGGTTCTGGGCGGCAAGCCAGCGCTGGGTTTGATCCCAGTCCCCACCGGTGGGAGGGGCGGATCCAGCCGGTCCTGAATCCTCGTACGGAATGCGCAGCATCGTCTGGATGCGGATGGCGACAATGTTTTGCCCGAGCGGCTTGACGTGAATGCTATCGTCGGTGCGCATGTGGATCAAAAGTGGTTTAGACGTCGCTAGTTCCGGCCAAGCATTCATCAACGCAACGAAGCGCGCCTGTCGATTCGTTGCTATCTCTTTAGTTGCTTGCTCGTACGACCTGAGGACATAATTTCGGTTTGTCGCCTGCGGCTCCCACATCTCCTGGGGAATTGGCCCCAACAACACAAACCGCACCTGCTGTCCGCTGACTTCTTCAATGGCATCCATGAGCTTGTTCATATCCGCCTTGAACTTCGGAATTCCTGCCTGGCCACCTTCTAGCGCCGCCGTCATAGCATAGCTCAAGAAAGCCACAGTTGGTTTGACAAGCGCGACCTGTTCCTTCACGCGCTTGAGCCAGGTGTCCTCGGACTTGTTCCAATCGAAACTTGCACGGGAGCGGCCCATCGGGGTGTCGGCGGCCCAGGCAAGGTTGCGGAAAGTGACATTGCGGTCCGGGAAAGCTGCCGTGAGCCGCGTCTCGATATGCCCGTAATCCACCTCGCGCTCGAAGAACGTGTCGCCGATGAACAGCACGCGGTCGCCATCGCGCAGTTCAAAGGCGGGTTCGGATTGGGCAGGTGCGGCGGACGATGTGTCCAGCAACCCGGAAAACAAGGGTGCCATGGCAATACAGCAGCGTACCAGCCTGGTCGCCCGTTGAATAAGTAGCCGCCGAGGTAACGAGGCGGATAGGAGATTGCGATGTTCATAGGAATCCGCCGCCTCACGGCCGCGGCTACGACACGGCTTGAATTCTCTCAGCAAGTCGTCAACAGGCAAATTGGATTTCATGCGTTCGTTTCAAAATAGGTTTTCACCAGTAAAGCCAACTTTGTCTCCATCAAGCAAGCCGGGACTTTTTGATAATCAGAATGCGATGACCTTGAGAAGGTGCGCCTGCCTACCAATTCTTGAAAGGGCGGTTTGGACTGGGCCGTTTGGTGACTGGAATCGGAAGCAGCTTTTCATCACCTTTTTGCGCTTCCAACAATTGAAATGCTTGTTGTGGAGTCATCCGACCTTCGGCTAGAGCGGTCGGCTGTCCTTCGCTCGATTGGTCGGGTGATTTATCGTTGGGCTGACTGGATGCCTGCTTCTGAGATTCTTTCTTGTTATCAGCCTGATCCTTTTTCTCCTGCGATTGGGAATCAGCCTGTTTTTGTTCCTGTGATTTTTGCTCTTGATCCTTCTGAGAATTTTGTTGGGACGACGAATCCTGTTTTTGGTCTGACTTTGAATCTTGCGATTTGTCTTTCTGAGAGTCGTTCTTGGACTTGTCTTGTTGCTGATCCTTTTGCTGCTGTTGATTCTGTTGCTGTTGTTTTTGGTTTAGCAGTTCGTAGAGCTTCTTCAGCTTTTCGTCGGTTGGGAAATGTTGTAGCGCGTTCGTCACCACCTGCAACGCAGCCGGAACGTTATTGGAAAGATACAACTGCGCTCCGTGGTGGAAAAAATCTTCCGCCGGCGCAAGTTGCGCCCGGACTTCCGGCAAACCGAGCGCCAGGAGACTAAGGCTGAGGCAGAGGAGGGTTCGCAATCGCATCTACGTCCTTCAGTTTTTTGGTGAATTCTTCAAACGGTTTGGCAGCTTTCCCGCCTTTGGCCATCAGTTCGTCCATGATCTGAACGGCGCGACGATAGTTTCGTTGCCGCACGGCCGCGTCAGCCTCGCTCTTCGCGCGGCGCAATGCTTCCTTGAACTGCTCGATCTGTTCGACGGCGTTTCGCACAAACGCGAGATTAAATTGGGTGTCCTCGTCCTGCTTGTCCAACGCGGCGGCGTGCTCAAACTGTTTGATGGCTTCCTTCCACGACTCTTCGAGCTTGTCCAGGTCGTCCGCCTGTTCGCCGAGGCGGAAATGCACGTTGCCGAGGTTGTAATATGCTTTTGCCTGTAGCTTGATGTCTGGTGCGACGAGCACGGCGGAGAAGTGTTTGATCGCTGCGTCGTAATTCGTCGCTTGATACGCTGCGTCGCCGGCGTTGAAATGCAGTCGCGGGTCCTCGGTTTTTTGATTCTTGGATTGTTCGTCAAGCAATCGTTCGTATTCCGTCAAAGCATTGGTGTATTGGCCAGCTTTGTAATGTTTCATCGCGCTTGCTGGTGAAGCATTCCCGATGAAAGGGATAAAGATCAGCGCCAAGATCGCCGCAGCCACTTCAACTTTGGACTTTGGACTTTGGACTTCGGCTTGTTTGATTCGCGTCCTTTCTGGCAACAACAATTCTGCCAGCAATAACACGATGGCCACCATTAGAGCCCACCGGTACTGCTCGTGGTAACGCCGGACGTGTTTGGTGGTGAGGTCGGATTTCGGGAGCGGGGCCAAACCGCGTTCGTAAAGGGTATCGATGGTTTTGGCGCCGCGCAGAGGGAGGTAAAAGCCGCCTTCGGTTGCGCCTGCGATTTGCTGGAGCAGAGTTTCGTTCAACCGTGATTTGACGACATTGCCTTGGTCGTCTTTGAGATAATCGAGATTTCCTTTTTCATCGCGAATGCGCAGGAGTTCCCCGTCGGCAGTGCCGATCCCGATGGTAAAGATACGGAGGCCCTCTTTCGCGGCTTTCTTTGCGGCTTCCAACGCGGCACTGTCATGGTCTTCGCCATCGGTAAAGAGCACGAGCACTTTGTAGTTGTCCGCTTCGTCTTTGAAAGCAGCCAAAGCGGTTTCAATCGCGGCGGTCAAGGCGGTGCCGCCTTGCGGAATGATGTTCACATCCAGCGTATTGATGCTTTGGCGAAAAGCCTCGTCGTCCACGGTCAAAGGGCATTGTAAAAACGCGGTGCCGGCAAACGCCACCAGTCCCAACCGATCGGACTTGGCCTGTTGCATCAAATCCAACGCGGCATATTTGGCCTTAGTCAGACGATCTGGTTTCACATCATCGGCGAGCATGCTGCGCGAGGTATCGATGGCGACAACGATGTCCAGCCCACGTTGTTTGACTTCCTCCCAGTCGAACCCCCATTGTGGTCGGGCGAGCGCAACCAACGACAGGGTTACGGCCAGAACAATCAAGCTGAGGCGAATCTTTCGGCGGGGCAGAGAAACACCGGCCATCAAACCAGCCAGCAAGCGGGATGGGATGAACTGGGTGATGAGCTGTTGCCGCTTGCGCCACGCCCACCAGAGGAAGGCGATCAACAACGGCACCAGCGCCACAACCAACCATAGAACTTGTGGATCAGCAAATCTCACGGCAACTTCCTCCAGATCGTATTGCCCAAACCAATTTCCAGCAACAACAGGAATAGCCCGGGCCAGGCGACCCAAGGAAACAATTCCTCGTAACGCGCAAACTTTTTGATGTTGGCCTCGGTTTTTTCCAGTTGATCGATCTCTGCGTAAACTCGTTTCAACGTGTCGGAGCTATCGGCTCGATAATACTTTCCTTTGGTTTGATTGGCGATTTTCTGAAGCGTGTCCTCGTCAATGTCCACTTCCATTGGCACGTAAACCTTACGACCGAAGGCGTCGATTCGCGGAAAGGGTGCGGTGCCTCGTATGCCGACGCCAATGGTGTAAACCTTCACGCCGAGGGCTTGCGCGGCTTCCGCGGCGGTCAGTGGCGGAACCTTGCCGGCGTTGTTCTGGCCGTCTGTCATGAGAATGACGATTTTGCTTTTGGATTTCAATTCGCGCAAACGGTTGAGCGCCGCCGACAAACCCGAGCCAATAGCGGTACCGTCTTCGATGGTATTCAGATTCAATCGTTCAAGATTTTGCAGCAGAAAATCGTGATCGAGCGTCATGGGCGCGGCGATGTAAGCGCGGCCAGCGAAGGCCACCAGACCGATGCGGTCGTTGGGACGGCGGTCGATGAACTGTTTCAGGACCTCCTTGGCGATGGTCAACCGATTTACACGTTGGCCACGCACTTCGAAATCCTCGGAGGCCATGCTGCCGGAGAGGTCGATTGCCACCACGATATCAATGCCGCTGGCTTTGATCTTTTCCTCGCTGGCGATCTTTTGCGGTTGCGCGAGTGCCACGATGAACAAGGCGAGCGCCAGCCAACGCAGTTTCGCGAGCCAGTTGCCGGCACGCGAGCGGGTCATCTGGTCGATGCCTTTGACGAGTTGAGCCGAGGAATACAGAAACGCGGGTGATTTGCCCTGCCTGCCTTTCAGCCACGCGAGCAAGGGCAATAATAGGAGCAACAGCAGGAAGTATGGTTGAGCGAACGTCATGGTGTCAGGACCGGTCTGCTGTTTCCTTTTTGCTGTCGACTAACTTTGACGATTGGTTGGCAATGTCCATGGGCGTTTCACCGCGAGGGGGCGCAGGAGGAGCGGAACCAGTGGGATTTGCAGTTGGGTGCGGTTGCGTCTCGTCGATCAACTTCAAAGCGCTCCGGTAGAGTTCCTGCAATTGATCGACGGATGGCTCGTGCCTTGCAAACTTTACGAGGTCGCAACGCATCAAGAAATCGCCCAGGAGTTGCTTTTGTGACAACGTCAGCAACTTACTGGTTTGAAGTTCAGCAAGGAATTCCTCGGTGGTGCGTTCCGGCGCACGCATCGCAAAGGCTTCTTCGAGATACAGTCGCACGGCATCCGACACCAGAATGCAGAAAGGGCGTGGCTGTTCAATAAAGTCGAGCGCTTCCTGCAGCTTGCGCCGCGCGCGTTCATGAGGCGGAACGATGATGGCGGGCGGAACCTGGCGTCGCCGCCTCTGCCAATAACGCCACGCCCAATACAGCAACCCTGCGACCGCCAATCCTCCGAGCACCCACCAAAGCCATTCCCAACCGTTGGTAATTGCCATTGGAGGTTTGATGTCGCGCAGCCCGTTGATCGCGTTTGCGGCGGACAGATTGGTCATCGAAGAACTGAGCGCGGAGAGATTCGTTTTCATCCGTGACGTCGCCGCTTTTCTCGGGTTTCAAAAAATCGTCCCAGTGCCGCTGCATAAGGCTGATCGGTGCGCAATTGGATGGCATCGATGCGGGCGGAGCGGAACAACCGCGCCAGTTCGGCTTGCGACCGGGTTTGCTGCTCCGCAAAGGCAGTGCGATGGCGGGAGTTGCCGGCATTGACTTCGACGACTTCACCGGTTTCCGCGTCTTCAAGGACCAGCCGTCCGAGCGGCGGCAGTTCCAGCTCGAAGCGATCGGTGATGCGGACGGCTACGACATCGTGACGACGATTCGCTTGTCGGAGTGCGGAGTGCGCGGAGCGCGATTTTGTTTCCGCGTTTGTGTTCTCAATCAGAAAGTCAGAGACAACGACGGCGATGGCGCGATGCCGCGTGACGCGGGTGAGAAATTCCAGCGCGTGACTTAGATTCGTGCCGCGAAGTTTCGGTTCATGAAACAGGATCTCGCGGATAACACGGAGCACATGGCGGCGGCCTTTGCGGGGAGGGATGAATTTCTCCACCTCGTCGGTGAACAGGATCAAGCCAACCTTGTCATTGTTACGGATGGCGGAGAACGCGAGCACCGAGGCAATCTCGGCTGCCAGTTCGCGTTTGGATTGTTCGCCGGAGCCGAACAAACCTGAACCACTGACATCCACCACAAGCATCAGTGTGAGTTCGCGCTCTTCCACGAACTTTTTTATGAACGGATGATTCATGCGTGCGGTGACGTTCCAATCAATGGAGCGGACTTCATCACCCGGCTGGTACTCGCGCACTTCCTCGAAATTCATGCCCTGGCCCTTGAAGACGGAATGATATTGGCCCGCGAGTGTTTCGGTTACGATGCGGTTCGTGCGAATTTCGATCTGTCGGATTTTTTTAAGAATCTCGCGAGGAATCATGCTTGAGAAACCCGGAAAGAAGGACTCAAGGAACGGGCAATTC
>CAZYYS010000031.1:0-27217 GCA_964651015.1 uncultured Verrucomicrobiota bacterium
CATGCGCCGTCGGCAATCCGGGAAAATTGAAAACATCGCTTTATTCAGCGTCTCCTTAGGGACTTTCAACGTGCTTCCAGCATCTCGCCCATGTTACGATTTTGATTGAATGAAATCCGGGTAGGACCAGTCTCAATAGCTGTCGCTTAAACAGTTAACAAGATACCAATTATGAAAAAAGCATCGTTGATAATATTCGCCATTGCGGGACTGGCCCTGCTTGTCACGGGCGCGCCCACCTTTGCGGCGGATAAGGACAAGGAAAAGACCATCACCATTACCGGCGAAGGCAAGTGCGCCAAGTGTGCATTGAAGGAAGCGGAAAAGTGCCGGAACGTCATTGTGGTGGACAAGGGCGGCAAAAAAGTGACCTATTATCTGACTCACAACGAACTGAGCGATAAGTTCCATTCAAACATCTGCAAGGAGAGCAAACAGGTCACCGCTACTGGAACACTCAAAAAGGATGATGGCAAGAAGGAGTTGACCGTGACCAAGATCGAGCTGGCGAAGTAAAACGTGTCGTGGTGCGATCAAAAGGAGACAGGTCTGTGCGATCAAAAGGAGAATAATGTGCTGACACTCTTGTCAGCCTGACGATGTCGTATAGCCTCGGTGGTTGCTATGCGGGGACGCAACCTGAGCGCCTCCTGAAGACTGATAAACGGCAGGTCGGGCTGTTCGCAAGGGCAGCCCGGCTAGCCCCTGCCGGTATCAGTTTCAAAGCGAAAAATCCACTTCCCTCCGTCATTCTCCCGCCGATGAAAAATTACAACTGATCAAACGTCTGCCCGCTCCCATCATCCGCCACTTGCTGGCCCGTCATCGCACCAACGAAATTTCCGCCGTCGAAGCCGCCCGCGAATTGGGTTTGTCCCGGACACGCTTCTACAAACTCTACAGCCAATACCTGCGCGCCTGCGCCCAAGGTCTGGCCGAGGTCTGGTCCCCCGGCGTTTCCGGCGGCGATCATCATCCTGCTTGGCCAGCAGACGTCACCGCCCTGCTCACCAAACTCCTTTCTTCCAAACCGCCTTCCTCGTACAGCGCGGCCGCCAGCGAACTGCTCCGCCGTCTAAAATTTGAAACCGACCGCGCCAGCGTCCGCCGCTGGGCCCTCGAAAACAAACTCGCGCCCGACACCCGCTACAAACCCGCGCCCAAGTCCGTCAAACGCTGGCAGGCCCGCGATCTGGGTGCGCTCTGGCAATACGACGCCAGCCCGCACGCCTGGCTGCCCGGAAATCCCCAGAAGCAAAGTCTGCTCGATCTGCTCGACGAGGCCACGCGGTACAACACCGGCGCCCGTCTCTACGAACGCGAAACCCTCCTAGCCCATTTCGATTTCCTGCCGCGCACTTTCCAGACCCACGGACTGCCCTAGCCCTGTACGTGGACTACCATTCCTTTTTCTTCACCAGCCTTCCCGAAGCCTTCACCCAACTCGGGGCCGCGCTTCACTTCTACGGCGTGGCGCTTCGTTACGCCCCAACTCCACAAGCCAAAGGCAAAATCGAACGCCGCCACGACTTCTGGCAAAAACGTCTGCCGCCACTCTTGGCCGCGGCCCAGATCCTCGAACTCGAAGGGGCCAACCGGCTGCTCGACCAACTCCTCCCACACGTCAACCAACACGAAATCCACCGCGAACTGGACACCACTCCGCACATCGCCCGGCAGCAAGCCTTGGCGGAAAACCGCTCCGTCTTGCGACCCGTTCCCAACTGTCCTTGGTGGCCCTTTGTCTGGAGCCAACAAACCAACGTGCGCGTCGGCAACGACGGCAAAGTCCCCGTCGGCAGCCAACGCCAATCCGTAGATGCTCCACCGCGTTCCACAGCCATTCGCTGCTTGCGGCCCGACGGCGACATCTATTACCTGCGCCACGCTCCCGATCCCAAGACCAACCCCCTCGTCCTGCTCCATTGCCCAGTCTTCTAAATCCCCAGTCTCCTTTTGTTCGCACACAAAAGTCTCCTTTTGAAAACTACACGACACTGGCGAAGTAAAACGCCGTAGTTTCACCAAGGGCATTGCTCGCACCCGCGTCCTCTGCTTCATGGGAACACGGGTGATTTTTCTCCACCGATTCAGTTGATGAGCTGGCCGTCGACGTTGTCGACGTTGTCTCCAAGTTGTTCCCTTGAATCGCAAACTTACCCGGTAAGGTTTATTGGCTTGAATACCAAACGGCCCGCCTTTCGGCGGGCCGCGAATGCCGTTGCCAAATATTAGTTACGAAAGCGTCGGCTGCTTGCCTACAAACCTCGCACGCGGAAGAATTGTCTGGCGCCAACGGCCGGGATGGTGACAGGATTAACGGATCCGACATCAATGAATGGACCCGTGACTTCCGGCGCACTCTGTAACACGCCTGAACCCGTCCAACTGAGTGTCACGCTCCCGCCCGAGCCGCTTATGCTCAGTTGCGGGATGGTTTCCACGGTTAGCAACCTGGCGGCGATGACGTTGGCGAAGGGCGGTGCAAAAGGATCCTCCAGCACCGTCGGCGCGTTCCGGCTCTGCCACGCCACCGCAATCGTATCTCCCCGCCACGCCACCCGCGGAATCTGTGAGGTGTTGGTCGTGGCCGGGTTCGATGGATTCTCCCATTCACTCACCACAAACCGCCCGCCCAGCGGCTGGCCAGTGGCACTGAACATCCGCGCCTGCACCAGCCGGTTGCTGATTCCAGATGCGTTGGCCAAAGCACTGTCCCATACCGCAATCACCCGCCCATCCGGCGCAATCGCTCCATCCACCCGATCCGAGTCAATGACTTCACCAGCATCAGCCACCGCGCGCGACCAACGCAGCGTGCCGTCCGCGTTGAGCACCGTCACCCACGGACCCGCCGCCCCGGCGTCATTGACATACACATATGCATCCTTCCCGTTGCCGTGAAACCCGGTGCCATCACCGCGACCGCCTCCACCCGCTTCCGGATGACCAGATACCGTCGCCATGCTGATGTTGGCCGAGGTCGGATTGCCCGCGTTGTCAAACAAACGAACCTGTGTCCCACCCGCATCAAAACGCACCGCAAATCCGTTGGCCGTCACACCCACCCCATGCCAGATACTCGCCGAAAGATCAGACGAACTGACGTTGGTGTAGGCTTTAACCTCCACGCCTGTCGGCGTGACTATCCGGTAAACCGGCACGTTCCCAGACGTCTGCCCGGTCATCAACCGATCATCCGCCTGCCGGCTCTCGCCTACAATCACGATGTTCCCGTTGGCCAGATAATCCCAGTCTCCTATCCGGATGCTGCCCACCGCCGACGCATTCGCCGCCGACGCACCGCTCAACGGCAACGCCACCGCCGGAGTCCCGTTATTGTTCAACAACTGCACCGCCGGAAAATCCTCCCCAGTGCCCGAACCCAAGTTTATGGTCAGCAATTCAGTAACCTCCACCCCCAAACTCGACGCCACCGCCCCCATCCCCACTCCATTCCCAAACAGATTCGCCTTGATCTTCGGCCCCCACGCCAAATAGGCCGGCGTCGGGGTGCCGTCGGAACGGAAAAACGACAACCACGTGTTGGTTATCGACTGAAACGTGGTCAATTCGCCAAGCGTCGTATCCCGGTTCGTCTGCACCGTCGGCGGCGTTATCAAATTCCCGTTGCCATCAAAGATCGACCATGCCCCGGCAATATACGTAATGTCGGCGGCCCCGTCATCCTCCCACCCGATTATCACATTCCCGTTGTTCGCTATCGCCACCCCCTCGCTCTCCCCATCCCCGTTGTTCACATAATTCGTGTTCACGTAAAAAGTGTCTCCTTTGGTGAGGAGCACCGTTGAGAACAACCTGGCGGCGATGACATTGGCGAAGGGCGGTGCAAAAGGATCCTCCAGCACCGTCGGCGCGTTCCGGCTCTGCCACGCCACCGCAATCGTATCTCCCCGCCACGCCACCCGCGGAATCTGTGAGGTGTTGGTCGTGGCCGGGTTCGATGGATTCTCCCATTCACTCACCACAAACCGCCCGCCCAGCGGCTGGCCAGTGGCACTGAACATCCGCGCCTGCACCAGCCGGTTGCTGATTCCAGATGCGTTGGCCAAAGCACTGTCCCATACCGCAATCACCCGCCCATCCGGCGCAATCGCTCCATCCACCCGATCCGAGTCAATGACTTCACCAGCATCAGCCACCGCGCGCGACCAACGCAGCGTGCCGTCCGCGTTGAGCACCGTCACCCACGGACCCGCCGCCCCGGCGTCATTGACATACACATATGCATCCTTCCCGTTGCCGTGAAACCCGGTGCCATCACCGCGACCGCCTCCACCCGCTTCCGGATGACCAGATACCGTCGCCATGCTGATGTTGGCCGAGGTCGGATTGCCCGCGTTGTCAAACAAACGAACCTGTGTCCCACCCGCATCAAAACGCACCGCAAATCCGTTGGCCGTCACACCCACCCCATGCCAGATACTCGCCGAAAGATCAGACGAACTGACGTTGGTGTAGGCTTTAACCTCCACGCCTGTCGGCGTGACTATCCGGTAAACCGGCACGTTCCCAGACGTCTGCCCGGTCATCAACCGATCATCCGCCTGCCGGCTCTCGCCTACAATCACGATGTTCCCGTTGGCCAGATAATCCCAGTCTCCTATCCGGATGCTGCCCACCGCCGACGCATTCGCCGCCGACGCACCGCTCAACGGCAACGCCACCGCCGGAGTCCCGTTATTGTTCAACAACTGCACCGCCGGAAAATCCTCCCCAGTGCCCGAACCCAAGTTTATGGTCAGCAATTCAGTAACCTCCACCCCCAAACTCGACGCCACCGCCCCCATCCCCACTCCATTCCCAAACAGATTCGCCTTGATCTTCGGCCCCCACGCCAAATAGGCCGGCGTCGGGGTGCCGTCGGAACGGAAAAACGACAACCACGTGTTGGTTATCGACTGAAACGTGGTCAATTCGCCAAGCGTCGTATCCCGGTTCGTCTGCACCGTCGGCGGCGTTATCAAATTCCCGTTGCCATCAAAGATCGACCATGCCCCGGCAATATACGTAATGTCGGCGGCCCCGTCATCCTCCCACCCGATTATCACATTCCCGTTGTTCGCTATCGCCACCCCCTCGCTCTCCCCATCCCCGTTGTTCACATAATTCGTGTTCACGTAAAAAGTGGGGGTTTTGGGAATCAGGCCGCTGGTGGGACTTTGGGACCAACACAACGACGAGGCCAGAGTCATCGCCATCAGAGTTATTATTTTTGTCTTCATGGGTGAGTTAAGTATGGTTTTGGATTGTAAGGTCTACAGCGAACTTGTCGCCATTGGATTGTGAGTATGTTTAACGATGCCACCCACATTGCGCAAGTTTTTTTTAATTTTTTCTTGAACCGCGACCGTGAATTTCCGATTCGCACTGCGCGCAGCATAGTGGGCTAAGAGCTGATGCCACCACAGAACGGTTCGTTCGCTTTCAGCGCTTTAAAAATGTGAAAGCTCTACCTCGAACAACAGCTAGCGGGCGGAAGTTCTCTCCTGTAGCCAGGCTACATCGGGGTTGGACGGGCTGTAAAATGCCGCGCCGCCGGTCCATTTTGTCCGGGGATCCTTCCAGTGATGAATCTCAGAGTGTCCGTCGGCAAATGCAATTCCGCACCCAAAGTTGTGATACGTCCCGGGGCCGTCCAGAAATGTGCTTGAAACCATCGTCATTGCAAAAGCCGCATCGTTGAGGCTGTAAGCGTCTTCGTCAAGCAGCACCCAGAGATTGGCCGGTTTTGGCCTGACCATGTGCGCCATTCTTCCATAGGTAAGCCAAGGACCGTTGGCGATGTGGTTATGAGTACCATCAAGCCACGGCCCGTCCACTGACCGCCTCAAGCCCGGGATCGTACCGACTGCTTGATTCATCGAAAAATGTCGAACCAAAGGAGCCTTCGGACTCCTTAGCAGTACGGGGTACACTCCTTTATCGGCCGGACAATGATAAATCTGGTAGTTGCGTCCGGTGTAGGGCGCGAGCTTCGCTAAATTTGGATCAATCAGGTTGTTGATGTTGGTATTGTCCGTGCCACCGTCACGCGCACGCATAATACCCCGCACCCATCCGACATTGTCATTCCAGTCAGGATTTGGCGGTAGCCAGTCTTCGTTATCACCCGCGTACAAGTGCAAAGCCAACATCATCTGCTTGCCGTTACTCATGCATTGCATTGCTTCTGCTTTGGCTTTGGCTTTGCTCAAGGCCGGTAGCAACAACCCGGCGAGGATCGCAATAATGGCGATTACAACCAGGAGCTCGATCAATGTAAAACCGGCCACAAAAAGTCCATGCGAACTGCTGGAGTCGCTACAGATAACTGATTTTCCGACACGAACACTGTCGTTGGGTTTGATCACCATTGTTCTCTGTAAACGGCGTATTCTTGAATTTAGCTGTCACCACATGTTTGTCCGACCGATACGTCGAGCCAAGTTATGCGCACCGTAATTTCGCGTCAATAGAGCACGCTCCTCAGGATTCGGGATACCTGAAAGGGACGCACATGATTCGTACGCGCAAACGAGTCAACGCACCGTGTTTTCAAGCAGGAGAAAGCAAGGGCCTCGTTCAGCCCAGATCCTACCGAGCATATCCGGCACATCCCCAAAAGATCGGTTAAAAGCTCCCAGCACGATATCCGCATCTCCATCGCCATCCAAATCACCTGCATCAACGGTAATCCATCGTCCGGTGATGCTCTGAACGAATGTGGAGGCCTCGAATTTCAATCCGCCCAAATGTTCCAGATATGTGAAGCTCTCCTTGGTAATCCCCAGATAATCAGGAAAGAATGAAATGGCTGCGATGTCAATATCGCCATCCAGATCGAAGTCGCGGGCGAGCGCCCGGTACGCCCCGTACATAGGATAAAACCAAGCTTCGCGAAAACGCCCTCGACCCTCATTCAAATAAAGCCGGACCCCGTGGTATGGCTTCAGGCAGTTCGCGAATTGCGTGTTTTCGCCATTATCGCCGTTCGTCACCAAGAGATCCATCTTTCCATCAAGATCAAAGTCCACCATTTCCAAGTGCGAAAAGCCCCAACCGGGGTGCTTCTGCGTAATTACGGTCTCCTCGAATCGACCGTGACCGCGGTTTAAGAACACGGAGATACTCTCCAGTGCTTGGGCCATTAACGCGACAATATCCGGTCGTCCGTCGCCGTCGAAGTCACTGACCTTGACTCCCACGGCCCCCGGGCGATCCAACAAGACATGCTCCTCATATTGGGAGTCCTGGGTTCTTTCGTACCAAGAGAAATGTCCAAGAACATTCCCAAAGCCAGCCACAGCCAGGTCTTCCCTGCCATCTTGATTGAAGTCAGCGACAGCACATTCCACTGGCCGGCGCAGCCCAGACAACAGTGCCTTTGAAGTGATTAGCTGGTCATGTGATTGCCTCGGAGTAGTTTTAAGATGGGTCACCTGACCTTCCGACAAGTCAGACGGCACCACGCTGCCGACCAGACTTGCAACAAAACCATCCGGTCTCTCGAGTAATTGCACAATTGGATTCGGCATGTCCATTGAGGCGGCCATGGACCCGTCAGGTTTCAACATCAAAAGTTTCTTGGCCTCACTGTCACCGATAAAGAGACGTCGCGACCGTTCGTCGATCTTTACCAGCGTCGTGGCGGGATGGCCATTACGATAAGTGCTGCTTCGAACTCGGAAGTGTTTAAGGCCAACGCGCAGCGTCGGTTTTTCGGGCTGGGGTAACGGGTCCGGCGGTGCGGCGCCAAGGTAATAATCGTGGATGGCTTTCAGGGTAGAAAGATCGACTATTGGCAAGTCAGGCACTTTGCCTGATGCCAGCACGAGCTCGGCACCGGGTTCGCTTTTCCAGTCCACAGTGTCGTAGCCAAGCCACATTCCCATGCGCGGCAAAATTACGTTTTCCCAGGCGGAGCGGTTGGCGATATCAGGTTCAGGAAAAAAATGGCAGGTGCTGCAAACCTGTCGGGCAAGTTCCCTCCCGTTCTTCGCCTCTATGCCTTTTTCCCTAGCTGGCGACTGTTCAGCGTTTCCGTAGCCGCGTTCAGCTTTCGCAACACTCGCATGCTTGGGTCGGGCCGGAGGGCGCTTCCACGAGCAGACAAACGTGGCCACCGCGAGCGCTGCAAATAAACCACCAAGCATGAACCCGGTCGGTCTCCGTCGCTTGACCTTGGCCCCGCGGTTCTGGTTCTGTGTTTGCTGGTTTCCTTTCGGTCCACCCATGCGGAAATAGCAGCACGAAGTTTCAACCGGTCAAAGCACCAAGAGAGGAATCTGCATGACCAGCCGGCAGCCGCTACTTAGTACAACGTGTCGTAATGTTCACGCAAACTGCCAAAACCGGGTTTCACCGATTCCGCGTGCCCATCAGCAAGGGAGACGTTTCCTCTGCCGTTATGGCGATTGCTTATGAAACTGTCGCGCGAAAGGTAAGGCGGCGGGTGTGCCAGGCCGATTGCGCGCGGGTCCTTGCCAGTCGGCGTCCATCTCCCATCGTCGGGCATCACGCCAAACGCATGCTCTTCGACCAACATGAGTTTCACGGATGGATTTCGAACCGATGACGACCTGAAATGAAGTACCGCGCGTTCACCCCAATCATCATCTCCGGAGTAGAGTGAGGTGATCCCGTGGTTTTCGTTCCCACTTTCAACATAATAGCTGTTGGCCGTATAACTAAAATAATAGATCGAACGACCGGCTGTTGTGACACGTTTTAGGTAGTCCTTGTCACTGGGGCAACGGAATAGATTCGTGTTGAACCTCCCGAGATAGGATCCCAATGGTGAATTGTTTACATCCCGGCGCGCGGGATTCTGGATCCGTGCGTCATCTGTGTTCCAGTAAATCCAGTCTTCCATTACGGGCAGCGTTGGAAGACCCGTAGCTCCGCTCGGAAAAGTGTCGCGGAAGTCGCCAATGTAACTGAGAAAAGCAAGGCTGATTTGTTTGACGTTGTTCATGCACATTGTCTGCCGGCCCTTTTCTTTCGCCTTCGACAAAGCGGGCAAAAGCAGGCCGGCCAAAATGGCGATGATAGCGATGACTACGAGCAATTCGATCAAGGTGAACGCTTGCCGGACACTTCGCGCCGAATGATATCCGTCCAAACCGCTTCCGTCTCTGTCAGCAGACGCGGCTCTTTCGCTCGCACCCGTACCGTTCATTCTCGCATGAGATGCGCTCAACAGTTTTGCCTTTGGATTCATTTCACAACATTGTTTTGGCCACCGCCTAAGTCAAGTCGGTTATTTCTTCGGCGCTTTGTCGATGGGCGGTTTAAATTCCGCATCCAGTTCCCTTAACACCGCATAAAACCGCTGGAGGTTTGCTTCGGTGGCATCCCGGTGCTTGCGTCCGGCCGAATTATCAACCGCTTCAACAATCTGATTAAATTGCTCCAAGATCGCATCCACGCGCTGCTTTTTCTCGCCATCGAGCTTTTGAGACAACGCCTTGCCAAGAGTCCCCACATAGTACATCTGGTTGTGGATGAATTGCAGGTCGTTCGTTCTGAATGCCTCGCTCAACAGCAGTTGTTGTTCTTGGATGGCCGCGTTTACGGCCTCGGGTGAATGCGGGTCCATTTTGGTCACGGGCTTTGGTTTCTTGCAACCAACGCAGAGCAGGCAAAAAATCATTGCCGCGACGCCTGCCAAACCAGGTGTTTTCGTTTTCATAAATTCGCTTTGCGAGAGTGGAACAAATTTCGTGCTTCAGTAAAAACTTCGCAACACAAATTAGTTCAACCATATGCGCTGAATGAACCAATAACCGCCCGCCACCGCCACCGCCACCGAACAGAGCGACACGCCGCGCTGGACAAACAGTGGATGTCTCCGTAACCGCCAGATCAAGGGTGAGAGCACTGCCGCGACCACGATTTGTCCGAGTTCCACCCCAAGATTGAACGCCACGAGCGGAACTGCGACGCCAGTCGTGCCGGAAGCAATTCCCAAGTCGCGCAGCACGCCAGCGAATCCCAGCCCGTGGATCAATCCAAACCCAAACGTGAGCAGCCAGCGGCCTTTGAGTTCGTCCGGTCGCACGAGATTTTCAACCCCAACGTACGCGATCGATGCCGCGATCAATGGTTCCACAACCCGACTGGACATCTGAACGACGTTAAAAGTTGCCGCCGCCAAAGTAATTGAATGGGCGATGGTGAAGCAGGTGATGATTTGAATGGCCGACTTAAAGTCACGGCAAACCAACAACAGTGCAAACAGAAACAGAAGATGGTCGTAGCCCGTCAGAATATGTTCCACCCCCAACAACAGGAAACTACCGAAGGAGGTGATTTTCGGTTCATGGACAACGGAAGCATTGGAAAGATCAAACTCACACGCCGCTGCCTGCGGCGTGAGCATTTTCTTGCCGAGCTCTTTTCCACCTTCATCCGCAAGTGTGAGGAATTGTTGATGCCGTTCCGGCAAATGGTTAAACAGTCGGGCTTCCACACTCAAATGCGCCGGCCTCGCTCCGTAGAAACTCAAACGGATATGACAATTGTTCGTATCGTCAAGAACCACTTCGGGAGTGGTCGAACGAACGATTTGATTGTCAAATTTCACGCTCAACACGTCGGTCGCCAAAGTCCGAAACTGATCCAGGCCAGCGACAAATTCTTCCTCGGAGATTTTGCCGTCGCGATTGGAGTCGAGAGGTGTTCGGGACTCCACATTCGCCAGCACGCGGGTCAGGTCGATGATGGAGAGTGTCACTGTGGCAACCAGACGATTCGTCTCGAAACGGAACTCTGCCGAACTCAAACCCGCGTCATGCGCCCGAACCGGGCATGACGCCAGGAGGAACGTAGCAAGATAATACGAAGCCAGTTTGAACCGCTGGGTGACTTTCACAATTTGCCTGCTTTATGGGGAGCGTCGAAGGCAATGAAAAGGAAAATCACATTTTCGCTGCTGAGATAATGCACTCGATTGGTATTCGAGGTTTGCTGGGTCGGATAATCAGAGTGCGGCCACGGATTGCAGTTGTACACCCGATCATTTGACGCTGGCCAAGACGTTACTCGAGATGGTTGGGAGCGGTTGGTGTGGTCCAGTGCGTGCATGCTTTTCTAAATTGTGAGTAAGTATTTTTTGACAACCTCCTTGCCCTCGCCCTACTTGTAACAGAGTCAAAAGCGGAGTTCAGAGACTCCGCTCGCAGAAGCTAAAAACCGAACGATGTTTTTTTCTGACTTATTTTTCCGCTCGAAAGATGCGCGCCAAGGCATGAATGTGCGCTGCCGCGCAAAATGGAGATGCTTATTACCGAAATGTCGTCACCTGTTTTTGATTGTGCTCCTTGCAGTACACTTGAGCCGCGCATTGGCAGCCAACGGCACTTGGACCAATAATGCGGATGGCAGTTGGAGTACCGCTGGCAACTGGTTGGGGAATAATATTCCCGATGGAGCCGACGGGGCTGCTGATTTCAGCACAATCAACATCACAGGCGATCGGATCGTTACCCTCGATTCCTCACACACCATTGGCAGTCTTAAATTTGGAGATGTCACGCTTATCAATCACGATTGGACGCTGACGAACACTTCGGGCAGCATTCTGACCCTTCGAGTTAGTTCGGGGACACCCACAATTGAAGTTGTGAACCAAACCACCACGATCAGTCTCGTTTTGGCCGGCAACCAAGGCTTTACAAAGCTTGGTGCTGGTGCGCTGACACTAGGCGGCGCTCTGGCTAACACTTACACGGGCACCACCATAGTCAGCGCAGGAACGTTAAGGTTTGGCAAATCTGCGTCAGTGGATGCTTTTGGAGGTGACCTGGCGATAAACGGTGGCACTGTTAATTATTTTGGAACGACGAACGATCAATTACCCGATAGTGCCAATGTTACGCTTAATTCCGGGACTTTGGACTTTGGAGCGCGAAGCGAAACCATCGGAAACGCGAGTTCAGGGTTGGGCAGCTTCACGATGAACGGGGGTTCGGTGCTAAAAGGGAGCGGAGGGACGATTGTCCTTGATAGGAACCCAACCATCACCGGTGGCACCATCACGTTGTCGGCTGCATCCGGAGTGATTACTGCCAATCAAGATCTGATTTTTAATGGCGGCACAATTAGCTTCACAAGCACGAGTTCAAGCTCAACCGCCGCACTGAATTTGCGTAATGGCGGTGGCATCAGTTACCAATCTGTTGGTACGTCAACAGCGCTGGTCACCAATACAGGCGGTGGAAGTGCTAGGCTCTCTTTGAACCTCAGTGGTGCAACGGTTTTCACCGTCGACGATTCGACATCCGTTACCACGGAAATGATAATCGGCGTTGTCATCAGTGGCGGTACAAACCTGTTTGAAAAGCGAGGTGACGGCGTATTGCAATTCAACGCCGCCAATACGTACAGCGGCGCCACCATGATAAGCGGCGGGGTACTTGGCGTCAGCACTCTGGCCAACGGAGGCGCCGCCAGTGGCGTTGGCGACTCAACCAATTCGGCCACCAGTCTAATTTTGAATGGTGGCACTTTGCGGTATACGGGCGGAACAGCAAGCAGCGATCGCCTTTTTAGCGTAGGCACTTCCGGCGGCACACTCGACGCATCCGGCAGCGGCAAGTTGGCGTTGGGCAACACGGGGACAATGGGATTCAACAATCAGTCCGGCGCGCGCGCGTTAACCCTGACCGGCAATAACACCGGAGACAATACGTTGGCTGCTGCAATTGGCGACAACGGCGGTGCGACCACGTTGACCAAGAACGGTAGTGGTACATGGGTGCTCTCAGGCAACAATACCTACACCGGGGGCACGACCTTGAGCCAAGGCACGTTGAAGTTGGGCGCGGACAATGCGCTGGGTTCGGGCGGTTTCATTTTTGCTGGTGGGACGCTTGATGCCAATAATCACTCTGCCAGTGTGGGCGCGCTGTCGTTAACAGCGGATTCGACACTCAATCTGGGAAACGACGAGACTCGACAGGATCTCGTTTTTGCGTCAGCAAGCACCTATGTGGGCGGCACGCTCGACATCGCCGGCTGGGGTGGACCGGACGGCAGCACTTACGACAGGCTTATCATCACGGCTGATCCAAATTCTAGCGGCATCCTGGGCCACATCCAGTTCTCCGGCTACGCACTTGGAGCCGCATGGGACAGTGCAACTGGTGAGATTGTACCGGTACCCGAGCCGATCAACATCGCGTTGGCAGTTTTTGGAATCGCATTTGCCGGCTTTGGCTTCACTCGCCGCTTCCGCGCCCACCCTCGTTAATAGTTAATAGTCTGTTGAGCGCCTCCGAATCGAATCGTAGCCGCTGACGTAAGGAAGCGGATCTCCTCCGAAGTCTGAGATTCCGCCTCGACACCTCAGCGGCTACTCTGGCCTTGTCAACCCTGGCTGCGTCGTGAAACTGTGAACAGTAACGCACAGAGTAGAACGAACGTGAATAGGATGGAGTAGATTTGCAGTGGGAAATCGAATCGCGCGTGGATGAGGCATCCCGTCAACGCCAGCCAGAGCAAGGAAGTGAAGGGCCAGCGCGTTGGAATGCCGTTGGATAAGAACCAGCGCGCGAGTACTAGCAAGAGTGCTACCGCGATGAGGGCACTGCCCAGCCAGCCAAAAGTGATTCGCGTTTCCAGCCAGTCGTTGTGCAACTCGGCGGGCCAGAATTCCTCCTCAGACGAACGATAGAGTTGGAAGACTGGCTCGAACGCGCCAGGGCCAATTCCAAACAGCGGGTAGTCGCGTGCAATAGCCGCTGCCGATTCATAAATATGCTCGCGACCGGCCAGACCGAGGTTGAAATCCCGCATTCGTCCAGCCAGCCGGTCGCCGCCGAAGTAAACTCCCAGCCCAACCGCTGTCAGGAACAATAGCACTATGGCGAATTGGTTGCTGGGATGGTGTCGCCGTAACGCAAAGATCAGGATCACGGTTGCAATGACGATCATGCCGACCGCCACGAGGGCACCACCGCGACTGCCGGATATGATCGGGCACGCAGCCATGATCGCGACGCACGGCAAGAGGAAATGATGGCGTGGTCTGCGCGAAAGTCGCCGCCGGGCTTCACGCCACAAGACCCACCACAGTCCCAAGGCGACTGGCCAAACCAGGTTGAAGTATTGGGCGGCGTTGGCGCGATAAGCATACGGGCCAAACTGGGCATCGGCGCTCTTGTTCATGCGAGTGGGCATGAACCACAGTAATTTATTGGTGTCCGAGATTCGCTGGCAGATTCCTTCCACTCCGAGCAGAGCGCCGTTGATGCTCAGGACCCAAAGCAAGCGGCGAAGCCGATCGGGCAACTTTGAAGCAGTTGCATCGGTGCGTGTATCACTCCGTTCAGCGCGTTCTTCGGCGGTCGTCTTACCCAGCAGCCAATCGCGTACGGCCCAAAAGAAACTGGCGAGCGCCAGAAGGTTGAAGAACATTTGCCAGGTGCGATGGCTGTCGTAACTGTGAGGCAACCACGCGATGAACGAATGATACGCAAAGTCCATCCGCCGGGGATCGTAAGTGGAGCGCGCATTGAGAGCCGCGGTCAGGCAGTAACTCAGAATGAGAACAGTGAGCACCGCCAATCCAGTGGTAATCATCGCTACCGCGTCTGGCCGGGTCCTAACCTGTTGCCCAGTTGGCTCCGAGCGCTGGATTGTCCACCGCGATGGCCGATACCCGCGCAACCGTCGCAGGGTGAATTTGATTGCAAAAAGGATTCCGAGTCCGTAGCCGCAGAAATTCATGACCCAGATTGACCAGGGTTGTGTGGTGCCGAACGCCCAAGGACTAAAGACGATCATTAAGTAAATGAGCGCCTCAGAGCTGTGCTCGCAGGCTTTGTAGGTCAGTACTTCGCGCACGGTTACTGACCGTCCAGCGGGAGGGCAGGGGATGCTCGCGGGTGAGCTTGGGGATCGAGATCCAGCCGAAAGGTCAGAATGGGCCGGTGTTTCCATCAAGCGACGATTGAACAGGGTTGATCGGAATTCCTCAAGATTGAATTCCGTGCGTTTGCAAAAGAAGGCTTTGAACTCTGAATGTGAGACATCAAACTCTGCGAACGCATGTCGCTGAAGGTTTTGATTGTCCCAGACAAGTTTAAAGGAACACTCGCTGCGCAAGCCGCTGCCGCCGCAGTGGCGAAGGGTTGGCAGACCGTCCGGCCACAGGATGAATTGGAATTGTTCCCAATGAGTGACGGCGGTGATGGGTTCGGTGAAATTATCGCTGGGCTGCTTGGCGGCAAGGCGCAAACCGTCAAGACTGTCGACGCGGCGCATCGGCCATGCCAGTCGCTCTGGTGGTGGGCAGCCAAAAGCAAGACGGCCATCATCGAATCGGCCAAGGTCATCGGATTGGCCATGCTTCCTCCCGGAAAGTTTCACCCCTTTGAGTTGGACACGTTCGGCTTGGGAAAAGTCGTCGAAGCGGCGGCGGCCAAGGGCGCGAAACGATGTTTGATCGGCATCGGTGGCAGTGCGACCAACGACGGCGGATTCGGACTGGCGCGCGCGCTGGGCTGGAAATTTCTCGACTGCGCCGGCGAATCAGTCGAGCAGTGGACGGGGTTGCAAGCACTCGCGAAAATTCGGCCGCCGCAAAAGAGAAGGTGGTTCGCGGAAATGATCGTGGCGGTAGATGTTCACAATCCGTTGCTCGGTGTGCGTGGCGCTTCGCGGATTTATGGCCCGCAGAAAGGATTGAAGCTCGAAGATTTTGGCCTTGCCGAAGAATGCCTGCGGAAGTTAGCGATGGTTGCCAGAAAGACTCTGAAACATGACTTTGCACGCACTTCCGGCGCAGGAGCGGCGGGTGGACTTGGCTTTGGGTTGCTGACGTTTCTCGGCGCACGACCGGAGGCGGGGTTCGATCTCTTTGTCCGCAACGCCAAACTGATGATTCGATTGCGCTCGGCGGATTTGGTTATAACCGGCGAGGGCGCCATCGACAAATCGACGCTTATGGGCAAAGGCGTCGGAGAGATCGCCCGTCATTGTCAGAAATTCAAAGTGCCCTGCATTGGCCTCGCAGGAGTTGTCAACAATCCGGCGCTGATGAAAAGTCGCTTCACCCGTGCCCTCGGCTTGACGGAGATTACGACTGTGCAAGAAGCAAAAACACGTCCGGCTTTCTGGCTGGAAAAACTCGCGATTTCTGTGGCAAGGAAATGGGTTTCATAATCCGACTCGAAGCTGCTGTTTCAGAAGTAACTGCCGTGGCAGGGAGGTGGAAACAGACGAAACTCTCAATGGGGAATCCACCTCCTCACGTCGATGGCTACGAGCTTTGAGCTTCTCAAGCAATACAGCCAAAGCTTGAAGTTCAATCCATGCTCGTTAACGTAGCAACCATGAATCTGGAAGATCACTTGGGTGATGTGATTCGCAAGGCGCGCGCCATGTCGAGTGTTTCTTCCGACGCAGCCGCCCAAGCGGCGGCGTTAACCGTGAACGAGCTTGCCGCGTTGGAGGAATCAGGCAACGTGACCAAGCAACCCAACTTTGCGGCGCTGGCTCTGTCGATCGGGTTGCACGGCGGCAAGCTTGAATTGCTCTCGCGCGGCTGGTTGCCGGCCAAAGCCGAGTTGAGCCGCTGGCGCGAACTGCGGCAGCTTAGCACCACTCGTCGTGGCAACCGGGTTCATTGCTACCTCGTGTGGGACGCAGGCACGCGCGAGGCGGCGCTGTTCGACACCGGATGGGAGGCGCAAGCCGTTCTGGATTTGATTGCGGATAACCAACTGCGCTTGGAGCATCTTTTCCTGACTCATACGCATGAGGATCACATCGCGGGGATGGCGATGATCCGTGCGAAGCATCCAGCCGTCCGCTTGCATTCCGGTTCCAAACACGCGCCTAGCGAACAACGGATTGGCCTGACGGACCTTATCCACCTTGGCAGTTTGCGGATCGCCAATCGCGACACGCCCGGTCATGCGGAAGATGGCGTGACGTACATCATCGGAGAATGGCCCGACAACGCGCCGCAAGTAGCTATTGTGGGCGACGCGATTTTCGCCGGTTCGATGGGCGGCGCGCCACAGCACGGGACGTTGGCGAAGCAAAAAGTCCGCGATCAGATTCTATCGCTTCCGCCGGACACATTACTTTGCCCCGGACACGGGCCGTTGACGACCGTGGCGGAGGAAAAGGCGCACAATCCATTTTTTGATTTTCGATAATTGCGAGTTGACCCTGTTTTCGCTGGTTGCTAGTTTGCGCGCCCGTTTAGCAGCGGAAATCTATGCGGCACACAATTTCAGTCCTGGTGGAAAACAAGTTCGGCGTGCTTACGCGCGTGGCCGGGCTGTTTAGTGGCCGCGGCTACAATATCGACACGCTCAACGTGGCGCCCACGCAAGATCCGACCACCTCACGCATGACCATTGTTACACATGGCGACGAGGCGACGTTGGAACAGATTGTCAAACAGCTCAACAAGCTGGTGGAAGTGCTCGACGTGCAGGATTTCCACGAGGGCGAATATGTGGATCGCGAACTGGTGCTCGTAAAGGTGGGCGTCGATTCAAAGACGCGTGCCGAGGTCATGCAGATCACCGATATTTTCCGCGCCAAAATCGTCGATGTGCAGCCCAAGAGCATCACCATCGAGATCACTGGCAACGAAAGCAAGGTGGAGAAGTTCATCGAACTGATGAGAACATTTGGCGTGCTCGATTTGACCCGCACCGGGAAAGTGGCTTTGCCGCGGAAATGAGCGGTGTTACTGATGAACGCGCAAATCACATACCAAGTCGGCGTCGGCTTGGGCACTGTCATTGCGGTTGTCGTCTCCTGGACACGCAACCGGTCGATTCTGTGGGCGATTTTCCATGGCCTTTTGTCCTGGCTCCACGTGATCTACTTTGCTGTGATGCGCCGGCCCGATGAGCGGAAATAAGCAGCTTCACCTTTGAAATGTCAAAATCGTAACCGTCCCTCTACCCAATAACCATCAACTCTCAACCAACCAATGCCTGCAAAAGTTTATACAGACAAAGATGCGAATCTCGCCGTGTTAAAAAATAAAACCCTGGCCGTTCTTGGGTTCGGCTCGCAGGGCCATGCTCATGCGCTAAACCTTAAGGAGAGCGGTTTGAAAGTGATCATTGGTCTCTACGAAGGGAGCAAATCAATTCCGGTTGCGAAGGAAAAGGGATTTGAAGTGTTTCCGACGGCGGAAGCCGTTCGACGCGCGGATGTCATCTTTGTCGCGTTGCCGGACACGAAGCAGCCTGCCGCGTACGAAAAAGATATTGCCCCTAATCTGACCAAGGGCAAGACGCTTTTGTTTTCGCACGGGTTTTCGATTCATTTCAAAACGATTGTCCCGCCCAGGAACGTGGATGTAATTTTGGTCGCGCCGAAAGGCCCGGGTCACATTGTGCGCCGGCAATATCTCGAAGGCAAAGGTGTCCCGTCGCTGATTGCCGTTTATCAAAACCCAAGCAAGCAGGCGAAAAAAGTAGCGTTGGCCTGGGCCAAAGGGATTGGCGGCACACGGGCCGGTGTGATCGAAACGACCTTCAAGGAAGAAACCGAAACGGATTTGTTCGGCGAGCAAACGGTGTTGTGTGGTGGCGCGACGGCGTTGGTCCAGGCAGGTTACGAGACACTCGTTGAAGCGGGTTACCAGCCGGAGATGGCTTACTTTGAATGCCTGCACGAGCTGAAACTGATTGTTGATCTGATGAACGAGGCCGGCATCAGCGGGATGCGTTTCTCGATTTCGGAAACCGCTAAATGGGGTGACGTGAGTGTCGGACCGAAGATCATCGACGCCAGTGTGAAGAAGCGGATGAAGGCGGCGTTGAAAGATATTCAGTCCGGTAAGTTTGCCAAAGGTTGGGTGGCTGAATACAAAGGCGGCTACAAGAGATACAACGCGTTGCTCAAGAAGGGTGAGAACCATTCCATCGAGAAGGTTGGCGCCCGGTTACGCAGCCTGATGCCGTGGATGCAGAAGCGCTCGGTCAAGGGCGTGCAAGCCGCCTATTAGTTACCGAGGGTTTGGTGAAAATACGGCCGAATGCGGCAATTCGGCGGTTTTTTGCTGCTCGGCTCGATTTTCCTGCAACTTAAAATCCGCAGTGGTGTTCGCAGTGTAGATCGGCTAGATTATGACCGTGAAACGCAGCGAAAAAATGGTGGCTTGTTTGCTCGGTGGACTCTTGTTCAGCACCGAAGTCAAAGCCGTGGTGACGGATGCCAAAGGCGACGCGTACAGGGTGATTGTTGACCGCAATGTTTTTGGGTTAAAACCCATACCCGTAGAGACAAACGCTCCGCCGCCGCCGCAGCCGCCGGCCACCGAAGTGAAATTGGCGGGCATCACAACGATTCTTCCTACCCCGCGAGCAATCCTGCAATGGAAACAGCCCGGGCAACCTGCGGCGCACGGTAAGCCAGCCACGCCACCGGGAAAGGAAGAATCCTTCATCATGGTGGAAGGGCAGCGGGAGGGGATAATTGAGGTTCTCGAAATCAATCAAAAGGCCGGCAGCGTGAAAATCAAAAACGCGGGTGAACCGATGCTTCTAACTTTTGAAACCCATGGTGTCAAACTGCCGAACACGCCGCCTTCTGCGGTACCGACGACTCCCGGTGTGGTATCGCCCAATCCGGCTGCTGGGACGCGCCCGGGTGTTCCGGGCATTCCTACCGCCGCACTAAATCAAGGCGCAGCGGGTCGCGGCCTTCCTATGGTCGGTAACCCTAATCCGGCAGCCGGAGGAGTTAATCCAGCAACTGCGGCATTTAGTCCTGACGGCAGCAGCATATCATCAATTCCAACGCGGCAACTTCGCAATTCACCCAGCACGGCAACGCCTGTGGCCGTAAACCCGCCAATGAATCCAGATGCGCAGATTATTCTCATGGAAGTTGAGCGAGAGCGGACGAAGCCTCACGTTGACGCTGGCATACTACCGCCAATCCCGCCAACGGTGTTGACGCCTGCCCCTGAAGGGCAATAGAACACGCGGAGTGTGCGCGTTCTTGGAGTCCTCTCGGAGAGATCTTTTCTCGTCTATGGCGTCACCGTGCGGTAGAACCGGGTTGGGAAGTTGCTTGCCTTGCCATCGATGTACTGAAACAGACCGTTGGTTGCCGCAGTGTTGGTAGAAATAGTCTGCCACGTGGTCAACGTGGTTGAAGCCTCAATGCGGTAGGTTCTGCCGGGGCCGCCTAGAAACGAGAGTTGAAAAGGGCCATTAGTGGTGGGAACGGTGCCAGTGATTCGCACTTGGTTGAGGACGAAGTCGATGTTTGTCGCGTTCGGTCCCAAGCTTACCGTCCGGCTGGCCGGATTGAATCCAACGCCAACGGGTTGCGGCGTTACGGTGTAGTTATTAGATACGAGATTACTGATGAGATAATTGCCGTTGGTGGCTGAAATCGCCGAGTATGTTCCGGCCGTGACCGTGATGCCGCCGACTCCATTCGTGCCTTCCAAGATGCGTCCTTGAATGGAAAAGGTGGGTTCAAATTCATAGGCACCAATATCGCAACCGGGGCCAAACGGACGCGGCTCGCCGCGTTGATCAAATGCCGGACAGTCAGAGTTGTCCCCCGCGTTTATGGCGGGACTGCCGGTTAATAGCGCTACGGTGAGTGTGGGGCCGCCGTTGTTTGCCAGCGAACCCAGCTTGGGATCCGTTCTCTTCAAACTGCTCGGTGCCGAAAAATCCAGGCTTCCGTCCGAACTGATATTGTGACCACCATCGACGATCTTCCCGGCGCCATTATTGCCTGAAGCGCTGTAGGCGATAATTGTATTTCTTAGGATCAAACTGCCACCGTCCCGTGAGATATTGCCACCTTTTTTTGCGCCGTTGCTTCCGTTTTCACCTGCAGATACGCCGTCCCCACCCAAACCTTTTGGCCCACCAATGGCGTTGCCATTTGAAAAAGTGCAGTAGTTCAACACAGCGGAACCGGAATTGTGAAGTCCGCCGCCCCAAGCGTCACCTCCGTTGCCGCCATCACCTCCATCACCGCCAAACCTTGAAGTGCCGTCGCCACCGTTTCCTCCCGCTCCGCCCGTTACGCTGTTGGCAACGACGGTACAATTGGTCATGGCTAGGACGCCCAGGTTGCAGACCCCACCGCCGAAGCCATCACCACCTCTACGACCGTCGAGACCGTTGCCATTGTTCGCCTCGCCGGCGGTGGTGCTGTCGCCGCCTTGAGCCTCGTTGTTGGAAAAAGTCGAACTCACGATGGTGGACGTTCCCAAGCTGTAAAGGCCCGCGCCGGCGGCATCAGCGCCGTGGCCACTGCCGCCGCCGAAGCTGGCGAAGCGACCGTCACCATTGCTTCCACCCGCTCCGGCATCGCCGCCCGTGGCGGCGTTTCCTGCGAAAGTGCAATTCATTGCAAAAATCGTGCCTGCGCTATAAACGGCGCCTCCGTAACCAATCCCACCATCGCCACCATTAGCTCCATTGCCGCCTTGTTCGTTGCCATCGCCGCCGCTGCCGCCGGCCCCGCCGTTCCCACCCGTGGCGCTATTGGTTTGGAAGGTGCAAAAACTCAAAGTGAGTTCACCGAGATTGTAAATGGCGCCCCCGAGCGCGTTGCCGCCTGCTTCCCCGTGTTTCCCGTCGCCCCCAATATCATTGTGATCCTTGCCGTCCGCGCCGGCCAAACCGTCGGTTCCAATGGCTCGATTACCCATAAAGAAACAGTTGGTAGCAAGTATCCTCCCGCCGTTGTTGAAAATAGCGCCGGCGTTCGTGCTCCGACCCTTCGCCAGGGTCAGATTCAAGAGTGTGAGATTGATACCGCTATTTACGTTCAGCACACGCACGGCGGTTGGAGAATTCGTTCCGTCGAGCCCACTGATAACCACGGCGCGACCACTCGCATCGAGCGTAGTATGGTTGGTAATCGTGATGGTGTTGGTCAGGTAGATGGTACCGTTACAGTCGAAAGTCACCAATCCGCCGCCGACGAGCGCGGCTGACAGATCGGCGGAAGTGCAGTTGGTGACAATTCCAGCCCCACGAGCTACAAGCATCGAAACCAATAACAAACCGAAGATGCTGGTTACTAATTTGGCAGTTTGTTGAACAAGTAGCCGGCGAGGTAACGAGGCGGAAAAGGCGCTGCGTGTTCCGCAGCAATCCGCTTTCTCACGGCGGCGGCTACGATTCGAAACGGAGTTCTTCAACAAACTGTTAAGAAACAATGCTGAAGTCTTGGGGCGGCAAAAAAGGCGGGCCAATCCAGCCAAGAGTCTCCTTCTAGTTTGAAATAGAGGTTGCAAAAATTTGTAACAGGGAACTCAGAAACGCGCACAGAGAATTTGTTTCTCGACGCAGATTGGTTCACTCGATGGCGATTCGAGTCTTACCAAGCCGCCGATTACGACTTACGTCAGTCGCTTTCGGCCTTCCTCAATCGCTTGAGTTCGTCGATGTCATATTCCTTTTTCGACCGCTTGACGCCCGGCAATTTGTCCTGTTCGACGATTGCTTGCTTGGCCGCGGCTTCCGGCGTTGGCAAAACGGTGGGACGCATCAGGACAACCAACTCCACCCGGTTGTCGGAATTGGCGGTGCTGCGAAACAGGTAACCGAGCAGCGGAATGTCTTTGAGGAACGGCACGCCAGATTTGGACTTGCTCTTATTGGAACTGATGAACCCGCCGAGAATGATGGTTTCGCGATCCTTTACTGCCACCTTGGCTGTGGCAGAACGTTGCGTGGTCGTCGGTACCGGGTTGCCATCTATAATCGTGGGCGTTCCGAGTTGTTGGATGTCTTGGGCGATGTCCATTACTACCAGGCCGTCGGGGTTGATTAGCGGTAAAACCTGGAGTTCGATGCCAACAAAAGTCTGCTGATATTGTGAGCTGGTACCGGTGCCTGACACGCCACCAAAATAAGTTCCAGTAACGTATGGGACAGTTTGGCCGACCTTCAGCGTGGCTTCGACTGCATGCGAGGTTTGGATGCGCGGACGTGCCAGCACATTGACCGTGCTGTCTTGTGCGATGGCAGTAGCTGTAACATCCAGATCTTGGCCAAACTTGGCCCAATAGCTGAATCCATTGGGAAGTCCGATGTTGGTTATTACCCCACCGCTTCCGGGATCCCCGAAGCTCGACTTTTGCAAGAAGTTTTCCCGGTTTTTGATTGCGCCCGCGCCTGTGTAATAGCCGTTGCCATTGGGTCTTGCCAGATAGTTGAAGCCCACGTTGAGGCTATCATCGAGTGACACCTCCATGATGATGGATTCGATCAACACCTGGGCCAGGACGACGTCGAGTTTGGCAACAATATTCTTGATGGTTTCCAAATCCTGCTTGGTGGCGAAGATCAACAGCGAATTCGTGCGCTCGTCGGGAATAATTTTTGCCTCACCAATGATTTGAAATTCACCACCCTGCGCGGCGCGGTTTACAATATTTTGCAGCCGATCAGTAAAGGACGTGCCGCGCTGGCCCCCGGCGCCGAGCGTTGTGCCAGGTTGTGCAGGAGCATTGGGAGAGAGTGTGCCCGTGGCGGTCGCTCCGGGATAATTGCGGCCACCAGTACCGCTACGCGTAGAGGAAGGGCCACGCGTACTGCGGCTGGAGGAAATACCGGCTGCGCCACCGCCGCCCGAAGTCAAACTGCTTAATACGGAGGCGATGTCCCCGGCCAGCGCATACTTGATCGGGATGACCACCGGCTCATATTCCATGGGCACCGTGATGTCGATCTTCTTGATCATTTCCAACATGCGTTTGACGTTTTCGGCGTAGTCCCGAATCACCAAAATCTGACTCGTATCGACCGGCAGGATGCTGTTCGGAATCTTGGCGAACGGCTGCAACACCGGCACCACCTCAGTGGGGCGGGCGTATTTCAGTTGTGCTATGTGGGTGACGTATTGGCCGGCTTCGGGCAATTGGGCTGTGTCCAGTTTGGTGAAGGCAGCGCCTTCAGTCAGCGCTTGCGTCGATGGGACGGCCTTCACAAATTTCTCGCCGACTGGAATCATGGTGACACCGTTCAAGGCCAGCACACTGTCCAATGCTTGAACCGCTTCTCTTCGGGTCAGTTCCGTTTGTGTCCGGAGGGTAATAGGAGGCGAGGCGAGCGCTGATGGGCGTAAAACTGTGCGCCCAACCAATTCGGCATAAATCGTCAATACTTTGTCAATTTCCACAGCCGTAAAAGTGATTTCACCTTTGCCGATCATTCTTTCATCTTCCGGGTTGGCAGGAGTAACGACACCGGGCGGGGCGTTCACGGTGGCAGTTTCTCCAGCTTTGGTCGCGTCGGTGGCATTCGTTGGCAGAGTCACGGTTGTCGGCGGTTGCGTGGCCGGGGGTGCTAATGGGGCAGCGACGCGGGGTTGAACTGCGGGTGCGGTTGGCGCACCGGGCACGGCTGTCGCCGGCCTCAATTGTACGGGAACATTCGTGGTCGTCGGGGTTGCCGGTTGAACGTCAGCACCCACGACCTGATTGGGAGCGTTGGTATTTCCGGCAATCGCCTGCCGCAGGGCGCGCCGCAATTGTTCGTCTTGGTTGGTGGTTGCAACGGCGTTGGTGTTTGTGACGGTGGGCGGCTTTTGCGCGAGCAAAGCGGCGCTGGTCAACAGTAAAAGAAGCAAGGTTGTTTTCACGATGGTTTTTTGTTTGGCGCGGACGAAGTGGGTGGTTTGTTGGGAGAGCTTGGTCTTCGTTCAGGCGACGTCCTCGGTTGGTTGGTGGTGGCTACGCGGTTGGTGACCGGCGCAGGTTTATTGGTTGGAGACGGAGGCTTCTCTGCCTGCTTTGCGGTTTTTTGCGCCGATGACGCTGCCGTTGCCACGGTTGGTGCGGGTGTCGCGACCGTTTTCCGCTGGTAACTGGCAACGAGGGTGATGTTGCCTCCCAATAACGTCCGGCTCGCATCGGGGCGAAGGTTCAGTTCCCGCACACGAATCATCGAATTACCAGCGCTCAGGTTGTATAGAAAGTCCACCAGTTGCTTTTCTCCTGATTGAACACTGATATTTTGCGTTTGTTCCAGAAAAGTTTCGTTGGTTTTGCTGGAGGCCTTGGAATTGCCGGTAATCACCACACCGCTTTGGGCGGCCTGGCTCTGGATGATGCGCAAAAGGTGGATGGCTTGATCTTCGGGCATTACGGTTGTTTCATCGCCTACCAAACTGTTCAGATTGGCCTGATATTGGGGAATTCGATTCACTTCCGCCTGATAAGCATCCAATTTTTTCTGCGCTTCAGCCATTTTCACTTTGAGTTTCTTCCAGTCCTGGAAGTGGGGCCAGACCAGCCAGATGTTCAGTACAATGAAGACACCGGTGGCCACGGCCACGAGCAGCCGTCGCTCATTCGGGCGCAGATTGAACCTGGCAAGTTGGCCGCTCATCTGGCCTCCGCCCGCAGGAGTTCGCAATTGAAACTCCAGGTTACAGTTTTGCCGTCCGGGTTTTGACGATAGTTGGGAGTAATCCCCTTTTCCTTGTCGAACATGGGTCGGCCGTTGACGACTGTTTTACGCATCACCTCGTAAAAGTCCGTGACCAGGCCAACTTTGTCCGACGGTGCGACGCCGTTGAGCGTCAGGGTCCGACCACCCTTCAAATCTAGACCAGCCAGCGTAACATCTTCCGGCAGCAACTCTGCCGTGACCTTCCAGCAATCCAGTGCGGCGGACCGCAGTTCCTGACGATCCTTCAGCACGTCATAGCGTGTTTTGAGATTGATGGCATTCGTATAACTCCGGCCCAGATTAGTCACCTTGTTTGCCACTCCGTTGTAACGGTAATTTAGGACCGTCAGCGCCCCGAAATAAATTGCCAACCCCACCAGATAAACCGCGCCTATCGCCAACAACCCGCGCATCCAAAGGCGATCTACAAATTGTTGGCGGTAGCGTTTCGGGA
The DNA here is from genome assembly GCA_964651015.1 of uncultured Verrucomicrobiota bacterium. GTDB lineage: Bacteria > Verrucomicrobiota > Verrucomicrobiia > Limisphaerales > PALSA-1396 > CAZYYS01. The sequence goes on from CAZYYS010000031.1 coordinate 25,876, forward strand.
ACTCGACCGGAATCAGGTTCGTTTCGACCTTGGTTTGGGCGGATCGCTTGGCTGTGAGCGCAGCCAGTTCGGGCAAAGGCAACGGCGCGACGACTTCCAACGGCTGCTGCTGCCATTCATTGAATACGGGTTGCCATTCGGCAGCCGCGGCGTCGTCACCCACAAGATGCCAGCGCGGCGGGGATGTCAGCCAGCCTTCCAATTCACCCGCCCAAGTCATTTGCGCCAGTTGCGTTTTCAAAAAATCGGCGCGTTTCTCGCCGGCTGGCAAATGGATCAAGCCCAGATTCCGCAGCACACCGCCATACCACCAGGCAACCAGCCCGATGGTTTTCTCGCCGCTGCCAGAGAAATAAATCCACGCCCCATCACCGCTGATTGGTGTGGCGAGCAATTGATCGAGCAAGGGCATTTCGAGTCGGTCGGCCAGGTAACCTTGTCCTTCCAACTTGCCCAGGAATTCTTCCACCAAACTGCGAGCCACAATGGTGATCACCACGGTTTGCAGTTTATCCTCGCCCGGCGGCAGGGCGTGCACGCTCCAGACGATTTGCGTCACGGGCAGCGGTGAGATTTTCTCCAGTTGCAACTCCACTATGGCAAGCATCTCCGCAAAATCACTCACCGGCAGATGTGCCACCCGCAGGAATACCTTCTCCGGCGGCAACCAAGCGATGTTCAGCCCGCGCTGCCAGAGCGAGCGCCAGCTTTTCCCGATCAGCTTGTCGGGCAGCGCAGCCGTTGCGGGTATCGTCTCTTCATGGTCGAGTGTGAAAGTGTCCTTGCTCGCGACAAATTGCCAGACGCGCCGGGACTCATCGCCGGCCTGTAACACGTTGCATGAATGCCAGCGGGCCATATCAGCTCTTGATCCACATTTCGGTCTTGCTGTCGTCCAGCAATGCGTCCAAGTGTTCTTCGATCTGTGTTACGCGCAGGACTTCTTCAATCGTGGTTCGGCCGGCCTTCACCTTGTTCCAGCCATCCACGCGCAACGTGCGCATGCCTTGCTCAATGGCTTTCTGGGCGATCGTGCTCGCTGGTGCGCGATTCAGAATCAATGGCCGGATGGCTTCGTTCAGGATAAGTAGCTCATAAATGCCTTGCCGGCTCTGGTAGCCCAACTGGCGGCACTCCTCACACCCGGCGCCGCGCCAGAATTTGGCCGTCTCGATTTCGGCGGCGGGGAATCCGATCTTGCGAAGATAATTGTGCTCCACCTTCTGCTCGACCTTGCACGAAGGACAGATGTTCCGCACCAATCGTTGCGCCATGACGGCTTCGACCGAGGAGGCGACCAGGAACGGTTCGATGCCCATGTCGATCAACCGGGTGAAGGCGC
>CAZYYS010000032.1:0-26841 GCA_964651015.1 uncultured Verrucomicrobiota bacterium
GCGGCTGTTTCGGTGTTTAGGGGCACACCTCCTCCGAAGCCCTTAAAATGTAAAAGCGTTTCAAACCATCTCGGCGCGCGTCTTCGCTCGCGATGGGCAGACCCCACCGGTGAGGAGTTCGTTCTCCTCTGCGCCATTTTCAGTTTTGCTACGGCTGACATCATCGAGACGTCGCTTGGTTATCGTTCACAGACTGTTCACCTTTCGTTGCCGTCATTCACCATCCGTTTCAGGGAAACAAAAAACCCTGCCTACACGAGGTAAGCAGGGTGGAAAGATCGTTGTTCGATTCGTTACCTGCTCACCTCCGGATTATCCAAGCCTGCTTCGGGGCGTTGCCCACGATACGACCTGGATAGCCCAAGGCTAAACGCACAGCCGGGGTTCAACCGACTATGACGTGTCGCTTTCGCGACCGACATCGTCGGCCAAATCGTCGCTGATATATTCATGCAAGTTTTCATCGAACGTGCTAGACGAATATCACGAGGGCGTGGTTACAGTCCACTTATACTTCGTGGGGGTGGCTAATCTTAAATTCTTATATCCGGATGGTTGGATTCAGAGTCTCGTGAAACAAGCAAGATTTCTATGCGGAAATGTGCGTTGAAATTCACTGCCAGCCAGTCGATCCCGCCAGTCGGAGATTCGCATTTCCGAACGCCGAAGGCCTTTTACATCTTAACCACAAAACGCGATCAGTAATCCGCCAACAACAGGTCATGGCGAACACTCGGGAGCGTTTTGTAGAAACTTTTCCCGCCGATCAATCGATCCTATTCGAACGCTCTGCCTCGTTGCCTCATTGGAAACAATAATCGGAAAGTTGATGTCGGCTGGCCGATATGTGAGGCTGGACGATGCGAACTAAATGAGTCCGAAAGTCAAAATATGTGGAATTACCAGCCTCGCAGATGCGCTGGCGGCGGCAGAGGCTGGCGCGGATGCGCTCGGTTTGATGTTTTACGATGCCAGTCCGCGAAGAGTCTCGATGGTGACCGCAGCGATTATTGCGCGGCAAGTACCGCCGTTTGTGCTCAAGGTGGGGGTATTTGTAAATGCGCCGGAAGAGCTGGTGCTCCGGGCGATCGGCGAGTGTGGATTGAACCTGTTACAGTTTCATGGCGACGAATCACCAGAGTATTGTCAACGCTTCAGTGTGATGACGATGAAAGCATTTCGTATTCGTGATGAAGAATCGCTGCAACCTTTGCCGAATTATAAAACCGATGCGTTTCTGTTGGATAGTTACGTCGCCGGAAAGCCAGGCGGCACCGGCGAAAAGTTCAACTGGGAACTGGCTGTTAAAGCGAAGCAGTTCGGAAAGCCCGTTTTTCTGGCCGGGGGACTAACGCCGGAGAATGTCGCGGATGCCGTTCGCCGGGTGCAACCGTATGGGGTGGATGTTTCCAGCGGAGTCGAGTCTGCCGCGGGAAGGAAGGATATTGCCAAAGTGAAAGCGTTTCTAGCCGCCGCCAAAAACGCGATATAAGTGCTGATCTTCGATTCGCTTCTCGAACCAATGGACAACGCACTGAAGGTAGAAACGGAAAGACTTGCCCGGTCTTGGTCGCAGTATGAAGCGCCCTTTCTACGCGGCTATCTGGTCGCAGATGTGGAGGACCCGCGCATCAACGTCCAAAGCATCCTTACCCGCCATTTTCTACTCGGCCTGATGGTCGGTGAAAAGATTGAGCCGCTGCTCGCGCAGGAGCTTCGATTTGCCGCCGCCATGAACTGGCTTCTCACCTTCGATAAACGGACCACCGATGCCGAAGAACTGCACGCCCTGCTTCACGCCCTGAGGCGCGGAGCCGATAATGCCGAAGGCATCGAGATTCCACAATTTGTCGTACAAATCTTCGGCTCCCTGCCCACCTCTGCCCTCGGGATACAAGTCCCGAACTACGTTGAGGAATTCCTCACAACCACGCGCCGGCGAGATGGTCAATCGACATCCCGAAGAGACTGCTTGGACACTTTTCTTCGGATTTGGAGAGAGGTACTGCCAAGCGAAACCCTAAGACGCCTCTCAGTATTAGAGCCAGCGTGCGGTTCCGCGAATGATTACCGGTCTCTCGATGCTTGCGGGATTGGGCGATTGGTTGACTACACGGGTTTCGACCTGTGCGCAAAAAATGTCGAGAACGCCCGCGCCATGTTTCCAGGGGTTCGATTTGAAGTGGGCAACGTCTTCGAGATCAACTCGCCGGACAACTCCTTCGACCTTTGCTTTGTGCACGACCTGTTCGAGCACCTCTCGCCCCAAGGATTGGAGTCGGCGGTAAAGGAGCTTTGCCGCGTTGTCCGCCACGGCATTGGTATCGGGTTCTTTCAAATGGACGAAATCGCCGAGCACGTTGTGCGTCCGGTCGATGATTATCATTGGAACACTCTGAGCATGGAGAAAACCAAGACGCTCTTTACGCAACAGGGCTTTGCCGTGCAAGTTTTCCACATCGGATCGTATTTGCGCTTCCGTGTCGATTGTCGGGAAACCCACAACCCCAATGCCTACACTTTCCTCGCGCTGCGTCAGGGCTAGCAGCGGTGGGCAGGAATGGTGTGTGCGACAGCACAGAAACGCGGGAACTGATGAGGAATCCCCCTCGTCGCCGCCACGCCCGGCGACTGTCTGTCTGCGCTACGAGGGCCGGCGAATGGGGGAGTTCAGATGCCTGCACAAAAACGAGTCCCGGCGGACACAAAGATTTACCGCCGCGACTCGCCGTCCCAGCATCTGCAGGGACGATGATTTTCTTGGAAAGCTGCTTCGGGTCAGCAGACATTTGTGCTTGGCTCAGGGCCGGCGGGGGGTGGCCACGCGGTGGAAGCGGCAGGGAACGGTTGCCCGTCACGGTTTCAATGTGGTCGGTGGAACGGGCGATCACATCGTTCAGCCTCTGCCACGAACCGCCGCTGAACTGATCGCTCCATTCCACGGTGTAGGTCTGGTTGGCGGCATTGGTGAATCACCACCGCCTGGCCGTTGGTTTGTTTTCATAATAATGTTTCCATCTTTCTTTCTTTGCCCCCGGGGATTGGTCCGGAAGGCGGTTGTGTTTGATTTGTCTTTTCTCGGAGCCTCCGATTCCGCTCTCGGTCGCCACAACCCAGTGCGCCGTTCGGACCCCAAGCGGTCAGGGAAAGTGAAAATTTTCTGCGAGGTTGCGAATCCCAACGGGATTGTTTTTCTTTCCCTGTGCGGTTTCGGCTCCGGCGGTTACTATACTATGGGTGAACAGTCAGGCCGACCAACAACCTTTGCGCGATTACACCGGGCGACGGTCGGAAGCGGCGTTTGCCGAACTCGTGCGACGGCACCTTGACTTCACATCGCTCCGCAACTCGGCAACGTCACTTTGCTCTGGACGAAAAGCCACGTGATCATTTAGCCGTTTGCTCGCGAAGCCACGTTCGCAGTTTTTCCATGTCGGCAGAAACGGTGCGCGAGGCGGCGAACAACACAACGGCCAGCAACGCGCAGAGCAGCGGAATCACATACATCGCACTGTGAAGACCGGATGCTTTGAATTGTTCGGCCATCGCAGTCGCCCCCGCCGCGGCCATTGCTTTCCTCGCAAAATGATCACTCAACATGCCCGTGCCCACCGGACCGAGGCTCGCGCCCAGCACATACATGGCGAAAAAATACAAAGCCATTGCGGTTCCCCGCAACGCCGGTTCGATCACGTCCTGAATGGCAGCGTACACACAAGAATAGTAAACGAACATGAGCATCGAACCGGTGCCCATCAACACCATGAATCCGACCGTGGCGCCCGGCGGTTGCTTCAACGCGAAATAAATGCACGGCGCTGCGACGAGCATCGTAACCGAAGACAACAAAAGCCGCCCATCGGCCCGCGTGCGGCTCAAACGGTCCGCCGCCCAACCGCCGCCCAGCAACCCAATCACGCCGACCGCACCCAGCACAATGGATGAAACGTTTGTGGCCTCTTTCAGGCTTAACAGGTGAGAACGCATGAGGAACGCGGGTAGAAACGAGTTGATCGCGTACATGTTGAAGTTATGTAACGCTCCGGACACGATGATCCACATGATCGTCGGAATCCCCAGCACCACCCAATAGGGCGACCCGGCTCGCTGACGGCCCGCCGATTGGTGTTCCTCTGCCGCGCCACGATGCGGTTCAGGAATTTTCAGAACCAACAGTGCAAGGACTAATCCGGGGATACAGGCAAAATAGAACGCTTCCCGCCACCCGTACGCGTGGGCAATGACCCCGCTCAACCGTAAGCTCAAGAAAATGCCAAGCGGCAGTCCGAGCATGAAAATTGACAGTGCCACGGCGCGTTTGCGCGCGGGAAACAAATCACCGATCAAGGAGTTTGCCGCAGGGGCGCAGCTTGCCTCGCCAACTCCGACTCCCAGCCGGCTCACAAACAACGTGGCAAAATTCGTCGCCAAGCCGGACGCCGCAGTGAGCAGACTCCACACGGTCACGCCGATGCTGAGAAGCTTTTTGCGGCTCCAGGAATCCGACAGCCGGCCCAACGGCACACCCACTGCCGCATAGATCAGCGTGAACGCGGTGCCGAGGGTGCCCATCTCCGTATCGCTCAACATCCATTCTTTACGAATGGGTTCGGTGACCGCAGCAAGAATCTGCCGGTCGTAAAAATTCATGGCATTGATGCCGAACAGAACCCACAGGGCAAACCACGAACCTCGCGATTGATTGCTCATTATGAAACTTTTCCGGCAACCTGTTCTAATCCAATCCGCTCGCCACCTTCGCCCGCTTCAAAACGCTTTGCGCCAGCGAACGCGCCCTCGTCGCGCCGTCGCTCAACACTTGATGAACGTAATCCAGATTCGCCGTCAATTCGGCCCGCTTTGTTCGCGCGGCAGCGAAGTAATTCCAGTAATGTTCAAACAACGCCTTCTTCAAGTCGCCGTAGCCAAACCCGCCGGCTCGAAGTCGATCTTCAAAATCTTTCGCTACTTCCGTCGCCGCGACGAGCTTGAGCAATTGAATCGCCAGGTTTTTGTCGGCGTCGGGTTTGGGTTCGGTCGGTGAACGGCCGTCCATGACGAGGCTCATGATTTTTTTGCGGGTGGCTTTCTCCTCGCCGAAAATCTCGATGGTGTTGCCGTAGCTCTTGCTCATTTTCTGGCCGTCGATGCCGGGCACTTCCGCAACGTCCTTGCGAATCTCCGGCTCTGGAATGACGAAAGTTTCACCGTAAGTTTGATTCCATTTGGCGGCGATGTCCCGCGTCATTTCCAGATGCTGCTTCTGATCCTGGCCGACGGGCACGACGTTCGAGTCGTAAATCAAGATGTCTGCCGCCATCAGCACGGGGTAGGCGAACAAACCGTGATTGGGCGAGATGCCTTTGGCGGTCTTGTCTTTGAAACTGTGCGCGCGTTCAAGCAGCCCCATCGGTGTGATCGTGCTGAGCATCCAGGTTAACTCCGTCACCTCCGGCACATCGGATTGAAGGAAGAAAACGGACTTCTTCGGATCGAGTCCGCACGCCAGAAAATCCAAAGCCACATCGAGTGAGTTCTCGCGCCGCTCCCTGGCATCGAACAGCGATGTCATCGAATGGTAGTTGGCGATGAAATAAAATGCTTCGCCCTTCTCCTGCAACTCAATGGCCGGCCGCATCATCCCGAAGTAATTCCCGAGATGCAACGCGCCAGAGGGTTGGATGCCCGATAAAATTCGCATGAGTCAAACCATACCGGGGAATTTGGAATACAGGAAAGCGGAAACATCGAACATTGAACACTCAACTGTGAATTGCAGATTCCGCGGTTGAATATTCGATGTTTGATGTTGAGCGTCAAATGCTACCCTTTTCGCAATTCCCCGCCTTCACTTCCCACCGATGCAAATCGCGTCCTAGTTCCTTCGGCCAGTTTTCCTCCGTGCAGGTCATGAAGACCTGACCTCGTGTGTGGTGGGCGCGGTCGAGCAACGGCAGGAAACCGCTGCGGCGTTTGGCGTCGAGCTCACCCATGACATCGTCGATCAAGAGAATCGGCGGCGAACCGTGAATACCCGTGAGGTACTCCGCTTGCGCCATTTTCAAGGCGATGGCGAGCGTGCGTTTCTGGCCTTCGCTGGCGAACTGTGCGGCGGATTGAATGTTGAGCTGGAATTGCAGATCATCGCGGTGCGGGCCGATCAGCGTGGAGCGATATGTACGCTCACGCTGACGCGATTGTGCCAGTTCGACCGCAAAGTCTTTTTTGACGCTCGACTGATAATCCAACCGCAATTCTTCCGCGTCATTCGAAATACGGCGATAGGCGAGCCTGGCGAGCGGCGACAGGCGCGGCACCAGTTCGCGCCGCAATTGGAGAAGTTGCTCACCGAGTTGAATCAGATCATGTGTGAAGCTCTCCAGAGCGACTTCATCGACCGTGCGCTGCTTGAGCAGCGCGTTTCGTGAGCGCAACGCCTGTGTGTAACGCTGGAGCAGTGGCAGATAAGTAGAGTGCGTTTGGGAAAGCAGCAGATCGAGGAACCGCCGCCGATTCCTCGCCGCGCCTTTGACGAGCAACAAATCTTCCGCGCAAAACACGACCACACGCAGCACGCCGAGATAATCGGTCAGTTTGCGCACCGGCTGGCTATCCAGGCTCAATTTCCGCTCGCTGACCGACCAATACATTTTGATTTCATGCTGTCCCCGGCCAACAACCTTGGCACCGACAAAGTAACCCTTCTGCCCGTGACGAATCATCTGCGCGCCGCCGACGCCGCGAAAAGAACGCAGCGTGGCGAGCAGATAAATCGCTTCCAAAATGTTCGTCTTGCCCTGGGCGTTGTCGCCGAGCAAAAGATGAAATCCGGGCGCAAAATCCACATCGAGCCGCGCGTAATTGCGGAAGTCGCGAAGGCGTAAGTGAGCCAGATGCACCGGCACAATTTAGCCTGTGCGCGGTTTGAGTTTCCAAATCATTCTTTTGAAGGAAAGCGATTCTTGGCCGTTCAAGTTCTCCGGTCGAAGCCCGTTCGAGGAACCAGCGACGGAAACGCCAGGTTGCGTGCACGGTGGTGCGTCGAGTCCGGGGCAAAAAACTTCTGTGCAATCCCTTGATTCTATCAAAAACTACGGCATGAACGACGGTGAAATCTGTGCCCGGGACTTCGCAACCCGACAGCCGGTCCGCTTGCGCTGGCAAAACGGAATCATCACGCACACCGAGCCAATCACCAGTCTTCCGGCTCAAGATTTGTGGATTGCTCCACCGCTGTTCGATCTGCAGGTCAATGGCTACGGCGGCATCGACTTTCAACGGGACGGCTTGACGCTGGACGATTTGCTTTCCGCCACGCGCCAACTGAGGACCGCCGGTTGCGCGCGAATCTTGGTGACCTTAATCACTGATGAATGGTCAAGCCTCACGGCCCGCTTGCGACATTTGCGGACATTGCGTTCCCAGTCGGACGAACTTCAGTCCGCTATCGTCGGCTGGCATATCGAAGGACCGTTTCTTTCCGCCGAACCGGGCTTCTGCGGCGCGCATGATCCAACGGTCATGCTCGATCCAACCGCGAAGCACATCCGGGAGCTGCGCGCCATCACGGGAACCGATCCACTGTTGTTGACCCTCGCTCCCGAACGTCCAGGCGCGCTCGAGGCGATTGCTCTGGCGGTGTCGTTGGGAATGAAAGTAAGTCTCGGCCACACCAACGCGAGCGCGGAAATATTGCGACGGGCGGTTGAAGCGGGAGCGACGGGTTTCACGCACTTGGGCAATGCCTGCCCGCGTGAATTGGATCGTCACGACAACATCATCTGGCGCGTGCTGGACACGCCGGGTTTGACCGTCAGCTTGATTCCGGACGGCATTCACGTTTCACCCGCGTTGTTCCGCCTGGTTCATCGCGTGCTTGACCCGACCTGGATCTACTACACGACTGACGCCATGACGGCAGCGGGCGCGCCACCGGGACGTTACATTTTGGGGCGTCTCGAACTCGAAGTGGGTGCCGATCAAATCGTGCGGCAGCCGGGCAAAACGAATTTCGCCGGGTCGGCCTTGCGACCGATCGACGGCAATTTTCGCGCGGCAGAAATGTTGAATTGCCCGTGGCAGGAAGTCTGGGAGCGATTTTCGCAGACATCGGCAAAGTTCATGGGCTTGCAATGGGGACTTGATGTTGGCCAGCCCGCAACCTTTTGCGTTCTAAGAATTGCCAGTAGCGGAGCACTTCTCGAATTACAGGTCTTCATCAGCGGTTCAGCCGTGCCGACAAATTGAAATCGGCGTCCGTTTGCCAACTGGCATTCTACAGAGTAGCTTTACGCGGCAAGTCCGCAAATCACTTGCAAACACGGCTGCTGAGGAGCGTCGGACCGAGCAAATTATTCCGTGCCAGGTCGGTCGCTATGGAGACAGCTCCACCTGTACTCGGAAGACTCGCCTATCGCCGGCAAGACTCGCTTCGCGAAATTCGATTTCACTTCCCGTTCCGTTCGTCACGGACGCTTCGGACCAGGAAGCGAGAGTCGTCAGATCCCGGGCTTGAACGCGATAAACCCGACCGGTCAAAGTCGAGTAACGAAACGAAAAGCTACCAGCGGTGACCTGCGGTAAGCGCAGTGTGAAGACCGACTGCGGATCACTGGGATTCGAGCCCGCCAGGTATTCGCCGAGGTTGCTGAGTTGGTCTTGGTCGGCATCGAGTGCGGCGTCTCCGGGATCGTCGCGGTCGAGGTAGTTCTCTGCCTCCCAGAGGTCGGGCATGAAATCACCGTCGGCGTCCGACCGGTCGGTGGGCGGTGGCTTTGCCTCGAACGCGCCAATCGTGGGCGGGCTTGCATAGCAACGCTCCAGGAGGTCCGCCCACACGCCCGGCAGTCGTCTTCCCTTCGCCACGGCCGGGCTGTTGGTGGCCAAGGAGAAATCGCCGCCCGCCACGTCAGTGAAAAGCGGATTCAAGCCATACACACCGTTGGTCTCGGCGGACGGCAGCAACGGTTGCGATTGGCCCGGCTGGTTGAACGCGTACCAAAGATTGTTCGCGAATTTGAACGAAGCGGAGGCGGTGTTCGCGCCGACGTTTACAGGCGTGCTGATTTGGGCCCGGTTGAAATAGACGAGGTTGTTGATGAACTGATTGCTGCCGCATGGTAGAAACGTGTAGCCGCCGCTCGAAACCGTTTCCTGGAGAATGCGCATGACCCATCGGCCCGGCTCGACGAGCGTGTTGTTCGCTGCGAGAGAATCAACCGTACCCACAAAGGCGATGGGCGACTCCGAGCCACGGAATAGATTCGCGATGACCCGGATGTTCTTCGCTTCGTAATTCGGAGTGTTCGTAGCAATGGGAGGGCGAAAGAATTCAAAACCGGTCGAGCCGCCGATGTTGATGGCCCGCGCACCAGCGTTCGTGAAATTGCACCAGCGGATCTCAATATCCTCGCTGCCGCCTTTGCATTGGATGGCGTTGCTGCCCGCGTCGATGGTTGTGCAGCGGGCGATCAATCCGCGATGACAACCGACATGATCAATGCCGCTGCCGCCCGCGCTCATCCGCACGAACTGACAGTCCAGCACGAAGTAATCATTGACGCCGGAGAGCTTTAGACCGTCGTTGTTGCCACCCGTGCCGATGCCGTGAATGTACAGATTGCGAAAGATAACATGACGCGTTGCATTGCTGTTCGCATAATCGCCGCCATCGTCGCAGTTGATGCCGTTGGCTGTCGCGCCTGTGACTTCAAGGTTTTCAAGAACGACAAAACGAACCTTGGAAAGTTGAATCGCAGTTGAGCCGCCGCTGATGGCTGGCCGCGCCTGGCCCGGCACACCGCCGATCCAGATGGGAGCGTTTGACGTGCCCGCCAGATTTCCGATGGAATTGCCGCTTGAATGACTTCCGGGCAGCAGCCGAATCGCATCCCCAGGTTGTACGCCTTGCAACGCGCGACTGATGGTCTGATAGGGATTGCCTTGCGTGCCATCGCCCGTTGAATTGTTGCCCATCGGTGAAACAAAAACCTCACGCGACGGCTGCTTGCCGTCTGCGAAGGTACGGATTGGGTCGCACGAATTGGCAGCCTGACAATAGCCGATCATCGCCGTGAGGGACAACGCCAGGCCAGCGATGGTTTGTGGAAACGCGCGTTGCACGAAACCAACTTGCTGCAAACCACGGTCTTTCGCCAGTTTGATTTCTCAGCGGGCAGTTTCCCACACGGCGTGATACCTCTGACGTCAGTCGATTTTCCGACCACACTTTTTCCGCACAAAAAGAACTTGACGTGAGATATTGCTATGATATCAGTTTGATAGAAAGAAAGGAAAAGCTATGGATGCGAACATTGTGAAATCGGCCAGCGTAGAGCGTGAAACGACCGCTGCGAACGGCTGGGTGATGTTGTTCATCAATCTCGGACTGGTGACCGCTGCACTGGCGTGGTTCGTTTTGGTCATTGTGCGTGCGGCGAGCACGCACAATCCTGCCGTTCTCTGGTGGATGATCCCGGCAGGTCTTTTGGAGATATTGGCCATTATTCTTCTCTGTGGACATTTCACCCTTCAGCCCAATGAGGCCCGCGTCCTGATCCTGTTCGGCGACTACAAGGGTACGGTGCGCACGAGCGGCTTTTGGTGGGCGAACCCGTTTTACTCTCGAATTCGCGCCAAGATTCCGTTGCACCCGGCAACGGTCAACGTGCAAAGCGGCTCCCATGGCGCCAACGTGACCAGCGTCGTCCATATCGCGCGAACCACCAAAATCTCGTTGCGCGTCCAGAACTTCAACAGCGACAAACTCAAGGTCAATGACAAGCGCGGCAATCCAGTCGAAATTGCGGCTGTCGTGGTCTGGCGCGTGGAAGATACGGCCAAGGCGGCGTTCGACGTGGACGATTATGAGAGCTACGTTCACATCCAAAGCGAGGCGGCCATCCGCCACATCGCCAGCCTTTATGCCTATGACCGCGGCGATGAGCACGAACTCACCTTGCGGGAAAGTGCCGACGAAGTCGCGCTGTCACTGAAGAAGGAGTTGCAGGAACGGCTTGAGAAAGCCGGCGTCGTTGTGGAAGAAGCCCGGTTGACGCATCTCGCCTACGCGTCCGAAATCGCGCAAACGATGCTTCGCCGGCAACAGGCCGAAGCCGTCATTGCGGCTCGCCAGAAGATCGTGCATGGCGCGGTCAGCATGGTGGACATGGCTCTGCGTGAATTAGCGGAGAAGGCCGTCGTAAAACTCGATGACGAGCGCAAGGCTGCGATGGTGAGCAATCTGCTCGTGGTCCTTTGCGGCGAGTCCGAGACCAAGCCCGTCATCAACACGGGAACGCTCTATTCATAGGCTGCATGGCGAACGAGGATCGCAAACCATTTTTGTTGCGCATCCCGCCTGACCTCTGGAAGGAGTTGGAAAAATGGGCGGCCGACGAACTGCGTAGTGTCAACGGGCAGATCGAATACATCTTGCGCCAGGCTGTGGACAAACGAAAGCGCGCACAAGAGCAGGAATAGGAAGAAATAGCCTGACGTCGCAGGACGGGATGATGCTTGGCTGATCCGGCCCGCGAGAGCGGAAAGTCTTCGCAGGACGTTTGAGAATGGATGACGTGCTTGTGCTGCGGGCGACAAACCCCGGTCAATTGGTCTGCGCGGAAGTATTGTTCCGACAGCAAACTTGCCTTTGGAAGTGTGTACGGGCTCGAGGGATTTCCCGGAATGTTTGTAAACGTGCCATTGGCTGTTGGCGAGGTTAGCAGCGTGCCGGTGAATTGTGACGGTAAGGTCGCCATTCCCGAGCGCACCTCGCGGCGGCTCGTTGCTCCCGCTGCCCGCTGCCCGCAACTAAGACGAGCCATCGCCAACTTGAAGAGGCGAAAAAGCAGGCGCAGGATGGCACTTCGGAGTCGGTCGCCGGACTACCCCTCATTCATTCAACTGGCTGTGAACCAATTCGCAGAGTTTCAGAGTCAACTCGTCCTTCAGCCCATAATAGACGCACTGGCCGTCTTTTTTGCGCGTCAGGATGCCCGCCGTGGCCAGCAGGGACAGGTGCTTGGAGACATTGGCCTGAGTGGCATCCACTGCGGCAACGATGTGGTTGACGGACAAAGGCTCTTTGCAGATGGCCTGCAATATCTTCAGACGCATCGGTTCGCCCAGCAGCCGAAAATGCAGCGCGATACTCTCCAGCTCCTCGTCCGCCAGCAACCCTTTCTTTTTAATGGTTGACATATATCTAAATAGTTATATGTTCATACCATGATTAGGACGGCAGCGCAAATCCAATTTCCACCAGCCCTTCGCCCGCGAGACGGACGATCACCCATTGCCGCGCCTTATCGCGGAAGGAATTTTACCAAGACGGTTTTGGCGCTGGCCAGTGCGAGGTCGGCGCTGTCCTCGGAAACACGAATCGCATATGGAGAAAGGATAACTATGAAACAAATGACAACGTTACTGGCGTTTGCCTCGATGGTGGCCATTCTGGGCGCACCCGCCGCGTATGGTCAGCGCGGGCCGCAAGGCGGCGGACGCGGTTGGGGCGGCGGAAGCTCCTACAACCGAATGTACGATCCCAAAACCGTGCAGACTGTCAGAGGTGAGGTCGTCTGCGTGGATAAATTCACGCCGGGCAGGGGGATGAGTGCCGGCGTCCATCTCACTTTGAAGACGGAAAAGGAAACTATACCCGTGCATCTCGGGCCGAGTTGGTACATCGAAAATCAAGAATTGAAAATCGAGCCGAAAGACAAAATCGAGGTCAAGGGATCGCTTATTACGTTTGAAGGCAAACCGGCGATTGTCGCCGCCGAGGTGCGCAAGGGCGACGACATCCTTAAATTGAGGGACGATGCCGGTGTGCCCTTCTGGGCGGGCTGGCGCAGGCGGTGATCACAATCATACTCTCCGATTGATATGGAACTCATCATCCGCCGGTTCGCCGGAACATTCATTCTCGCCAGTTTGTTGCTGGCACATTATCACAGCTCTTACTGGCTTTGGTTCACCGCGTTCGTCGGGTTCAACCTGCTGCAATCGTCGTTCACGAAGTTCTGTCCACTCGAACTCATCCTCAAAAAACTCGGCGTGAGTGGCTCGTGCGGCGAGAAAGGGCGCGGCGACAGCGCCCGCTGCGACAAATGATACGACATTGGCGAATCCTTGTATTGTTCACGGCGTGTGGTCTTGCAGCCCACGCTGCTGAACCGTGGACGCTCGAACGGGCGCTGGATTACGCACTGGCACACAATCCGGACGCCCGCATCGCGCAACAGCGCATCGCTGGCGCGCAAGCCGGGTTGGAACAGGCCAACGCCGCCTTCTGGCCGAGGTTACAGCTTGAGTCCAGCTACACGCGCACGGACAATCCGATGCAGGTCTTTGGAAGCATTCTCAATCAACGCTCCTACAGTCCTTCATTGAACTTCAACGATGTGCCGGACGTGGACAATCTCAATGCCCGGGGCATCGCCACCGTTCCGCTCTACGCTGGAGGGCGCAACGTCGCGGAGCGACAAGCGGCCAAGGCAAGTTATGAAGCCGCCAAGCAGGACAGCGCCGCCATCCGGAATGCGCTCGGCTACGAGGTGGCGCGGGCGTTTCACACCGTCCTGAAGACGAGGCAATTCATCCAGGCCGCTGAAGCTGCCGTCAACGCGTTTGAACGGAATCTTGTCGTGGCGCAAAAGCGGTTGGAGGGCGGAACGCTTCTGAAATCCGACGTGCTTGACATCGAAGTGCGGCTGGCCCAGGCGCGGGAAGACCTTATCCGTGCCCGCAACGCAAACACTCTCGCCAAACGCGCGTTGCGGAACTTGCTGGGCTTGGAAGATGGAGAGTTCGCAGTTGCGGACGCTGCACCGGTCGTAAGCGTGTCGCAGTCGGAGGATTTTTCTCAGCGGCCGGAACTCAGCGCCGCCCGCGAACGGGAGCGCGCAGCGCAGGCGCAGGTTCGGGGTGCGAAGAGCGGCTATCAGCCGCGCCTGAGCGCTTTTGGGAGTCTTGATTACGATTACGGCTGGGTCACGGATGGAGACGGCAAAAGCTACACGGCGGGTGTGATGGCGCAGTGGGATTTGTGGGACGGCTTTTCCACGCGCTCCAAAGCCCGCGAGGCCAAAGCGAACCTTGAATCCGCACGTGAGGAACAGCGCAAACTCCGGCTTGCCCTCAACCTTGAAGTCGCGCAGGCCCACCTTGACCTACAGGCTGCGGACGAGCGTCTGGCCGTGACTGAAAAATCCGTCGAACTGGCGGCAGAGAGCACGAAACTGACCCGCGACAGATTTGAACAAGGGCTCGCGCTCTCGACCCAATTGATTGACGCGGAGAGCGCCTTGGTCGCCGCTCGCGTGCGTCGCGCCGAGGCCGAGGCCGACCGCCGCATTGCAGTCGCAGCGCTCCGCAAGGCACTCGCGCTGCCGCAACTGAATCCGCCATCATCGTCCAAATAACATGAACTCAAGCCTGCGGCTCTCCAGTTTGCAGCGCCACCTGCGCGTCGTTTCAACACCAGCTTCAGATCATGTGCTCGGCTTCGTTTCGCGCGCGCTGACATTCGTGGCTTTCAGCGGCCTTTGCGTCACGATCCTGTTGGCGTTCTGCGGCTGCGGTTCAAAGAACAAAACGGCAAAGGAACACGCGGCAAACCTCCCTGCCACCAAGGTCCAGGTGAGTACAGCGGAGAACAAGCTGCGAACCATGACCGAGGATGTCGCCGGCACATTACTAGCAAAATGGCGTGCGACCTTGGAGGCCAAAGTGAGCGGCCGGATCGAGAAGTTGCCCGTGGCGCTGGGCACAATCGTCCAGAAGGGCCAGTTGATCGCGCGCCTCGATGCTGTCGAATTGGCTGCTCGATTGGAGCAAGCGGAGGCCTCACTGGAGCAAGCGGAAAGAGAATTGAAGCGTGTTGCCACCTTGTTTGAGCAACGCAGCGCCACGCGGGCGGAATATGATTCCACACTGTCGCGACAACGGATTGCCAAAGGGGCGCTGGCCGAGGCGAAGGCGTTGATGAGCTATGTGGAAATTGTGGCACCGTTCGACGGCGTGGTGACAAAGAAATGGGCCGACGTAGGCGACCTCGCCACGCCGGGCAAACCGCTGGTGGATATCGAAGATCCGTCGTCGTTGCAATTGGAAGCCAACGTGCCGGAAACCATCGTCTTGCACATTGAAAAGAACTCTAGGCTGGGAGTTCGAGTGGAGGCCACAAAAGCCGAGCTTGAAGGTGTCGTTGCTGAAATCGCTCCTGCCGCGGATGCCGCGACCCGCACGTTCCGGGTGAAGTTGGACTTGCCGCCGTCGGCGGGATTGATGTCCGGACAATTCGCACGGTTGGCGGTGCCGATTGGCGAGCGAAAATCGGTCCGCGTGCCAGTCTCAGCAGCGATCCAACGCGGCCAGTTGGAAATGGTTTTTACGGTCACGAATCAGCGCGCCAGACTGCATCTCGTGAAGACCGGCAGGCGTGTGGGCGATGAAATTGAAATCTTGTCCGGCCTCAACGGCGGTGAATCCATTGTTGTGAGCGGTGCGGAACAGTTGAAGGACGACCAGCCGGTGGAGGTCTGGTGAAAGCGGAGGCCACACCCGCGATGGGCTTCGCCGGTCGCGTCGCACGCGCCTTCATTGATTCAAAGCTGACACCGTTGATTGTCCTTGCTTCTGTGCTGCTGGGTGTTGGCGCGATTATACTCCTGCCGCGCGAGGAAGAGCCGCAGATCAAAGTGCCGATGATTGACGTGCTCGTCTCGATGCCCGGTTTCAGCGCGAAGGAAGTGGAGGAGCGTGCGACAAGGCCGATGGAAAAGCTGCTCTGGGAGATTCCTGGTGTGGAATACATTTATTCCACTTCGAAACCAGACGAGAGCCTGGCCATCGTGCGGTTCAAAGTCGGCGAGGATGTTGAGAAAAGCCTGGTCAAGTTAAACCAAAAACTCCAGTCCAACTTCGACCGTATTCCGCAGGGAGTTTCCCCACCGCTCATCAAGCCCAAGTCCATTGACGACGTTCCCATTCTGGCGCTGACTTTTCATAGCAGCGGCTACGATCATTTGACGCTGCGACGGCTCGTCGCCCAGGTGGACGACGCCGTCAAACAAGTGCCGCTCGTGGCAGAGACGACGCTCATCGGCGGAGCGCGGCGACAATTGCGGGTGTTGCTCGATCCGGCGCGGCTCGCCTCCCGCAATCTCGCGACCGTGGAAATTGTACCGATGTTGACGCAGGCCAACCGCCAAAACACAGCTGGCAGCATCACCAGCCAGAATCACGAAACAATCGTTGAAACCGGCAGCTTTTTAGCCAGCGCGGAGGACGTGGGCAACGTCGTCGTGGGCGTTCATGCCGGAAAGCCGGTTTATTTGCGGGAAGTCGCCGAGATTAGAGACGGTGCGGAAGAGCCGTCGCAATACGTCTTCTTTGGCAACGGCGCTGCGCATTCGGAGACAACTGGCGAGCAAGCGGCTGTGACTTTAAGCGTCGCCAAGCGGCCCGGCGCAAACGCCATTTCCGTCGCCCATCAGGTCTTGAAGAAAATTGACGCGCTCAGGGGCAGAATCATCCCCAACGACGTTCAGGTGTCCATCACCCGGCATTACGGTGAAACCGCTGCGGAGAAATCCAACGAGCTGCTGCTCCACATGGGCATCGCCGTGATCGGCGTGTCCGTCCTGATTTTGCTGACGCTGGGTTGGCGCGAATCAGCCATCGTGGCCATCGCCATTCCGTCCACGCTCGCGCTGACGTTGCTGGTGTTTTATTTATACGGCTACACTTTGAACCGCATCACGCTGTTCGCGTTGATTTTCTCCATCGGGATTCTGGTGGACGACGCCATCGTCGTTGTCGAAAACATTGTCCGCCACTTCCGCCTGCCGCAAAACAAAGGCAGGAACTGGCCGGTCATTGCCGTCGAAGCGGTGAACGAAGTCGGCAATCCGACCATCCTAGCCACATTTGCGGTGATCGCCGCCGTGCTGCCCATGGCGTTTGTCGGCGGCCTGATGGGTCCGTACATGCGACCCATCCCCATTGGGTCGAGCGCCGCAATGTTCTTCTCGCTAGCCATCGCCTTCATCGTGACGCCGTGGGCGAGCGTGCGGATTCTACGCTGGGGCAGGAAGTACGCGTCACTCGCAAAGAGTGAACCGTTAAATCGCTCAACTGTTGAACCGCTCTCAGCTTCAACGATTCAACCGACCAACGACATAACAAAACCGCACCCCCACGCCGAACATCCCGAGGATTTCTTCACTCGCCTCTACCGCCGCATGATGAATCCACTCATCGCCCGGGCCAGGTGGCGGTGGATGTTCCTGGCCGGCATTGTGGGCTTGTTGCTCGGTGCGATGGCGCTGGTGGGCATTCGTTGGGTGAAAGTGAAAATGCTGCCCTTCGACAACAAGAGTGAATTTCAGATCATCCTGAACATGCCCGAGGGCAGCGCACTCGAACGCACCGCCCAGGCTGCGCGCGAAATCGCCGCCGCCGTGCGCACCGAGCCGGAGGTGACGGACTATCAGGTTTACGCGGGCGTGGCCTCACCCTTTAATTTTAACGGCCTCGTGCGCCATTACTTCATGCGGCGCGGCGCAAACGTCGCGGACGTTCAGGTCAATCTGGTGTCAAAAAGCCAACGCAAGGCGCAGAGCCACGACATCGCCAAGCGCGTGCGCCCGCGCGTTGCACAAATCGCCGCAAAGCATGGCGCGCGTGTCGCTGTTGCCGAAGTGCCACCGGGCCCACCCGTGTTGCAAACCCTCGTGGCAGAGATTTTCGGGCCAACTGAGGAAGCACGCCACGCCCTGGCTCAAAAGGTGATTGACATTTTCAAGGCCACCAAAGGGGTCGTGGATACGGATTGGTATATCGAGGCCGACCAACCCAAGGTGCGTTTCGTCGTGGACAAGGAAAAGGCCGCGCTGCTCGGCATCAGCACCGAGTTGATTTCCCAAACACTGCGCATCGCTGTCGGAGGCGAATCTTTGGACTTGTGGCATTTGCCGAACGAGAAAGAGGACGTGAACATCGTCCTGCAACTGCCGCGCCCCAATCGCGCCACGCCAGAGGAACTCCTCGCGCTGCGCGTTCGTCCGACCGGAAATTTCACCGCGCCCCTTGTGCCGTTGCGGGAATTGGTGAAGGTGGAACAATCCACGGTGGACAAAAGCATCTACCACAAGAACCTGATGCCTGTCACCTACGTCATCGGCGACGTCGCGGGCGCAGTGGAAAGCCCGGTTTACGCGATTCAGGCGATGAACAAAGCGCTCGCGAAACTCAACACCAAGGCGTTCGGTGGCAGCGGCGCGAGGTTGAAAATCTACAACGCCAGCCAGCCCTTCACGGAACATGGGCCAGCGATCAAGTGGGACGGTGAATGGCACATTACCATCGAAGTGTTCCGCGATCTCGGCGCGGCTTTCGCCGCATGCTTGGTTTTGATCTTCATTCTCATGGTGGGCTGGTTTCGTTCCTTCCTGACGCCGTTGATCGTCATGGTAGCAATTCCGTTTTCGCTTGTCGGCATCATGCCGGCGCACGGAGCGATGGGTGCGTTTATCACCGCCACTTCAATGATCGGTTTCATGGCCGGCGCGGGCATCGTGGTGCGCAACTCGATCATCTTGGTGGACTTCATCGAGCAGCGGCTGCGTGAAGGCATGCCGCTGGCCGAAGCCGTGGTGGACGCGGGTGCGGTACGGTTTCGTCCGATGCTGCTCACGGCACTGGCGGTGGTGGTGGGGGCGAGCGTGATTCTGGCCGATCCGATTTTTCAGGGGCTGGCCATCTCGCTGATGGCCGGGGAAATCGCTTCGCTGCTAATCAGTCGAATGGCCGTGCCGGTGCTGTATTTCGTGGCGTTCAACCGACCGGCGAAGGCGGTTTCCTGAGGTTTCGTAATCATGAATTGGATCGTTCCATGGGTGGTTGTGGCCGTCTTCGTGGTGATCCTGGCGACGCTTTTCATTCGCAACTCGTTCGTGTCGGAAGCGACCGCGCGCGACCTGTTGCAGCAGGGCGCGTCGGTGGTGGATGTGCGTTCGCCAGAGGAGTTTCGCCACGGGAGCATCCCAGGTGCGATCAACATTCCGCTGGGCAAACTGCGCGAGCAGTTGCCACGGTGTGTGAGGGACGAGAATCAATCGATTCTTGTTCACTGTCTGAGCGGCGGACGCAGCGCCATCGCCCAACGACAACTCAAGGCCTTGGGCTATGCCAACGTGTTCAACCTTGGTTCGTTGGCACGAGCGTGGCGCATTGTTTGCAGCCGGCCGGATTAAGCGCCGGTGCTACGTGGTCATTGCGAACCGCCCCGAGAATCCTCGCCGCTACTTGTGCGTTCGGCTTTTCTCTCACGCGGGCGGAAGAGAACGCGCACCGGGCTGACTTGTGACGTTCAGGTCACGGAATGCGCCAGAGACGGAAGGCGGAGGGAACATGGAAGTCGGGCTGTTCTGTCGCGGGACGCACCCAACTTAACCAATTGTCAGCAACTTCACCGCGCGTCGCACCGTGGAATTCGGCGCGGAAAAATCCGACCCGAACCTCAGTACCCGCACCGACGGGTGTGCCGAGCAGCGAAGAGAGCGTGGCGAACGGCACGCTGGCCTCAACGTGATAGCCGTTGCCCGTGTGGCGCGCAGCAGTGCGAAGGCCGGGACAATTCCACGCGCTGTCGAGTCGCCGGTAATGGCTCGCCGCGTAGTCGTGGACGCGGCCAAGCGGGTCAATTTCGATACACCAGTAGCGCGCAAGCGCGGCATCCGTAGCGAAGAAAAGCTCGACGCGGTCCTCGCCGTCGAGCGTAGATTCGCCGCGCCACTCGCGGGCAATGACGATGTCGCTGTCGTCCACATCGAACGTAAAATGCAGCAACATGCCGTCGCTGTACGCGGAGAGTTCAGTACGCGGCGCGGCTTTGTCCGACCATGGGAATGTGAAGTTGCGAATGACCTTCGGATTTTTGACTTCGGGTGAATGCGACGTACAGCCGGCGAGAAGCACGGCGACGGCCATGAGAGCGAGACATTTGGGGCAAATGCGGGCACCGTCCGACGCCGGGCTCGGATCGGCACGGTGGAAGCTGGCACTCATTCTGGAGGCGGGTCGCCAAAATGTCCTTTCCATGATTTGTACGCAGTCACGTCCGCGAGCATGGATTCAATTGCGGCAACCAGCGGGTCAAGCCGCCAGAGGCCTGAGAAGACGGCGCGATCTCCGATGCTGCTTTCCAACACGAATGTTGGACGTTGGTCCACCTTTAGCGCGTTGAACTCAGCCGTCGTGCTGCGCGCATGCTTTTCGGTTTCTGGCAACCGGGCGCGTGCCAACAATTGCTTCTCGTCCAAACTGCCGGCAGCCGCAGCCACGGCGGCGGATTCCTCCCACCGACCGACTTTGCGTCCTTCCCGCACGGCTGCGTGCGCCAGGGCCAGCCGCGCTCGATCGTCGGTAATCCCGAAGTCGCGGGCGGCCAACGCCGTGCAATTTGGCGCGAGATATTCCTTCCGTCCGGTTTCCAACCACCCCGAGTTAAGCATGTAAGGCGAACCGGTAATCGTCCCGCTCCGGCGATAAAACCAATCTTCCTGCGCGGCTGAGACAGGCAGTGCGTCAGCGGCCAGCAATGCAATGCGCCAGTCGAATTCAACTTGCTGCGGATAGCGTTGTTTCAACTCCGCCCACGTCGGCTCGACCCAGTGGCACCAGGAAGAAATGACATCGAGATAGTAGGTGACTTTGACGTTCATGTGCGCAGCGTAGCCGCATTCGTGTTTGATAGCAGCCAAAATAAATGACGAGGCGTAGCCGCTGACGTAACGAGGCGTGAAATTTTTCTACCGCACGTCATGGATGCACAATGGCGTTCCCCACGCAATACTCCCTTGCAAACCGGGAACCTTCCCTCTGGTTAGAGACGGAAGCGTGGCTGCTCAATCCGCCAGCCTCGGCGCGCTCAGAACCTCCAACGCTCGCACCGTCGCCGCGTTGCGGTTTTCAAAACCCAGCTTTTCAAAGATTCGTGCGGTGTGAACCTTCACTGTGTTTTCAGCGCAACCAAGAATGGTACCGATGTCAGCGTTCGATTTCCCCTGGGCAATCCACAGTAGGACTTCGGCTTCACGAGGCGTAAGACCGAGTGATTCGAGTGGCCTGGCGGAATCAAAGTTCGGCTTGAGTTCGACCTTTGCCATCGCCGCCTGTTCCTTTTCGGTGTGACGATCAAGACGCGCGTTGATAGCGCTCAACACATCTTCGGCGCTGGCTGGTTTGGTTAAATAATCGTCCGCACCGAGGTTCATGCCAGTGCGCAGGTCTTTCTTGTCGCCCTTGGCCGTGAGGAAGATGAACGGGATCGAAACCGTCTTCTCGTCGGCGCGCAACGCCTCCAACACACCATAGCCGTCCAGCTCGGGCATGGAAACATCGCACAGAATCACGTCCGGCAATTCGCGCTTCGCGACTTCGACACCCTTGCGTCCGTTTGGAGCGGCGAGCGGTTTGAAGCCCTCCATCTCCAGCATCAGCACCAGATTGTTGCGCGTCTCCGCTTCATCTTCGATCACGAGGATTTTTTTCATGGGTGATTACCTTTCGTCAGTGGTTGAACAGCGCAATTCCCGGATGTCGGGGTCGGATCGGAAGATTTTCTCCAATGCCGCTGATAAGCGCCCCACCTCCTGGGTGGTGTCAATTTTCTTGAACCATTTGCGGATCACGGGCGCGTTGAGCTCAATGAAACGCAGAGACTCATCATCATCGCCGGATTGGTGACCGCACGTCACGGACAGCGCGAACGTCTCGTTGGTTACGGGCAACAAACAGCCCCAATCTTCCATGATGATCTCGCCGGTCGCGATCCCAAGCACCGCCAACTTCTCCTTCACGTATTCCGCCAGCCGCTTCCCCCAAAGGCCGGGGTTGATCTGTTCTTTCTCTCCGTCGTAAGGAGGAAACTTGTCGGAACGAAATTCAAACTGAATAGGTATTTTCATCGGTTGAATTGGTTTTGAACAAGGGCAAGACAACGGTGAACGTCGTCCCTTTCCCCTCGACGCTCTCAAACTTGATTTCTCCGCCGTGCAATTCCACGCAACGTCGGACAATCAACAAGCCAAGGCCCGTTCCAGGAGTTTGCTCTACATTGCTGCCACGATGAAACGCTTGAAACAATCGCTTCTGGTCGGTTTCGGGAATACCACAACCCCAGTCGATCACCCGGCAAATGGCATTGTTGCCGTCGCGATGCGCTTGAAAATCAATGGACGCACCCGCTGGCGAATACTTCACAGCATTGGATAGCAGATTGGTGAAGATATGGCGTAACAAGCTTTCGTCTGCATCCACAATTTCGAGTGCGCCATCCAGCTTCAAACGAATCGGGCAACGATTTATTGTGGCCGATGCTATCTCATCACAGATTCGCTGGCAGAAGGAACGAAACTCAAGAGGAGCCGGCCTGAATGTCACGCGGTCGGTCTCCAACCGGCCTAATACCAGCACCTCCTCCATCATGCCTGCCATGCGACGCACCGATTTGTTGATCGTGCGGAAAAGTTCGTCACGTTTCTCAGCGCCAAGCCGGTCATAATACCGCTGCAAGTTGTCTGCCGACGACATGATGATTTCCAACGGTGTGCGAAACTCGTGCGAAACGAGTGAGACGAATTCACTTTTGAGCTGACTCAACTCACGCTCCTTCGCCAGCGCGTTCTGGAGTTCGGCTTCGGCCTCACGCAACAGTGTGATATCAACGGCGGAAGTGATGGAGTGAGGTTCACCTTGAATGTCCACCATCTGCGATGACAAGAGAATGGCGCGAATGTTTCCGTTCTTGGGACGTATCTGCATTTCATAGTTGCGCACGAAACCTTCCGCGAACAATCGCGTGCGGTAATTCTGCACCTTTTGCGCATCAACCCAGAAATTCAGATCAAACGGTGTCTTGCCGATAACCTCTTCCCGTGAGTAACCCATGACCTTTATAAAGGTGTCGTTCACCTCAACGATCTGCCCGGATGGGAAGCGAACCACACTCTGAATCACCGGGCTGTTGTGAAACGCTGCGTTGAAACGCGCTTCGCTTTCCTTGCGCGCCGTGATGTCCACGCCCGCGCTCAGGAAATGTGGCACGCCGCCGATGTCCACCGGCTGCGAGGAAAGCAGCACCGTCAACAGGCGTCCGTCCGTGGCGCGCAGGCTAACCTCACGGCCTGCAATAAAACCCTGGGACTCGAGTTCCTGCGCAAAAGCTTTCAGTTCTTCAGGGTCTACCCAGAAGCTCAGTTCACCCGCACTCTTGCCCACAACCCTTTCGCGAGTGAATCCAAGTTTGTTGAGGAACGTATCGTTCACTTCGACCAGCACCCGATCCACAGCACGAATCAGGCTTTGCATCGCTGGACTGTGGCGGAAGGCGGTAACGAAGCGCGCCTCGCTCTCACTCAATGCGACGGTGCGCTCGGCGACGCGGCGTTCGAGCGATGCTTTTTCCGCCTGCAACTCTGCGTCACGTTGCGCCACGCGCGCGGCCATTTCGTTGAAAGCACCGGCAAGTTCGCCCAGCTCATCACTGCGCCCGACTGCCGCACGGGCCGAAACATCTCCGGCACTCATTTGTTTTGTGGCGCGGGTCAATTCCGCCAGCGGTTGCGCGATCTGCCGTCGCAGGATTGCCGCCAGAAACGCCAGCACCAATGCCAGTGAAATCAGCCCCGACCACAACACCCATTGCGCCGATTGAAATGCCTGCTTTTGCAGCAACTCACGCGGCATCGTGGTGAGTAAGTACCACTCCGGCCCTGCCAGTCGCGCCACTGAGTAATAGCAACCGCTGCCTTCGTCGTAGTCCGAGAAATTGCGTTCTGTGCGGGATGTGATGGCCCGATAAAGACTCATCAGATCCGGCTCGCCACTGTTTTGCATCTGAAGCAATCCCTTGCTCGCCAGAATTTCCTTGAGCTTGGTGGGATGACCAATGATTCGTCCGTCGGCACGGAAGATGACATGGCGAGCGCCCGGAAGGTCGCTGTGCGTGATCTCCTCCATCATGCGATTCACGTATTTATCGTGCCCGATCGAGCCAAGGAATTTCCCATCTTTGAAGATCGGCAGGTAGGCGGACACGATCGGCACTTTGGTCGTGGGCTCTTCAATGACACCCGTCCACGCGAAACGATCCGCGAGCGGCTGCTTCGGCATCGCCAGATCAAACCATTCCAGATTCGTGGCGTTGTAATTTGCTGGTGTGTCCCACACCCACGCCGGAATGCGCGGATCGAAACCGATGTTCAACCAGCCGGGGAACACAAAGTAAACGCTCGGAAATTCGTCTGCCCAACCAGGTAGCAGTTCATCACAGATGTTTTGCGCGCGAAGAATGGCTGTCTTCAACTCCGGCGTGAGGATGGCGTCCTTGTGTGCCCAGAGCGTCGAGTATTTGCGGCCGTCCGCAAAATTCGTACGACTGCGCCACGAGCCATCGGCGAAAAGTTCGAAGCGTTCATTCCATTGCCCTTCGAGATTGTGCGGGTTCGGCCCCTCCATGCGTTTTAGGAACTGCCCGCGCACCAGTTTGAGGTTGATTTCAACTTGATGAAAATTGATCTCCTCACGCCGCGTGCGTTCCCGCACGTAGGTTTCGAGATGCTTCAAGTCGCGTTGCTTTGCGCCGTCGTAAACGATTCCGTAGGTCACCGCCGTTGCCACGGTAATTACCACCGCAGCTCCGATGGCTACGTGTAAAAGAATGCGCTGCGGAATCGTCACTGGCGGGAATGTAGCCGAGCGCAGCCGGCGCAAAAAGGCGAATCCACGCCAGTAATACTGAAGTACTATGGCGAGCAACCGCACTTGGATCGACAACTATGTCGATGAACAAGAACTCTGCTGCGAACCTCTCCGCCAGTGAGAATCCTCAACCACTGCCGCCGTGGTCCGAGTGCGATTTCTTCTGCATTCACGACTACGCCGGCACGGGCGCGTCGCCCTGCGGCTGGCGCGGACGAATTCACGATGCGCGTTCCGATCAGACGGAATTGAAACCGCTTTGCCCGCGCTGTGGCTGCGCGACGCTGTTTCGCATTCCTTTGGATCGCGTTGACACCGCGAATTCGTAATACCGAAGCGCTATTTTCAACAAATCAAACCCGCGATAGAACCACACCGTGCAAACACAACAACTGACATACCGAAACAACGGAACAGCCGGCACAGATGCCCGGTTGCAGAAACAATCGCCGTTCCTCCAACTCACCGAAGCGCGGGCACGCCGCCGTCCAGTGCGCATTTCATATTCGCCGCGACGCGAAACATGTTTGACAGAACGTGCCATGCTCGCCGCGCTACGCGAAGCCGAGTTCCACGAATGGATGAGCAGCGGTGGCGACTTTCTCGATTCGATGCACCAGCCCATTCACTGAATCGCGCGCTCAACTAACGACACTCAACCCTGAACCTTATGCTCGACCTCGCTCTCAAAATGCTCCTTGGAGACAAAGCCAAATACATCATGCTCATCAGCGGCCTCACCTTCGCGTCGCTGTTGATGACGGAACAAGCCGGCATCTTCTGCGGCATCATGCAGTGGACCGGCTCGACCCTCGACAACGTCGGCGCGCCCATCTGGGTCGTTGACCCGATGGTCGAGCACGTCAATGACACCGAAGCCATGCGCGATACCGACGTGAGCCGCGTGCGTTCCGTGGAAGGTGTCGCATGGGCCACGCCGTTTTATCAAGGCAACCTCCGCACGCGGATGCGCGACGGCTCGTTCAAGTTCGTCACGCTCCTCGGAATTGACTCGACCACGTTCGCCGGCGCGCCCCGGGAGTTAGTCGAGGGCCGGCTCGAAGACCTGCGCCTGCCCAACACCGTCATCATTGACGAATATGGCGTGAAGAAACTCAGCCGCGATCCCGCCAATCCCATCAAGGTCGGCGACGTGTTCGAGATCAATGACCGCGAAGCGCGCGTCGTCGGCATCTGCAAATCGAAGATGTCGTTCTCGGGCAATCCTTATTTCTTTACGACCTACGATCAAGCGATGCTTTACGCGCCCAGCATGAGAAAGATGCTTTCCTGCGTGCTCGCCTCCCCGCAGCCCGGTGAAGATTCCGCCGCCGTTGCGCGGCGCATCAGCGAGGCGACCGGTCTCAAGGCCTACACCAAGAGCGAATTTTTCTGGTTGAGCATCTGGTGGTATATCAAGAACACCGGCATCCCCGTGGCGTTCGGCGCGACCGTGCTGCTCGGCTTCGTCGTCGGCCTCGCGATCAGCAGCCAGACGTTTTACTCGTTCGTGCTGGAAAACCTGCGAAACCTCGGCGCGCTCAAAGCAATGGGCGCATCGGACAAAGTTCTCGCCCGCATGGTCATGTTGCAAACGCTCACCGTCGGCCTCATCGGTTACGGCTGTGGCGTCGGCCTCGCGACGTTGTTCGGGATGATCGTGCTGGAGAAGGGCATGCCGCCGTTCTTCCTGCCGTGGCAACTGCCCGTTATCACGCTCATCGCCATCCTGTTCATCTGCTGGCTCGCCGCGTCCCTCGGCATCCGCAAGATCCGCCAGCTTGAACCCGCCGTCGTCTTCCGCGGATAAAAACGGACTGCCTTTTCCACTGGAAACAACAACACTTCTTCCCGACCTATGAAACCGATCCAAGGCTACCATCTGATCAAACCCGACGACCTCACCTGGCAAACTGCCCGCCTGATGAAGATCCCGAACGCAGATTTTCTGGAGCGCACCGGCAGCGAGAATCTCAGCGCGCGGCTCTGGCGGTATCCGGCCAAAAGCGCGGGCACATTGCACAAGCACATCCGGCAGGAGGAATTTTATTTCGTGCTCGAAGGCACGGGCCG
>CAZYYS010000033.1:0-26721 GCA_964651015.1 uncultured Verrucomicrobiota bacterium
GACCATTTGTCGGTTATTCAAAAAAGGGCCAGGAAGCACTGATCGGCGTCGGCTGCAAGAGGCTGGGTGCTGGCGGCATAAGGTCAGTCACGGCCGACTTTTCCAAATCAGCGGAAGGCGCACTCCAGGTGTCGTTATTCTGGATGATAGCCGGCTGGTCGGCCACCGCGCCTGGGGAGCGAACTTGGCCCATGAGAGAATACTGACCACACGTGCCGGGGTCCTCGCTGGGGCCTCTCTCACGGGCCAAGCCCCGGTGCTCCACCACCGCTGAGACGAGCAGACGATGGGATATGAAGGGTAATGCATTCATTTTTTGCCTTTGGTTGAGGTTTCATGGTTAACGAACGACAACTTCTTTCCGGTTATGTTGGGGTTGTTATCTATGACGCTTTCCAATAAAGGGGAGGGTTCGATGCGGTCAGGTCGGATGTTTAAATAGTTGGCTGCGCGTTCGGCGATTTGCTTGAAAACCGGCGCCGCCGTCTGGCCACCGTAATATCCTTGCTTGGGTTCATCCATCACGACCGAAATGCAAAGTTCCGGATCATCCGCCGGAAAGAAACCGATGAAGGATGAATAGTGCTTTTCGCTGGTGTATTTGCCGTTGACGATTTTTTGCGCGGTACCGGTCTTGCCCGCCACAGTATAGTGGTCCAAAGCTGCCTTGGGCGCGGTGCCGCTGGGGGAGACGACGGTTTTCAGCGCCGTCACCATTTGCCGAGCGGCAGTTTCGTTGATGACTTGGCGGACGCGATAAGGATGATACTTGGTGACCAGTTTGTGTTCCGAATCTTCCAACCGATCCACCAACATCGGACGCATGAGCCAGCCGCCATTGGCGATCACACACATCGCCATCACCATTTGCAACGGCGTGACTGCTACTTCGTGCCCCATCGGAATGCGCGAGATCGATAACTTCGTCCACTTGTCCAAAGGCTTAACGATGCCAAACACTTCGCCGCCCAACGGGATGCCCGTCCGTGCGCCAAAGCCAAAGTTCCGGATGTATTCGTAGAGCTTCGTCTCCCCCAGCTTGATCCCGATCTTGGCGGCACCGATGTTGGAAGATTTCCCAATGATCTCCTCCACCGAAAGTACCCCGTAGTGATGGTCATCGCCCAAAACCTTACCGGCAAACAGAAACCTTCCTCCCTCGCAGTCAATGGAATCCGTTAGGTTCACGATCTGATCATTCAAGCCACCGGAAACCACCACGATCTTGAAGGTCGAGCCCGGTTCAGCGATGTCGGTGATCACCCGGTTGCGCCGTTCTTCTGGTTTGGAACAATCGAGCTTGTTGGGGTCGTAATTTGGCAGCGTGGCCAACGCCAGAATCTCGCCAGTGCGCGGCCGCACGATGATGCCGGAAATGCTGATGGGCGTGTGCTTTTGCATCGCCGCCGCCAGTTCCGTTTCCACAATTTCCTGCAGCCGCAGGTCCAGTGTGAGGACTACGTTCAGGCCGTCCCTCGCTTCCACGTCTTGTTGGCGTAACGCCACCAGTTCACGACCCCGGTTGTCACGTTCCGTCTGCCGCCAGCCCCGCGCCCCGTCCAATTGCGCGTCCATCGTTCGCTCGATGCCGTCGATGCCGCACTGCTGAAACTGCTGAAACGCTGAAGCGCTGAAACGCTGAAAGCCGGATGTCAGTTTTTCAGTTTTCAGCATTTCAGGACTGCCCATGTAGCCCAAGATGTGAGCGGCAAGCCTTTCGTTGGGGTACAGGCGCTGTTGGTCGTCTTCGGCAAAAATGGCTTTCGTTTTGAGTTGTTTCAGAAACTGGCGGTTCGTGCTTTTGCCAGTGCCCAGTGGTACACCAAAGTTGAGATTCGTGTCGGTGAGGGTGCGTTGGACTTTTTCCCACGTCTCGAGTTTGACTTTTTGTTTGAGGATGACGTGTTGGTCGATGACGGGCGCGCCGTTCGTGTCGAGCCGCACCACGCGGGGTTTGAGGCGTTCGGCCAGCTCAGCCTCCTTCAGGTCGAGCAAGGGGGCGAGGACGCGGGCCATTTCGGCGTGGCGCGTGCCGATCAGGCTGGGATCGGCGCAAACGGTTTTGACGAAGATGCTGGTGGCCAGCAGGTGGCCGCGGCTATCCAGGATGTCGCCGCGGCGCGGGGCGACGTGCAGGGTACGCTGGGTGTTGTCGTGCGCGCGGGCCTGGAGTTCGGCGTGGCGGAGAATTTGCAGGTCCACCAGCCGGTAGGCCAGCCCGCCAAAGGCGGCCACGAGCACCAGTGTCAGCAGCCCGATTCGTTGATATGACAGGCTTTTGATCATGCGCAAATTTACCAACCGCCCGTGCGCATCGGTTCCTCAGCCGATGGCGACACGGGCGGCGGTAAAAAGGGGTTCGTTTTCATTCGATTTTCGTTTCGCGCCCGGCTCGCCCGGTGGAGTAAGCCGTGTCGCGCGCGCCGGAGTGAGCGGCAGCAATACTCCACGGGGCGAGGGCGCCGGCTAGGGCCAAAATGTTGGTCACTGTGGGTTCGGGCGCCGGCTCGTTCAGGGTGCGTTTCTGCGTGGGTGACGGCGGGCCGAGGCCCAGGTTCAGTTCTTTGACGCGTTGGTCGAGGGCTTTAGGGGAGCGCAGGCCGGCAAGTATGTCGCTGTGTTGTTTGTTGCGGCGGCGCAGGTCCTTAAGCTGCATTTCGAGTTGCCGCTTTTCCTGGCCCAATTCGTCGATCAGGTTTTTCTGTGAGACGTAGCCGATGCCGGAGCCGCCAATGAACAGGCAGAGCAGGATGGCTTTGAGCGCGGGCCCAAAGCGTATGGCGGCAGACTGGTTTTTCCGGTTTCGTGCCATGTTAATTTTTTTCCAATACCCGCATTTGCGCACTGCGGCTGCGCGGATTCGCCGCGATCTCTTCGGCGGACGGTTTCAGGGCCTTGCGCTGCACCCATTTCAGTTCCGGCGTCCGTGGCCGGCGCAATTCCGGCACGTCCACCGGACCAGTGACGGTGTAGCCGCGCGTGCGCTCGCGTCCGAATTCCTTCACGACGCGGTCTTCGAGCGAGTGAAACGTGATGACCACCAACCGGCCACCGGGTTTCAGGAGCGCTGCCGCCACCGCCAATCCGCGTTTCAAGGATCCGATTTCGTCGTTGACTGCCAGCCGCAACGCCTGAAAGACCCGCGTTGCGGGGTGTGACTTTCTGCCCTGGCGCGGGGAGAGCTGCTCGATGAGCCCCGCCAGTTGCGCCGTTGTTTCGAACGGCCGGTGTTGGCGCTCTTGCTCAATCGCACGGGCCAACCGGCGCGCTTCCCGTTCACCACCCAATTCCCAAAACAGCGTGGCGAGTTCATCCGCGCCCGCCGTATTCACTAAATCCGCCGCCGTTAACCGCTGGCGCGTGTCCATCCGCATGTCCAAAGGGCCGGCCTGCTGAAAGCTGAACCCGCGCGTCGCCGAATCGAGTTGCGGCGAACTCACACCCAAATCCAACAACACGCCGTCGCAACTGCCGACCGACACCCAATCGCCCAGTTCAGCAAAGTTGCCTTGGCGAAGTTCAAAACGACCTGCAAACTGCGCCAATCGCAGTCGGGCCGCTTCAATCGCGGCGCCATCGCGATCGCAGCCAGATAACCATCCAGTCGGGCTGCTCGCGGCCAAAATGGCTGCTGCGTGTCCACCGCCACCGACCGTTCCGTCGGCGTACCGCCCCCCCCGCTGAGGCCTTATCGCCGCCATTACCTCCACCACCATCACTGGGTTGTGGTCGAAATTGCGGGCGGCGCATGTTTCCCTCATCAAACCGGTGTTTGCCTCGCTCCGAAAATGCGCGTGGTCAGTCTCCCCCACGACGTCTCCGTTGACGCGCTTTGATTTGCCGAAGCCGGAGATGGCCCAACCAAATCCGGCGGCGCCATTTTGGTTACCGGAACGACCTCCAAATCGGTATCGCTCAAATCGTTCCGAACGACCTTAACTTTGTCCAACGAGAGTTCCCCTTGTACTGCCAACTTGACCGGTTTGATTTTTCCGGGCTTCCCGGTTACTGCCGCACCGACCTCGGAGGGGGCATTCACAAATGGAGAGCCAGTCTCGAAAAAGGATAGTCGTGCTCGATTCACCACTCGTTTGATGAATGCGTATTTCGATTCTCTTGCTGACTGGGTGGTTTCTCGATTTTCGATCCGTGGTTTTGGAGGCAAGTTCACCAGATCAATCTTTGCCACCGAAGCAGGAGACGTTGTAGGTTCAACGGCATTAAATTTGGGTAATAAATTCCCTGCCGCCATCCGGTATCGGCCAGGAGCGCTCCTAGCGCCCATCAGGGACTTGCTCGCGGCTAATAGTTGCATCGGATTCATTTGGACTAAATCAGTTTAAAAGCTTCCGGTAACAACGCTGCGTCCACAGCACTCGCGGATTCATATCGCTCGGGCGCCCAAATCTCAAAGCGATCCACCAATCCAACCAGCACAGCTTCCTTCTCGATCCCAACTGCCCTGGCCATCGCTTCCGGCAGACAAATGCGCCCGCCCTTGTCCAAGGCTACGCTCGCGGACTTGCTTCCCAAGAGCCGCCGCAATGCGGAAGCCTTCTGGTCAGCAAACGGCATCGCTTTGATCTTCTGGGCCAGCGCTTGCATCTCGAGCGGCGGCAAAACCAACAGACAAGCATCCGGCTGCGCGCCGTTCGGCCAAAGTATTAAAGTGAACTCAACATCTGGATTTGTGGGTCGCCACTTGGCAGGGATCTGAACCCTGCGCTTCTCGTCCACCCCATGACGAAAGAGCGAGTGGTAATGGATCAACTCGTTGGCACTCTCGGTCGGCATTCAAGTATCATCAGGCATTTTTAACCCACTATTATCCACAACGCCCCACTGTTATCCATTTCGACCCATTTCTTGTCAACATTTATCTCTCGAATTTGTTATTCACAAGTTATTCACAATCGGAAAAGTCTTTAGAGGATTTCGATTTGAAGCTGGGATTGACGATAGGGGAATCGAGAAATTCCAGAACGCGAAGACAACCCGAGGCATGCCTCGAAGGCGTCTAAACCAAGCCAGAAAAAAGGGAAGAATTCATCTTAAGAAACTGGCAATTCTCTTAGGCGCGACACAATCCCCCACTTGGAGTACCGGCAAGCTTTGAACACTATGAGGATTCTCAAAGACTGCGTTTTCGCCTACGAGAATAAGATCAGAGTTTGGTTTCTGAAAGGGCCAGCACCCGGTTGAATTGTTTTTCGTCTACAGGCGAGACTGACAGGCGCGATCGTTTTACCAGCACCATATCCATGAGCGCCTTGTCAGCCTTGATGGTTTGCAGGCTGACGGGTTGGGTCAATGGCTTCACCGGCGCCAGATCAACACACGACCAGCCCTCTTCATCGGCTGTGGGATCCGGATAGGCGGGCTTCACGCATTTGGCAACACCCACAACCTCCTTCCCTTCGCCGCTGTGATAAAAGAACACTAGATCGCCCCTGCTCATCGCGCGGAGATGATTTCGCGCCGCGAAATTGCGGACGCCCGTCCACGCGGTTTCACCGTCTTTCACAAGTTGCGTCCATGAGTAGGACTCCGGTTCGGATTTCACCAGCCAGTAATTCTTAGCCATACAGTAGTTTCTTTGTTTGAATTTGGAATTCAGGAAAGCAGGAAACAATTCGATTCGCAACAAGGCAGCGATTCAAATGATTACTTCGCCGTACCCCAACGCCGGTGCATGAAGCGTTCGAACGGCGAAAACAAAATTTTGTCCGCCAACAGACCGATGAGAACAATCACGAGCATGATGCCGATGACGGTATCCATCGCGAGAAGCTCGCGTCCGAAATGAAGCAGACGTCCCAATCCGTAACCCGTCACGATGAAAATGTAAATTTCCGCCGCCATCAACGAGCGCCACGCAAAAGCCCAACCTTGTTTCATACCACTGACGATGAACGGCAGCGAGGCGGGCAAAATCACCTTGATCCAAGTATGCAAACCGCGCGAGCCCATCGTTTGCGCAGCACGGGTATAGATCGGTGGGACATTGCGGACGCCCGCATCCGCGGCGAGAGTGATCGACCAGAGCGAACCCATGATCACAATGAAGAACATCGCGATTTCCGTCTGCCCGAACCACAGCATTGCCAAAGGTGCCCAGCACACGCTTGGGAGCGTCTGAAAACCGAGCGCCAGCAGGCCCAGAGTATCTTGGAAGAATTTGAACCGCGCGATCAAAAGACCGAGGGGCAAGCCCAGCACTATGCTGACGATGTATCCGAGCAGCAGACGTTTGAGCGTTACGTAGCTTGCTTCCAGCAAAGATTTATCCTGAACCGAGGTGACCAGATACTTGCCCACAGCGATCGGCGACGGAACGAGCACAGGCGACCAGACGCCGACGCGGACCAACCATTCCCAGATCACGATCAGGGCGGCAAAGACAATCGCGGCGGTTGCCCAGCGCTTCACTCGGACGCCTCCAACAATTCCGGTTTCAAGTGCGCTTTCAAGGCGCGCGTTATTTCGGAGGAATATTTCGCGAGGTCCACACTGTTGATATCGCGCGGCCGCGGGAGTTTGATTTCAAATTGCTCTTGAATCCGCCCTGGGTGCGGGGAGAACAAGACGACGCGATCGCCAAGGCAGACCGCTTCGCGCACGTTGTGTGTCACGAACACGATGGTCTTGCGGCGTTTGGCCCAGATTTCCTGGATGTCACCATAGAGTTGTTCGCGTGTCATGGCATCCAGAGCAGCAAACGGCTCGTCCATCAGCAAGACACGCGGGTTCGGCGCGAGTGCCCGCGCCAGCGCCACGCGCTGCTTCATGCCGCCGGACAATTCATGGATGTTTGCGTGTACGAATCTTTCCAAACCTACGAGCTTCAAATAGAACATTGCCACTTTGCGACGTTCGCCCCGATCAAGCTGCGGCTTCAGCTTTAGCCCAAAAATAACGTTGCCAAAGACGTCGAGCCACGGATACAAGGCCGACTCTTGAAACATCACCATCCGCTCCCGGCCCGGCCCCGTCACCGGTTTTCCGTCGGCCAGTACGCGCCCGGTATCGGGGCTGTCCAAACCGGCAATGATGTTGAGTAAAGTCGATTTGCCGCAGCCGCTTGGTCCGACCAGGCAAACGAATTCTCCTTCGCGCACGTTTAGACTGACGCTCTCAAGCGCCATGACTCTTCCACTTCGCGCCTGGTATGTCTTGGAAACGCTCTCGACAACCAGTTTCTCAGGTGGTTCATTTGCCAACTCATCCGAAAGCGTCATCAGTGTACCTCCGGTAATTTCTTTTCGCGCAGCACATCGTTCAGGAGTTTCAAGTCGTAGATGCGGGAAAGTTCCGGTTTTTCCTTGAGGAATCCGATCCGGTACGCGTCCTCCGCCGACTTCAGTAATGATTTGCCCACCGGGTCGTAAATCAATTCGAGTCGCTTCCACGCACTGTCCAGTGTTGCCGTCGGTATCGCCCTGGTCGTCTCCTCCTTGATTTCGGCATTGAGGGTTTTCTTGGCCTCGTCAGGGTTCTTGTTAATCCATTCGGTAAGTTCGATATGTGCGGCGATCCATTTTTTTAGGAGGCCCGGCCGCTCTTTGAGAATTTTAGCGCTGCTCACGAGATGGGTGGTAACAAACTTACCGCCCGTCTCCGGCCAAAGTGTGCTTTCGTCGAAGTAAACTTTTCCCTTTGCCTCAAGCACTAAACGGCTCACCCACGGCTCGACCGTCCACACGGCGTCCATCTTGCCCTGCTCAAACAGGGCGAGTTGATCTGGATTTGCCGTAGGCACCACGAGCGCATCACCGCCGGTCATCGTGATACGAAGATTCTTCGACTGCAACCACGCGCGCGCAGCGACATCCTGCGTGCCACCAAGTTGAGGAGTGGCAATCTTCTTGCCCCTGAAATCCGCGTCCGTCTTGATGCGCCCATCGGCTTGCACAACCAGGGCCGCACCGCCACTGCACGCGCCCGCCACGATGCGAATTTCTTCACCGCGCGATTTCAGATGAGCGTTGATGGCCGGGTTTGGCCCGACATAAGTCAGATCGATTGAGCGGGCAAAAATGGCTTCCATCGCGCTCGGCCCCGCGTTGCAGACGAACCACCGCACTTCAACATCCGGCCCGAGTCGTTCCTCAAACCAACCTTTGCCCTGGCGCGTCAGTCCGTGGGCGATCACCGCTTGAGCGTGAGTGATGTTTGGAAAATGACCCACACGCAAAACGGTCTTCTCCGCAAACACCGATGGCGCGATGGCGAAAAGCGTAGCGAGTACGCACATTATCCGTATCATTTGGTTGCCTTTCCTTCTTTTGTGAACGGCAGTGGCGCGCCATCACGGCGAAGTTTCCGGAGCGTGACTTCAACCGTTTGCTCCAGAGTGTATCGGTCAAGAACATCAGCGATGGCGTTTCTGACATCGAGCATCAACATGCGCAGTCCGCAATGCGCCTCGTCGGGACAGGAGCAGCGTTCGTAGAAATTCTGGCTGACGCATTGGATCGGCGCGAGCGGTCCTTCCAATTGGCGAACGACCGTGCCGATCTTGATCGTATCCATGGGTTGTTTGAGAAAATACCCGCCGGTCTTGCCGCGTTTGCTGTCGAGATAACCAAGTCCTTTCAACTCCACAAGTATCGCCTCCAGAAATTTGACCGGCAGACGCTCATGTTTCGCAAGCTCGCCGATCTGAATCAAAGGCCGGCCGCTGACCTGAGCAATGCCCAAGTCAATCAGCGCCCGCAGCGCGTACTCGCCTCGTTTCGTAAGTCGCATTGCCAATAGCCTAGCGATTCAGTGGACAAAAACAACGGCTTTTTTCTTCTGCGTGATGGACTCTAAATGTTTTGCGCGATGGCGATGAACTTCTGGTACTCGGCCAGAATCGCTCGTAATGCCGCGACCTGGGCGCATTCCTGGAGGTACTGTGGCGCCTGGTTGGGTGTCTCCAGGATAATGTCGAATGGTTTGGGACGGACTTTAGGTGGTGCACTCAACGCGCCCGGATAGCAATCGCGAATCAACCCATCCTTGGCGTGAAACCCATCAATGAGGTTGCCACGATTCAAGGGCAAAAGCTCGGTAGCCGCCGCGAGCGCAGGG
Organism: uncultured Verrucomicrobiota bacterium; assembly: GCA_964651015.1. Taxonomy (GTDB): domain Bacteria; phylum Verrucomicrobiota; class Verrucomicrobiia; order Limisphaerales; family PALSA-1396; genus CAZYYS01. Next base: position 9,076 of record CAZYYS010000033.1, read on the forward strand.
CGAAGCAGTTGCTCCGTGAGGGTGACGCCGCGCACGAAGGCATAAAAGCCGTTGCTTGTATCATCGTTGTGCAAAGCGATGATGCCGTCGAAAGTCTGCAACACCAGTTCAGCCTGGAGCGGGCGCACTTCTGGCTCCGCTGAGTTCCGCCAAAACTCGCGGTTCAGATCTTTGCCGCTGCGCGCGTGTCTCGTATTGTCCTCAATGCCGGTCGGATTGCAGACGGATAAAGAAACAAACAATAGCCGGTGGCCAGGTCCGGCTTCGCTTCAAGCAACCGGACGAACTGGACGATTGCGTGAACGCCCTCGGGTTCGTCACCGTGAATGCCTGCGAAAATACCGACGCGGATGGGTTCGTAGCACCCTTTGAGACCGATGAACAAGTAGCGCGGGAGTTCGCATGCCTCGCCCGCATTGTCGAAGCGGCCTGCGGGTTTGGCGATCGGGCTGGCCGAGTTTGTGGCCAACCGTCCAGCGGCGCCAGCAAGTCCGGAATGGAGCGGCGGACTTCGATCTTTGTGTTTGCCTGGGTACTGAGTGAGATAACAGCCATATCATTTTATTGTTCGTGTTTATTGTCTCTTTTGTTACTAAACATAGTTTATTACCCCATCAAATAACTAGACAATAGCAAGAGCCTTTTTGTCCTGGGCGACACCCCAAAAAAAAGAGGACAAACCTTCGACTTGCACCCATCCGGCTTGTAAAGGGCTCGTTATTTGTGGCTAGACTTGAGACATGGACTTGGCAGCCAATTTTGAAACCATTCACAAACGCATTCGTGCAACTTGCGATCGTGCGGGACGCGACCCTGCATCCGTCATATTGCTCGCGGTGACCAAAGGACAACCGCCGGAGGCAGTGCAGGCATTGACCGATTTGGGGCAGAACTTGTTCGGTGAAAACCGCGTGCAGGAAGCAAAGCTGAAGATCGGCCAATGCCCAAGTCGACTACGTTGGCACATGATCGGCCATTTGCAGTCGAATAAATGCCGGGATGCAGTTCACTTTTTCGAGATGATCCAGAGCGTGGACAGCCTGCCGCTGGCCGCTGAGATCAACAAGTGGGCGGACAAAGCTGCCAAAACGATGCCTATTCTGCTGGAGGTAAACATTGCCGGTGAAGCGAGCAAGTTTGGTTATTCTCCGGACCGATTACTTGCTGAGTTGACTCAAATAAACACTCTGAGAAAAATTGAAATCCGCGGCTTGATGACCATCGCCCCCTGGACGCCGGATCCGGAGAAAGTGCGGTCAGTGTTTAGACGATTGCGAGAATTGAAAGAAGAGTGTGAACAACTCCTTGGCGGTCCCCTGCCCCAACTCAGCATGGGGATGAGCAATGACTTCGAAGTGGCCATTGAAGAGGGGGCAACACTCGTTCGATTGGGCACCAGCTTGTTCGGCCCCCGTCCCAAGCCTGCGAAACGAGCGCCACCAACGGAGGGATAGAAACCGTAAAGCGGCTACCACCTTTTTCCTTTTAACTCATTGCAGTTTGCACTTAAGCTGACTGCGTGACAGTGGAAATGTTCAAGCAGGAAATCGGCGAAGCGCTCAAAACATACGAACGATACATCGTCTGCCTCAACAAGACCACGGAGGAATGTGAGGCCTCCCTCGTTTCACTGATCAACAAGGCCATCAAGGTGTACCAAAATCGTGGGCCGAGCTTGCGTCATGGTATCGCCTTGGACAAGCAATGCACCGTTATCTTGAGCCAGACGAATGATGAACGCCCCCTGTGCGGCATTTATTTTAACCTCTACTCACCGTATCAAAAGAAGACTCCCGCCGAATTGGCAGAGGCCGGGGGCCCGACAACGTGAGAGCGAATAATCAGGGAGCGGGCATTCGGAACTCCTGACCCCGGATTAGCGATTTGCAGCTGGAGTTTCACTTGTCCCGGACCTCGTCGCCGACTTGGGTTTCACCGGCAACCAAGTCCGCCACCGTGTGATCATCCCGTTGCGGGCCGGTGACTTTGACCTCACCAACTTTCAGTCCCTGCCGATATACGTAAAGCCTTTGATCCACACTTGGCAAATGTCCAATTGGAAAATTAAGCACAGCAAACCGCCCTTCACGGCTATAGCGTACCACTTTCCCAACCAACACGATTTCCGGCGCAACGATCGGCTTCTGGGTTGAGTTGGTGTAGGCCGGCGTCAGCACACCCAGCCCGACCGACGGCCCGTTGATTGGCGCCCACGCGATCGGCTGGTCTTTGGCGCAGCCTGACAAAATGATTCCACCTAGCAACAAACTCAAAGAAAGCCGCATGTCGGCAGTAAAGTCCGCTGGCTCGAAAACGTCAATTCGCAAACGAGAGCATCCTGAGTAAAACAAACGACTCACGACTCCGTAATGATCGTGTCGCTGTGCTCGTACGCTGGTGCGCAGCAACAAAGTAACGTCAAGGTCTCGCCACCAATATTCCAAAGCTTGTGCCTTTGGCCCGGCGGAATGGCAATGGCGTCGCCGGCTTTGACATCGCGGGTTTCGCCCTCAATTCGAATCCGCCCCACACCGGCGGTGATGTAATAAATCTCCTCGGCCTTTGGATGATAGTGTTCCTGCGTGCTGCCGCCCACCAGCACACGCGCCTCCGCCAGACTTTGATTGCGAATCGCCGAGTTCCGGTAGGCGAGCAACTCCCGGATTTCCGAGCCGTCTTTGGTGGTAAAGGCGACAACATCGTTCAGCTTCTTAACGTCCATAAGTCGTTTGGTCTGTTGACTCAATTAGCCTATTGGCCAAAGTCCCCGCAATTGGAAATTCATTTGACCGGGCTTTATTGCTCGCTAAGTTTTTCGCCATGGATCACTCGCCCGGTTTTTTGAAGTTGGTCGACGACGCAAAATCCCGCATCAACGAGATCACAATCGACGACGCGCGTACCCGGCTGGCGCAAAATCCCCAAGCCATCCTCATGGATGTGCGGGAAGATCACGAATGGAAAAATGGCCACGCGATCCAGGCGGTTCATCTGGGCAAAGGCATTTTTGAACGCGATCTCGAAAAACGATTCCCGGATCATGACGCGGAGATCATCATGTATTGCGGCGGCGGTTTCCGTTCCGCCATGACCGCAGACGCGGCGCAGAAGATGGGCTATCGAAACGTATTCTCGCTAGCGGGCGGCTACAAAGCCCTCGTAAACGCTCAGTGGCCAATGCAGACCGGTGATTGATCGCTAAAGTCAATTTCCAGCAGAAGTGGTTGAAGCCCGGACCGAATCCGGCTGATCTCCAGGTCGGGTCGTGCGGAGAAACTGCTCCATTTGGGCCTCGAAACTTTCTTTTGTGAGGTACATCGGCTGAAACAACGCCTCGGCAGTGCCGACGAGTGGCCCAAACGGCACGAACCCCAAGTGACGGTAAAGTTTTTGCTGCCGAGTGGTGCCGGAAATGATCGCTGTGTCATACCCTCGCTGGATGCAATACTGGACCACCAGCGCCAGCAGGCCTTGGAAAACCTGTCCCGATCGAAATTCTTTTTCCACCGCCAGGAGACGAACCTCGCACAATTTGCACCCCCCCGGCAGATACGAGTCGAGATTCACCAGCTTTTGGTCGAGTGAGAAAGGACGATTGCCGCGCACCGCGAGCATGCCGACAAGTCGGTCGCCGGAAAGGCAAATGACGTACGTGTTTTCAGAATGAAATTTGTCCACGAGTCGCCGCGCGGGGTCGGCATGATGCTGCGGAATCTCTTCAACAAACGTTTTGTAGTTGAGCCGGTGGATCAACTCGAACTCGCATTCTTCGGTGGCAATTTTGAACTGGAGCGGTGAATGAGCTTTCATAAACCATTGCGGCATTCTCTGTCAGTCTCACTGGAACGGAAACGCAAGCCAACGATGGCCGCACAATAAGATGATGGAGCCCTGAGCCAGCTTCGCGGATTCCCCGATTGCTTGATCGATCAGTGGCATGTGGTTCTGGCGCGCCGACCCTCTGACCCGTTTGGCTATAGTTCGCCCGTGACTTGCCACACCCTTCAATTAATACGACCACGAGCCCCAGTAAAGCACGGTTTTTGGAACTTCGACAAAAATGTAGCCACACTCTCAACCGCTGGAACCGGCGCAGGTGAATTGAACCTGGCGTAAGCTGACTTGGAGTCAGGGCTTGATCTTCCTCCGGCCAACGAGGAGTTGAACTTCCCGCATGACGGGATGCGGATGCTCAGGAAAATTTACCAGAATTTTTGGAGTGAACGGGTCATCAATCAGTTTGACGATGGTACCGTCGTGCGGACCGTAGTGAATAGCCCGGCCAACACTGCATTCAGAAATTGAAAAAGGCTGCTCCGGCAGGTAGTCCAACCAAGGAGCGCGTTCCCGCACCAGCGCACGGGATTTTGCCGGCCGCTCTTTGACTTTCGGACTTTCCTCCACTTCCGGAAGACCATAATTCTTTCGAGTAATCAACTGAATGCGCGGTTCCGGAGCCGGCGGAATCGGCAACAACCGGGAAGAGAAAGAAATTTGTCCATGCGATCCGTTTCGAGGCGTTGCCGGGGTGGACATTTTTCCTAACCGGGATTCGGCAGCCATGATCTTTTTTGGAGCTGGCACCCGGCTTCCAAGCCCGGTCTTCCCCAACTCAGAACGCTGAGGCTTGGGAATGAAGTGAGGTTGGGCGTGCGTTTGGATAAACTTGCGACTGGCATTGGATACTCTTTCCGCGCGGCAAGACTTCAATCTCTCAAGGTCTGTGGGATTCAGCCGCAACCTTTTGGTCAAATCTATATGCCCTTCCAGTTTTCCCTTCTCGCACTGCGCCTTGAGCGTTCCGTCCTTGACGGTCGTGAGCGCGCTGGCTTCTTGAAGCGTTGGCCAGCCAAACAAAGCATACTTGTGCAACTCCGCCAGCCGGCGCGCCTGCTCGTAAGGAATGTAATTTGTTCGACCGACGGTTTGCACCCGGATGTGCTCGCGCCGGAATCTCGCGTTCAATGTCGTTGGTTTCACCCCCAGCAACTTGGACAGGTCGGGCACGGACATGTTTGAGCCGCGACATTTCTCAATGACTGAAACCACTCTCTCGTACGCTTCGGGTTGTATCGTCATAACATCAATGAAGGAAGGGGTTGTTGGAATCCTTGCGGGAAGATCACATCTACCAAGCCTTGACTCCAGTTGATCAGGCCCGTTGCGACTCCGCACGATTCCCGTCGCCGCTTTCCGCCGAACGAATGACGCCCGATTCCGACGTGGTGTGTCATAGGCACAGTTTCCACCTTATGTTAACCCCGCCCGCTCCTTTGGGAACTGTGCGTTTGACCGCACACCCCAACTTTTTCAACTTATCTTATGTCCCCCCTTCGCCAACCAATACCAATTCCCTGTAAACATGCGGTAAAAATACGCGTTGCCCCATCCTTTGCTGCCATCCAGCAGGATTCTCGTGGTCGCGAACATTTTGAAACTTGAAATTGTTACCTCATCTCCCAAAAGGATATGGCTGTTTCCAACAGTCCGCCAACCGTGACGCATTCCTGTGTGCTCGACTCGGCGTCCGTTTGCCGCCGAAAACCACTGAGCTGCTCGTTCCGCGCAAACCAGACTGGCACTGTTCCGGCGGTGAAAACGTGGCTTGCCTTTTGGCGCGGGATTGGGAAGCTTTCTCCGTCTTGGTGCGGGGTCGTAGCTCAGTTGGTAGAGCGTCTCGTTCGCAACAAGATCAGGGCTACTGGGCCCATTTATCCCCCATGTGGACTCACGTGGACAAACCCCTGCCAAATCAGCCTTTCATCGCATTTCCAAGTGGACCCAAGTGGACCCACTTACCCCTCAATTTTTTCCACGGGTTAGGACGAGGTTAGGACGGAGCCGAATTTCTCCCCGGGCAACGACTTTTGGATTCGCGGATTTGTTTTACGCTTACCACACGTTGCCAATTTCGCCGGTTCACTGAACGAGGCGAATTTCTTCGACATGAAAGTCGAGGCTGGCAGCGTCACATCCACGGACCCAAGCCGGCACGACCGCGACCGGTAGTGAGTTCATACCGGGCAATTTCGGCACCGTCACCGGCACGGCAAGTTATAGTGGAACGCAAGGCGGCGGCTCAAAGGCGCACGTAGTTATGTAGTTTTGAGGCGCACCCCCTCCTTCAAGCCTTTGGCTCTGCCGGAGGTTACTGACAGTTGAAATCACTTTGGCACGGATACAGCTCGGTAAAATCGAACCGCATTTGTTGTCGGCTGGTCAACGAACTCGATCGAGCCAGTCGTGTTGTCCTGCACAGTGACTTTGGTCCAGTTGGCCAAGTCAATCGAGGCCTCCAAACCGTAACTGAGGCCCACTTGGCCCCTGACGTTCAGTCGGATTCCGCCCTGGCCATCCAGCGTGATCGACGTGATCTGTGGGGGCGCTTCCACTGAAATTGAGTTTCTCGCTGCTGCACCGGCTGTTGAAATTGTCAGACTCCACCCACTGCCAAAGCTGCCCGCATCCCCGGCCCCGTCATCCAGCACATACAGCGACCACGCCCCGGTGGGGGTCGTCCCGTTGAACACCGACAACGGTGCCGTATACGGCCCGCCCGGCGCCGGCGCGCCAAACGCATCCACTTCCCCGGTTTCACCCGGTTCCACATTGCTCGGTCGGTAGGTCCCGGAGACAATCGTTCCGGTAGCGGTCAGCGCCGTCGCCGCCGCGTCGGAGAGCGTCACCGTCACGTTGTTCACGTCCGTCGACCCGCCCACGTCCGAGAAGATCATCGCCTTCTGGCCGCCCGGTCCCACCAGCAACACGTCCACGTCCGCCGGCCAGGTGTGGGTAAAGCCCCGGAGCGTGACCGTCACATTGCTCACGACTCCCCCCAACCCGCCCACGTTGATCACCGACGGATACGGCGTCGCGTTCCCCACTCCCGGAATCGTGATCGCCGTCGCGTTGGTGAAGGACGTTTGGCCACCTCCAGACGATGCGCTGACCGTCAACACAAACGTGTCGCTCGCCGTCAAACTGCCATCGCTTACCGTCACCGTGATCGTCGCACTCCCCGTCTGCCCCGCTGCCGGACTCACCGTCACCGTCCGGTTGGCCCCGCTGCCTCCAAACACGATGTTGTTCGTCGGCACCAGATTCGTGTTCGAGGAGTTGCCGCTCAAGGCCAGAGTGGCAGCCGGGGTATCTGCGTCGTTGACGGTGAAGGGGATCGCCGCCGTCGGCGTGTTCACCGTCGTCACCTGGTCGGCTATGTCACTGATCGTCGGCGCTTGCGAACCCGTCGTTACCGTGGTAATCGTCAAACTCCAGCCACTGGCAAAGCTGCCCTGATCCCCGGCCCCGTCATCCACCGCATACAGCGACCACGTCCCGTTGGCAGCGCTCCCGTTGAACACCGTTAGCGGCGCCGCATACGGCCCGCCCGGCGCCGGGGCGGGAAAGGTGTCCAACTCCCCGGACTCGCCCGGTTCCACATTGGTCGGTCGGTAAGTCCCGGAGACAATCGTTCCGGCAGCGGTCAGCGCAGTAGCCGCCGCGTCGGAGAGTGTCACCGTCACGTTGTTCACGTCCGTCGATCCGCCCACGTCCGAGAAGATCATCGCCTTCTGGCCGTTCGGCCCGACCAGCAACACGTCCACGTCTGCCGGCCACGTGTGCGTCAAGCCCCGCAGCGTCACCGTCACGTTGCTCACTGTCCCGCCCATCCCCGTCACGTTGATCACCGACGGATACGGACTCGCGTTGCCCACCCCCGGGATCGTGATGGCCGCGGTATTGGTGAACGATTGTGTCCCCGCCACCTGCGCACTCACCGTCACCACAAAACTGTTGCTCGCGCTCAAGGCCCCATCACTCACGCTCACGGTGATCGTGGCCGTGCCGCTCTGTCCCGCCGCCGGACTCACCGTCACCGTCCGATTCGCCCCACTCCCCCCAAACACAATGTTCCCCACCGGCACCAACGTCGGATTGGACGAATTGGGGCTCAACGTCAGACTCCCCGCCGCCGTTTCCACATCCCCAATCGTGAAGGCCAGCGGGCCGGTCGTCGCCCCCACATTGATCGTCTGGTTCGCGATCCCCGTGATCGTCGGCGGCGTGTTCACCGCGGTGACCGTCAAGAGGAACGTATCGCTGGCACTCAACGCGCCATCGCTCACACTCACCGTGATCGTCGTACTCCCGGTCTGGCCCGTGGCCGGGGTGATGGTCACGGTGCGGTTGTTCCCACTCCCGCCAAACACGATGTTGTTCGTCGGCACCAGATTCGTGTTCGAGGAGTTGCGGCTCAAGGTCAGATTGCCGATCGGCGTGTCCGCGTCATTGATCGTGAACGGGATCGCCGGCGTCGCCGTGTTGACTGTCGTCGCTTGACCGGCGATGTCGCTGATCGTCGGTGCCGCGGAGCCCCCATCATCGAGCTGGCGGAGGAACGCGACCAAGTTGCTTAGGTCTGTTGCATTGATGGCTGCTCCGTTATGTGCGGATACCGCTGCTTCAAGAGTGGCGGCAGAACCGTCATGCAGGTAAGGCGCGTTCGCCCACAAGCCGAGTAATGTCGGTGTGTCCAGTCCCGTCAAAGCCGCGCCGAGTCGCTGCCCGCTCGAAGGTTTGAGGGTTCCCACATCGTGAAAAACATTGAGTGCGCTGTCGGTGAACTGTGGTCCGGCGTGACATTGAGCGCAGTTTTGTTGTTGGAAAACGGACTGCCCGGCCAGGGCCGCGCTCGTGAAGGTCCCGTCCGCATTTCGATCCGGGCTGTCACCATTTTTCGTCAACGAGCTTAGGTAGGCCGCCAACGCATCGAGGTCTGCGCTCAAGCCCGCCTTCGTGTCCCCCAACGGTTGGGAGCGGGTACCAGCATGAAAGTTCGTGTCGCTCATCAGTCCCAAACCGCCGGCGAAATTGCGAATTTGGCCTTCGAAATCCTGAACTTCATCGAAGTTGCCAGTCCAGTGGAGCGGTCCTTGCGCAATGCCGCCATGACCACGGAGAGTGATGGTGTTCCGCAAGCCTTCTCCAAACTGGGTGAAGTCCCAGATGCGGCCATCCTGCCCGCCATCGTTGTGACAGGCGGCGCAACTGATGTATTGTTGCAAGGCGAGACGGTTGTCTCGCGCATCGTAGAAAAGTTGTTTTCCGAGCAGCACGTTCGCCGCGAGCTTTTCCGTGGTTACACAATTCAACACCACGGGAGCGGGCGGCGGTGTCTCGGCGCCATTGGCCAGCGCATTGAGATCGTGAATGCTGATCGTGCGGTCCATGAAATTCTGAACATACAGTGTGCGGCCATCCGGCGAGAGCGCCAATCCTTGCGGAGCGCGGCCAGCCGGGAAGCGCAGAATCTCCTGCTTGGCCCAGGCGTCGGCCACGGCGACCTCCCGGCTTCCTTCCAGCACGGTAAAGAGAAAATTTCCGCGCGGGTCAAAGGCGGCGGCGCTGGCAATGCCGGCGTTATCAAAGTCAATCCGGCCCGCCACGTCCTCGGTGAGCGTGGCGAGGACGATGCGCGAGGCAATGCTTCGGATGCTCATGTCATGAGTGAGTACGCCGCCATTGCGCAAGGTGCCTCGTTTGATGTTGTCCTGCTTAGACGGCACCCAGGCGCTCAGGCCGTCCGGCGAGATCGCCGCCGCGCCGAGGTAGTTGGGAATGCCATGGGCGGAATTCGACGTGTCGGGCTGTTCGCTGTGCTCGAGAATCACGGTACCTTCGATGGCAAAGGTGGCGATGTTGACCTTTACCACTTCGCCTCCGTATTTTACTCCCGCTACCGTAGTCTGCGGCGCGGACGTTTCTTCTCCGGGCACTCGCGGGGTGATGAACCTTGTCGCAAGAATTCGCGCACTGTCGGCGGTCACTGAAAGGTGCCGGACGTTGAGACCGACGTTCAGCGAAGCGATGGTGGCGCCAGTGGTGGGATTGAGTTTGAGAATCTTTCCGGTTCCTTCCAGAGCGACATAGGCGTTCTGGCCGGCGGGATCGAAGACCAAACCGAATGGCCTTGAACCACGAGGGAGATTCACTGTTTGGGCGATGGCGAAATTCGTCTGAATGATCGTCAACGAGGCTGATTCAGTGTTGGCCACCCAAACCCGTCCGTCCGGCGCCAGGGCGAGGCTTCGCGGAGCGCGGCCCACGCTTACTTCGGCCAATTTCGCGCGGGTGACCGCATCGAAGACGGTGACGCTGTCGTTGTCGGGATTCACCACCCAGAGGCGCGAATTCACGCCCGTCCGGGTCTCGTAAGCGATGCTCGTTGAGGCGGCCGGCCGGGACGCCGTCAGCGGCGCATACACGGCTTGGCGATAGCTGCTGGTCACTTCACGCCCGGTGTCATCTCGAACCGTAACTGTGACCAGAAAACGGCCCGGCGTGGAGAACAGGTGCGAAGTCGAAGGCGAACTGGAGAAAGCCGTGTCCGGCGTTCCGTCGCCGAAACTCCAGCGGTATAGCCTGTTCAATCCGCCTGTAGCCTGGGCAGTGAGCGCCACGGTGGAACCGGCGGGGACTGCGGTTCCACTCAGAGGTTGAACAGTCAAAAGATTGTTGATCGTCCAGGCGAAGTTCGCGTTCACCGGGAGTGTGTTGCTATCGGTCACTGTCACAGTTGGAGAAAAATCTCCCACCTGATTTGGAGTGCCCGAGATCAACCCGGAGGTCGGATTGATGGAAAGTCCCGCAGGCAAACCCGTGGCGCTCCAGGTCAGCAAGTCGCCATTGGGATCAGTGGCTTGCATTTGCAGAGTCAGGGCCCCGCCAAGGGCGTTGGTCTGGTTGGCGGGGGTGGTGAGCAGCGGTTGAGCTGGAAGCGAGAATGCATTCACCGTGAGTCTCCAGCTCTCAATATCGTGATTGTTGTTGAGCGAACTCGTCGCGCCGCTAAATCCGAACCAAGCCTGTTCGCCCACCACTAGCGCCGGCAGGTCAATGGTGGCCGTCATCACGGGATTGGCTGGACGCTGCGCAACGTTGCCTTGTGCGGCATAGACCCGGAGTTGATTCAGAGGGCCGTCGTACTCGACCCAAACGGTATGGCTCGACTCGTTTTCCAGGTCCCAACCCGGAGTGAAGGTGGCAAGATGCGCCGTCACGTTGCCGTTGGTAAGGATGCCGAGGTGATTTGCGGTTGGGTCGCCCGTGTTCTGGTTGTTGTCAATCTCCACCGCGACGCTTCTGCCTATTCCGCTGTAGCCGAGACCGCTGCCCCCGGTTCCAATGGATGTGGGGCCGTTCCCTTGGATGATAAAGACCAGACCATCACCGCCGTCGGCGGTGCCATGGATCCGGAAGACCCACCGGGTGGAAATCGAAGTATTGGTGCCGATGGCAATTGGGTTTGAAAGGAAGGCCGACCCCACCCGATTCCTCGTCCTGGGCACCACCCGCAACGCGCCGCCGGAGAAAGCGGCATTGCCGTTCAGAGTCAATGCGGAGGCGTTGTTGAAGTTCAAATAATTCTGACTGAACGTCACTGGCTGGATGGTCCAGACAAAATTCGCCGTGGTGGACACGCCGCCAGCGCTCAGGGTGACTTGAACCGAGAAGTCGCCGAGAACCGTCGGGGTGCCGGAGATCAAGCCGCTGGCGCCATTGATGGCGAGTCCGGTCGGCAGTCCGGTAGCCGACCAGTTCAACACGCTGCCGGTGGGACCGCTGCCGGCCATTTGCAACGAGGCCGGTTGTCCGATGTACGACGTTCGATTTCCGGGAGGCGTGATGTTCACCGAACTGGTGGAGTCAACTAATATGATTTTTGCCACGGAGTGAACGTTCGAAGCGTTCAAGCCGAACAGCATCCAATAGCCCGGCGTCATCACGTTCAAGCTGCCGTGGGCGGTGATTTCATAATTGCCCGGTGAAATCTGGCTGAAGGAGAGCGGGAGAAACCGCAGATCGGTGTTCACCGAGTGGGTGATGGCGGACATCTTGATGAAGTTGAATTTCTGCAAACCCGCCGTGCCGGTGACGGCGAACTTGGTTCCGACGCCAATTACTGCCGGTGCGTTGCTCAACACGGGCCGGGTGGCGAGTGAGCCGTCAGCATTGAACAACGTGGGCGGAGTATAAAGCTGGGCGTCCTGATGATCGGCGGAGTTTCCGCTCAACCCACCGCCGCCGGAAAGAACCCTTCCGTCCGGCAGCAGCAAGGCCAGCGAGTGGTAGTTGCGCGGCACAGACATATCCGCCGCAACGCGCCACTGGCCGGTGGTTGGGTTCCAGATTTCCGGCGTAAGGATCGAGCCGGTGTCGTTGAACTTGAGGCCGGAGGTGTTGCCGCCAATGATCATGACTTCCCCGTTGGGTAGGACGACCCCGTTGGCGAATTGCCGCGCAAAAGTCATGGACGCCACTGATGCCACCACCGGCGTGCCGGTACGTACATCCACCGTGTAGGCTACTTTGCTGCTGGTGCCCGTGGTGCTGTCGCCACTGTTGGCCTTGGTATCGGCCCCGCCGCCCGCCACCAGGATTCGTCCCTCGTTATACATGACCCAGGAACCTTCCTTCGGATAATGCGTCCCTGGGACAAAGGTGCCCGTGTTGGTCATGCTGCCGCTGTTCTCCGTGGAAACCCAGTGCATCGTGTCCGTCGGCCCGAAATGAATCAGCCGGCCATCCGGTGCCACCAATAGGAACGGATGCCAGCGGGTGATGTATCCCGGCTCCGCCAGCACCGTGTTCCAATTGATTCCGGTCTGCCGGCTCCAGCCTGAAGATGGATCCCAACGTTCCGCTGTTCCCGGTCCGCCGTCTCCGCTGACCGTCCAAGCCCGGCCGTTCGGCAGGGCTACCGTGGTATTATACCAGCGCGGATCATTCATGTCCGGCGTGCGGGTCCAGGTGTTCACCCGCCAGTCGAAAATGCTTGAACGCACCGTGGTGTTTCGGCCGCCGTTCACCAGCACCCGGCCATCCGGCAAGGTGACAATCCCCCCGCAAAACATGTCGTGCGAAGGGTGGTTGTATTCCACAAATTGTCCCGTGGCTGGGTTCCAAGTCGCCGCGTAGGTGAATTCCACCCCGGACGGAAATGTCGTGCGTTGATTGGAAGCAAAGGTCAGCACCCTGCCGTCGGGCAAAGTTGCCGCCGAAACCGGAATGTGTGGCGTCCACGGAATTACCGCGCCCCACTCACCCAGCGTGATTCGTTCCGCCGGCGCCGTTGCCGCAGCGATCGACGGCCCGGCGGCTGGTAGCAGTGCCGCTGCTTCGGCCGCGAAGGCGTCGGCTTGCGCATGAGTGTCTTCGTCGGCTTGGGCGACGCGGGACAGAACTAGGAACACGATCATGCCGCAAAAAGCAGCAGTTGAGACCCGAATGAACTTAAAGGGTTGGCTAGGCATAGATTTTACTCCGTTTTGGAAAGCTGCTGAACCGAAGGGGTTGAAGTGGCAAAAGTTTCGTCCGTGAGCGTCTTGAGAAAGGCCACAAGCGCGGCCTGATCCTCGGCGCTCAAGCCAAGACCCGATTCGGGATGCTTGGCCAGGTTGGGGTCCAGGGTTTGTGAGCGTTCGAGTTTGCCATTGTAGTGCGCAACCACTTCTTCGAGCGTGGCAAAACGCCCATCGTGCATGTAGGGCGCCGTCAACGCCACGTTTCGCAGTGTCGGCACTTTGAACTTGCCGCGGTCGGCTTCCAATCGGGTGACTTCCATCCGGCCAAGGTCGCCCGCACGTTCGGCCAGGCCGTTGTTCAAAAACTGGTGATTGCTGAAAAGATTACCGCCGTGACAGTGAAAACAATCCGCGCCGCGCAACCCCCGCGTTGGGTCGTACTCCGTCACGAACAACTGCAAGCCGCGTTGTTCCTGCGCCGTCAAGGTGTCGAGTTTGCGCGCAGCCCGGTCAAATCTTGATTCTTGCGAGACTAAGGTGAGGAGGAACTGCTCCAGCGCCCGGGCGACGCGGTCGGACGTGATGCCAGCTGTGCCGAATGCCACGTGGAACTGCGCGGGGTAGCCACCCTCCGCCGCAAGCTTGGCGACGACCCGCTCCAGGGTCTCATTCATCTCGTGCGAATCCTGAATGGGCACGAGCACTTGTTCACGAAGCGACTTCGCCCGTCCGTCCCAAAAGAACTCCTGTCCCCACGCCAGATTCACTAGGGACATCGCGCTTCGCCGACCGGTCTGACCGCTTTCACCGAAGCTTCGGCTGCGCCCATCCGTAAATGCCTTCGCTTGGTTATGGCATGTGGCGCAAGACTGGGTATTGTTTTTGGAAAGCCGTGTGTCGTGAAAAAGCCGCCGGCCCAGTTCCACACCTTCGACCGTCAGCGGATTGTCCGCTGGCAATTTTGCCTTGGGCAACCGGTCCGAAATACGCAACAGAAAGGGCGTGGTGTCGGCAGGCGGTGGCGAGGTTGAATTTCGAACTACTGCCTCCGGTTGGTAGAGATCGGTCTGGACACGCTTTACTGCAAACGACCGAGTGACCCGGTCCTTGATCCGCAACGCGAGCGCATCGCCGTTACGCGAGTGGGTGGAAACGGCCTCGCGCACCACCGCGCCGGCCGAGAGTACGGAGGCAACATCCATGGTCAAACGAATCGTCGTGAGTTGAGCGCCCGAGAACTTAACCGGTAACTCAACCATCATCGGCTTTTCTGCTCCCGCTAGGTGATAGGAGAAGCCGCTGGGCTTGCCGGGCGACGGTTCCCAATGCCCTTCAATTGCCAGGAACACATAGCCCGAACTCCAACCCCAATGAAGACCGCAGACATTCGGATGGAGCGGATACTCCGGTCCCCAAACTTGTGGATCGCTGGCATCAGTCTTCGCGTCGAGTCCCACGCGAAACCGAATTGCTTTAAATGCCTGGGCCGGGAGGCCATCTGCCGTGCCGGACAGGCGCAGCTTCTGTGCGCTCAGAATAACGTGCCATTGCTCCGATTCCAGCCAACTGCCATCTAACCGCTGTAGTGCCAATTGCGAAAGCAACCCATCAAGACGGCTGATGGAAATCCCGTTCCCCAGTTCACCCGGCAGCTTCCGACTCAAAACCAGCGGCTTGCCTTGCCACTCCGGTTCAATCTCCAACTGCAGCTTCTGGCTGAAGGCCGCAGGCAGACAAGCCAGCCAACAGAGTGCAAACAAACCCATGAGCCGCGCCCCCGAGACTAATCTTTGGAGCATTCCCCTCGCTGCCAAACTGGATGAACAAGTCGGCTGAATCACTTTTAGGGTGGAGGACCAAGTTTTGAAACCGCGTCGAAGCGACGAAGGAAGTTCGTAAGGACGAAACCGGTGACCATCAACGGGATGGCGTTAGGGTTGCTCAGCTTGTCGGCGAGGTGATTGCCGGGCGGGGCCGGCGCGCCAAGTAACAACACGAATCCAAGCGCAAAGCTAAAACGCATTTTTCTCCCTGTTCACTACTTCACTACATTTTCATACTAATACGTGTGACCCTGACGCCTTACCGAGCGCAGTTATTCCTAATCCTCGGTCAAATCACTCCACCCACAACCCGGGTCAAACCAGCTTAGTGCATCCGGTGAAGGTTCTAAGTTTAGCCCAGGGGAATCCCCGGGTGGTAAAATATTAAAGTGCAAAACAAAGCCGTAGCATTGTTTATAGCTCTGCTCGGAATTCACTACCAATCGGTTACTCGGGTACGGAGACGGCGCGGTAGAAACGCATGGTCATTATAGCTGGATCCGGAAGTATGCCGGGATTCTAAATTAGATCGGGAATGTTGCGCACACTGAAGCGAGCCGTTCAACATTTCAAGAACTTCTGGCTGATGGCCGGGTTCGATGGTAACGGGCCGGTGTTCTTTCTGAAAAATGCGGTTGCAATCCCTCAGCAACTGGGAAATCTTCCAGAGGATTGGTGCGGGGTCGTAGCTCAGTTGGTAGAGCGTCTCGTTCGCAATGAGAAGGTCAGGGGTTCGATCCCCCTCGGCTCCACCAGTTCGATTTCTGCTCAACCCGCAATCGCGAAGTGATCAATTCGGATGTCCACACGACTAACTTTTATTTTTATCCTAGGCAACTCAATCCTCCCGCCGGCTTGCAAACCAAATCCGCCTGACAAAAGCAGCGACTCAAAATGAAATCGTCCGGCACGCTGAAACACGTTATCGTTGCGTTCATCATTGCAGTCGTTGTTTACGCCGTTTTTTTTTACGGCATCGAGCATCGGCGAACAGTCAACGGCCCGTGGCAGGTAATCTTCACGAACAGCACCACTGGCGTCCCCGAACTGATTATCTCCCAACCCAAACTCAACATCTCCAATTTGAAGATCGATTTTCCGGGCGACAAACTGCCGCTGACAAATTCCAGTGCGCGGTTGACGTTCGAGACGCCAAAGGAAGTTCCTTTCCCCGTCCCTTTCGGTCAGTGCATTTTTATGGATGCGACTTTTTTGCCGGGCACGGTCACGTTCTACCTCTTCGGACACGAAATAGAGCTGATTCCGCGCGTGCTCATCATCAACAAGAAGGAGTATCCTTGGAAGTGGGACACGACCATCTCCTTGTCGGCGACAAATCGTGATGCCCCGGCAACAAAGTCAGCCCGTTAACGCGCCAAAACATTTCCGAAACGATTTGCGAGAGAGTACTGGGCCTCATAGAGGCGCGCTCCGGAATTCTGGAAATTGTTCTGGCTGGTGAAGAAGGCAAATCCGGCGCAAGGCGGCGGAATGCTGTTTTACTTGTAGATCAAATATTTCGCCCGACGCTTCTGAAACTCTTCCAACTCAGCAGTCCAGGATTTTTTAGTCTCCGCCAGTGTCTTGCCGGATTTCAACGCGTTGATGGTAGCGTCGTGACCGAGCAGTCGATTGAACTTCTGAACGTCGAACTCCACGGGATTAAGTCGATGGAGTGTCTGTGCGATGGTAAGCCCGATGTCCACTGCGTTGCAGTGATCGCGATCGGTCACGATAATGTTCACGCCGGAGCAAAGTTTGCCTTGAAAGACACTGGCCCTGGGTGTGAATCGCACGGGCACGAAGCGAACACCAACCAGCGCCGCATGGTTTAGTTCATCGGCCAGTTGAACATCGTTGATGTACGGCGCGCCGACGACTTCAAACGGCGTGTCGGTGCCACGGCCGACCGATAATGCCGTCGTTTCGAGCAACCCAACTCCGGGGTAAAGCGTCGCCTCTACCAGACTGCGCATGTTGGGCGAGGGATTGATCCACGGCAAACCGGTTTCGTCGAACCAAAAATCTCGCGACCAGTTCTCGACGGGAATCACAGTAAGATCGGCCTTGAAATTGCGTTCGGCGTTGAACATTTGTGACAACTCTCCAATCGTCATGCCGTAACGCACCGGAATCGGATGGAACGCCGTAAAGCTGGTTTCACCGGTAAGCAGTGGTCCGTCGATCGTCACTCCGTTGATCGGATTCACGCGGTCCAAAACAAAAATCTTGAGGCCCGCCGTCCCCGCGGCTTCGAGCGCTCCGCCCATGGTTGAGATGTAGGTGTAAAAGCGACAGCCGATGTCCTGGATGTCGAAGACCAAAGCGTCGAGTTCCTTCAATTGCTCCGGTTTCGGTTTGTGCGTGTCGCCGTAAAGACTGTAAATTGGCAGCCCGGTTTTTTCATCTACGCTGTCATTTACCTTTTCGTCCAAGGCGCCGCGGATGCCGTGCTCCGGGCTGAACAAAGCGTTCAGCGCCACCTCCGGCGCGTTTTTCAAAAGGTCAATCGTGGGATT
>CAZYYS010000034.1:0-25694 GCA_964651015.1 uncultured Verrucomicrobiota bacterium
CGGAGGCCTACTGGCAGAATCAGAAGGAACTGCCGAAATATCAGGAAGCCGTGGACGCAGGCCGCGTTCCGCTGCATCGTGCGTACTTTGTAACCGAAGAGGACAAGATCCGCCGCGAAACCATCATGCGCGTCATGTGCGACCTTTCACTCGATTTCGCGGCGATGTCGCAGAAACTAGGCATCAACTTCGAGAAACATTTCGCCAGCGAGCTTGCCGCGCTCGCGCCGTTCGAGGTGGACGGTTTGGTGAAACGCAACGGTGCTGGTCTCGAAGTGACCGACGCTGGCCGCCTCTTCATCCGCAATATCGCGATGTGTTTCGACAACGCGCTCGCACCTGCGGGCGAGCGGAGACATTCGAAGACGATCTAAATATTTGTGAAGTATCCTTGTCCATGCTGCGGTTATCTGAGCTTCGACGAACCTCCGGGCTCGTATGCAATTTGTCCAATCTGCTTCTGGGAGGATGATATTTCTCAATTGCGCTTTCCAGATATGTGCGGCGCCAACCGTGTCTCGTTAATTGAAGGTCAAAAACATTTTGTCGAGTTTGGTGCGTGCGAAAAGCGAGTTTTGCAATTTGTTCGGAAGATTTCGGCAGGGGACAAAAAAAATGTAGAGTGGCGACCTATTGACTTGAATCGCGATAAATTTGAGATTCCCATTCCCGGCAAGGATTATGGTAGCACATACCCGAGTGACAGCACCGAACTCTACTATTGGAGGCAACGGTGAAACCCGTCATCGGCGCTGGCATCAGGGGTTTGACGGCGGCGTCTTACCCGAAGCGCAGGGGTGTGCCGGACAGTCGTGTGTTTGACGCAGCCGGTGAATCCGATAAACTCCCGTTGCCATGAAACAGACCGCCCAGCAGGCTCACGAAGCGTTCCGCGAGCAGTGCCGCCGACAAATGGATCGGCCATTGGCCCTGCGCATCAAGTATGGCTTCAATCGCGTCTATAAGCCGGTGCTCGATGACGCGCCGTGGCGCTCGTTTGATTCGACGGCCGAGTATCGCGAGTGGTGTGAAAAAAACCTGCCAAGATATTTGGGTTTTCGGCGCGCCAAATGAGCCGGCGACCCGAATTTCGACCGGCCCAAGCCGAGGAAATTGCCCGGGCTTTTAACAAAGAGGGAGTCGAATACCTTTTCATCGGCAAGAGTGGCGCCATTCTTCTCGGCTATCCCGGCACGACACAAGACGTGGACATTTTTCCGGCGTGCTCGCCGGAAAACGGGCGGCGCATCGTGACCGCTTTGAAACGAATCGGTTTCGACCTCAATCTTGAGTTGGAACGGGAAATCACAAGCTGCAAGGATTTCGTGCAGATCAAAAGCGGGCCGTTCGACGTGGACCTTGTTTTTGCGCCTGATGGAATCGAAAGCTTCGCCACGGCAAAGTCTCGAAAACTATCCGAGGGCATTTTTCACATCGCAAATCTTCGCGACATCATTGCGAGCAAACGGGCGACGGGCCGCGAGAAGGACATGCTTGAGCTTCCGCTGTTGGAAGACTTTCGGTTGGAGTACGAGAAACGTCATCCCGCGCCGCTGCAATCGGCGGCTGACATCGTGAGGAAGAAATCGCGGCGGGGAAAATGAAACCCGTCGCAATCATTGGTGCTGGCATCACGGGTTTGACGGCAGCGTTTTACCTGAAGCGCAGGGGCGTGCCGGTCACGGTTTATGAAGCGGGTGGGCGCGTAGGCGGCGTGATTCAATCGCTGCGGAAGGACGGTTATCTCGCTGAGTTCGGGCCGAACACGATTCTGGAAACGTCGCCAAAGATTGCGCAACTCGTCTGCGACGCGGGCCTGCAATCGCGCCGGCTGAATCCAGCGCCGAAGGCTGAAGCGCGTTTCGTCGTCCGATATAAACGGGCCATTGCGATGCCTAGCTCGCCGTTCGGATTTTTCACGACGGATTTGTTTTCCCCTAGAGCCAAATTTGCCGTGGTGCGGGAGCCATTCATCAAGCCGCGTCGCGATGGCATTGAGGAAAGCATCGCCCAATTCGTGGTACGCCGGTTCAACCAGGAGTTTCTCGATCACGCGATTGATGCGCTCGTGGCCGGGATTTACGCGGGTGATCCATACAAACTGTCCGTCACGCACGCATTCCCAAGATTGAAGGCGCTGGAAGATAATTACGGCTCGATGATCAAGGGCCAGATTTTCGGCGCTCGCGAGCGCAAGAAACGCGGCGAAGTGGCAAAGGATCGCGCCCCAAAATTCTCATTCGACGAAGGATTGCAGGTTTTGCCGGACACGCTGGCCACGCACTTGGGCAACGCACTGAAGTTGAACACATCTGTTGCCCGGCTCGCGAAAACCGCGGATGGATGGCGACTGACAGCTTCGAGCGGCGAAGCCGAACACAGCACGGTAGTCTTCTGTGGAACGGCGAAACGGCTGGCGGAGTTGCAAGTTGACGTAACAGGTAGGGCGGGCAGTCCCATGCCCGCCGACGGCGCGCACGGAGTGATGCGCCCTACCAACGAACTTGACCTTGCGGCCTTTTCCGAAATCCGTTACCCCCCGGTTGCAAGTGTCGTGCTTGGATTCCGGCGCGAAGACGTTGAACATCCGTGTGAAGGATTCGGCATGTTGATTCCGAGAATTGAGGGTTTCAAAATTCTTGGAACGATCTTTTCGTCATCACTATTTCCGAACCGCGCGCCCACCGGACATCTCACGCTGACGAGTTATGTCGGCGGCGAGCGGTATCCCGAACTCACATCGCTGCCGGGGGAAACACTTTACGAAATCGTCTGCGCAGATTTGCGCGTGCTGCTCGGCGTGCGCGGGAAGCCGACATTTCAGAACTGCGTCCTGTATCCGCAAGCGATTCCGCAATACAATGTCGGCTACGGACGCTTCAAGGAATTGATGAACGACATCGAAACCAAAGCCCCGGGATTTTTTCTCGCCGGCCATTATCGCGACGGCATTTCGTTGAGCGACTCGATTATTTCCGGCATCAATGTCGTTGAGCGAGTCGCGGAGTCCTTAAAACGTTGAATCGTTGAATGGTTAAATCGTGACTTCATCTGGCGACCATTTAACGTTTCAACGATTTAACGATTCAACGAACGACATGAACAAAGCGGTTCTGCTGGTCAACTTGGGTTCGCCCGATTCGCCGTCCGTGCCGGACGTGCGGCGATACTTGAATGAATTTCTGATGGACGGTCGCGTGATTGACGTTGCGTGGCCGCTGCGACGATTCATCGTAGGAATAATCCTCATCAAGCGCCCGGCGGAATCGGGCCACGCCTACGAAAAGATTTGGACGAAGGATGGCTCGCCGCTTGTGGTCACGAGTAAACACGTCCAAGCCGCATTGCAAGAGCGCGCAAGCGTTCCAGTCGAGCTCGCGATGCGTTATCAGAATCCATCCATTAAGTTCGCAGTGAAAAACCTCGCAAGCAAAGGTGCAGCCGACGTTTTACTCATTCCGCTGTTCCCACATTATGCGATGTCCAGTTACGAAAGCGCCGTGGTGCGCGTGCAGGAAGTCGCAGCTCAATTCGCGCCGCAAATGAAGATCACCGTCCAGCCGCCGTTTTATGATCAACCGGACTACGTCACGGCGCTGGTGGCCAGCGCAGCGGATTTTCTAAAGCGAGACCATGACCATCTCCTGTTCAGTTATCACGGAATTCCGGAACGACATCTGCGGAAGTCCGATCCGACGAAGTGTCATTGTTTGCAGGTCGAAAATTGCTGCGAAGTCGCCAGCCCGGCGCACGCAATGTGTTATCGCGCGCAATGTTTCGCCACGACGCGGGCGTTCGTGAAGCTCGCGGGCGTGCCGGAAGGGAAGTATTCTGTTTCATTCCAGTCGCGTCTAGGCAAGGACCCGTGGCTGAAGCCTTACACGGATTACGAATTGCCGCGCCTGGCGCAGGAGGGAAAGAAAAGGATACTCGTCATCTGTCCGGCGTTCGTCTCGGATTGTCTGGAGACGATCGAAGAAATAGGGATGCGCGGCTGCGAGCAGTTCATGGCAGCCAGCGGCAAGGAATTTACGCGGATTCCCTGCATGAATGAACATCCGATGTGGATCGCGGCGCTGGAAAAAATTCACCGCGTTTCTCGCAAAATAATATGAGAGAGAAACTAGGACGCTATCGACCAACCTGCTGAAGGACCGGTTCAACCATGATCTCTTGAGCCTGTTGCGCGCTGATGGCGAGTCGCGCGTTGCACACCTGGCAGATGATGTTCGCCTGGCTGGTGAGCAGCCTGATGATCTGATCTTCGCAGAATCCGATTTCGCGCAACCGATGGCTGATTTCCGGTGAGGCGCAGAGTTGTTTGATGCGGACAGCGACGCCAGTCTTGACCTGATTCAACGGGCAAAGTACGCACCGATCGTTTTCGCCGAACTCGAATCGTTCCATCGCCTTCATAAGCTTGGGCGTAAACTGCGTGTGATTGAGATCGGCGACCACACGTTTCTTGGCAAAGGCTTCGCTTCTTTTGCTCGCGATTTCTTGCAAGCGCCTCAACCACAAACAAGTCGTGTTTTGACCCCGATCAAGGTGCGCGAATCTGCGAAAGCGTAGAAACGTCTTGTAGATTATCATGACTGTGTGCGCTACAGCATCGGTCGCTTTGCCTCAGCGGGCGGAAGAACCGCTTGTGGGTAATTACTTCGTTGCCGCTTATCCTCCATTTTCCGTCTGGAATCCGGCAGACGTGCCGGCACTTGAGGAAGCGCTGAATGTGGAGTCATCTGCGACGCCGCTCGGAATCTATTTGCACGTCCCATTTTGCCAGAGGAAATGCGATTACTGCTATTATCTTTCTTACATCGGTCAAAAACCTGAAGTCGTGGAGCGCTACATCGACTCGCTGGTGCGGGAGATGACGCTATACAGGGAACGGCCGGCAGTGAAAGGCCGGCCGGTTTCATTTGTTTATTTTGGCGGCGGCACACCTTCGACCCTCACTTCGTCCCAAGTCCGTCGATTGGGGAACGGACTGCGCGGCGCGCTTCCCTGGGACCATGTCGAAGAAGTCACCTTCGAGTGCGCACCTCGATCGGTCCGCCGCGATCTTTTGGAAACGTTGCGCGAAATCGGCGTCACACGGTTGAGCATGGGCGTGCAGAGTTTCGACAACACATTGTTGAAGCTGAACGGGCGAATTCATCTTGCTGAAGATGTGCGACGCGCTTATGCGGAGATCCAAATGGCCGGTTTTGATTGGGTGAATCTGGACCTGATGGCCGGCCTCATCGGCGAGACCTGGGCGCAGTGGCGGGATTCAGTCCGGCAGATGATTGAACTGTCCCCGGACAGCGTGACGATTTATCAAACTGAAATTCCCTACAACACGCAGTTGTATCGCGATCTGAGAATGAACTGCCTGCCGGGCGATGTGGTGTCCTGGCCGGAAAAACGGGAGCGGCTCAATTACGCCTTCGGTAAACTAGATGAAGCGGGCTACACGGTGGTCAACGCATATTCTGCAGTCAAGGACCCGGTGCGGCATCGCTTTCTCTATCAAGATTACCTCTGGCGCGGGCACGACATGCTGGGACTGGGGGTGGCTTCGTTCGGTTACCTGGGCGGAGTGCATTTCCAGAACGAGGTCACGCTCGAATCCTACGAAGCTCAGGTCGAAGAAGGACATCTACCTGTCAAGCGGGCCTATCGACTCAGCGACTACGACCAATTGGTGCGCGAATTCATCCTGCAACTCAAGTTCGGTGTAATCGACACGGCTGAATTTTGCCGGAAATTTGGCGTGGACCTGCTCGAGGTTTTTGGGACGCAGCTCAAGGCGTTGGCGGCAGCCCGGTTGCTTACGTTTAGCAACACGTGCATCCGTCTGACCAGCCAGGGACTGTTGCAGGTGGACCGCTTGCTCCCACGCTTTTACGGCCCTCAATATCAGGAGGCGCGATACACCTGACAAAGAAATCGAAAGGCCGCAATATGAAACCAACGCTCGAATCAACCCCCATCAACACCGAGGTCGGCAATTATTTTATTTCCAATTACCCACCGTTTTCCGTCTGGCAACCGGCTGAGATACCCAAACTGTTTCACGCCCTTTCGAGCGACACCTCAAGTGGGCCGCTGGGCCTTTACGTCCACCTTCCGTTCTGTCGGCAACGCTGTCACTATTGCTACTTTCGCGTTTATCCGCGTCGCAGTCCCGAAGATGTTGACCTCTACATCGATTCCGTCCTCAAGGAATTGGCCCTCTACCAAAAATATCCGGCGTTTCAAGATCGCGCCTTCAGCTCGGTTTATTTCGGCGGAGGTTCGCCTTCCTATCCCTCGGTCGAATCGATTCGACGCCTGCTCGGCGGTTTACAGGAACGCAGCAGTTGGGATGCAGTGGAGGAGTGCACTTTTGAATGTGAGCCGGGTTCTGTGACGCCGGAGAAATTCCAAGCGCTCAAAGACCTCGGTGTTACCCGTTTGAGCATCGGCTTTCAGACGCTAAACGACGAAATTCTCCGACGGAGCGGTCGCGATGTCCGCATCGCGGATTGCATCCACGCCTTCCACCAAGCGCGCGAAGCGGGATTCGATGAGATCAACCTAGACTTGCTCGCCGGGTTGGCCGGTGAAACCGAGGCAACCTGGCGGCGGACGATGGATCAGGTGTTGGAACTGATGCCGGATTGCATAACCATTTATCAACTGGAGTTGACTCACAATTCCAATCTCTACACGTCGTTGAAGGCCGGCCGCGAAGTGCCGCTGCCATCGTGGCCGTCCAAGCGCGCCATGGTGCGTGAGGCGTTCCGCACGTGCGAAGCCGCGGGATACGTCATTGGCAGCGGTTACATGGCCATCCGCAACCCGAAACGATGGCGCTTTGTTTATACTGTCGAACATTTCTGGCACGGCGCGGACCTGCTGGCGCTGGGCGAAACCGCGTTCGGTCATCTGCAAGGAGTTCACTATCAAAACGCGGACACTTTTGAGCGCTACACCAAACTGCTCCAGCAGGACAAACTGCCGTTGCAGCGTGCCTTGCGGATCAAGCCCGAGGAAAAGTTGCGCCGGGAAGTAATTCTCCAGCTCAAGACCGGCTCGTTGGATGCCGACTATTTCCGCAACAAATTTGGGATCAATCTGATTGAGCATTTTGAAACTCAGTTCGAGGCGCTTCTCAGCAAAGGCCTTTTGGAAATCCAAGGCGACGTTGTCTGGCTGACGCGTGAAGGCTTGTTGCAAGTGGATTGGTTGCTGCCAGAATTTTATCTGCCGGAACATGCCGGTGTCCGCTACACATGAGATGCAAACGTCCGACCTCGAGCAACTCCAGCTCGATAAACTGAATGGACTGCTCAGTGAGGTCTGGGAGCACAATCCGTTTTACACCCGCAAATGGCGAGAGGCCGGCGTCACGCAGCATCGTCTCACTTCACTCCGGCAACTGGCGGAATTCCCCCTGACCACACGCGCTGAACTGGTGGCCGATCAGACCGCGTCGCCGCCGCTGGGCACCAACCTGACGCAGCCTTTCGGCGCCTTCAAGCGCATCCATCGCTCCTCCGGCACAACGCGCGCGCCGATCTATTGGGCGGACACGGCATTGAGCTGGCATTGGGTCATGCATTGCAGCCAGTCGCTCTACCTCATATCCGGCATTGAACCGGGCCAACGCATTTTCTTTGCGATGAATCTGGACGTATCCTCCGGTCCATGGATTATGTTTGAAGGTGCCTGCCGCCTTGGCTGTTGTTGTATTCCCGCGGGTGATGCCAGTGATGAAGCTCAACTGCAATTGCTTCAGCAATTCAACGCCGACGTGTTGGTTGGGAAGACCGAAACGATCCTTGCCCTCGCCGAAACTGCCGTAAAGGTCGGGCTCAAGTTGAAATCGCTTGGCCTGAGAAAGATCATAGCCCCGGGTCAGACAAATCCGCGCGCCGCGCTCCTGCGTCAGCAAAGTGAGCGGACGTTGGGGGCGAAATGTTTTGACCGTTACGGCCTGACGGAGGCGGGTTCCGTTGCGAGCGAATGTCTCGCACACACGGGCGTCCTGCACTTCCTCGAAACGGAATTCATTGCTGAGGTCATTCAGCCCGTCACCCGCCAACTTCTGAAAGACGGGGAGTCGGGTGAACTGGTTCTTACCACGCTGGGGCGAACCGGCCGGCCCATAGTCCGCTACCGCACAGGCGATCTGGTGCGGTTGGTCCGACATTACCAGTGCGCGTGCAAAAGGTTTGGGGCCGTGTTACTTGGCGGTGTCAAACGGAATAGCTGAACCTTTTCCAACCGCCACCCCTCTGACGATCTCTTCAGTAGCGGCTTTGGCTATTGCCGCCAAGAGCGCCAACACGCTGCACAAGTACATGTGCGCAGAAGAGTTTTTTTCGTGCCGGAAGGCACGGACCGAATGCGCGTGGGTGACGAGACATTGACCGTACCGCGCTATGACGGTGTGATGGTCGGCTCGGGCCGGGCGCCAGCTGTTCAACGACACAGACGCCGAGGAGACCTGGCTCATCATTGGCGCGCTTGAGGAGACTGAGTTTCTGCTTGATGCGATGGACGGTCGGCGTTTGTCCATGAACGAAGGGGTTGCGCGCGCCGTCGGAACGGTTCATATTGCCGCCATGAAACCTGCTCCAACCACAACCACCTGTAACAGTTTCACCATCAGCCGTCGCCGATTTCTCCAGTCCGCTTCCTCGCTCGCTGCTTTGGCCGCATTTCCTTCGTTCGGTGCTGACGCGCTGGACATCGTCAACGGCAAGCCCAAACGAGTCGGCCTGATTGGCGCCGGCTGGTATGGAAAGAGCGACCTCTGGCGACTTGCCCAAGTCGCGCCGATCGAGATTGTTTGTATCTGCGACGTGGACAAACAGATGCTCGCCGGAGCCGTGGAGATTGCCAGCCAACGCCAGAGGTCGAAGAAGAAACCACGGACCTACGGCGACTACCGCGAGATGCTCAAGGAGAAGGACCTCGACATCGTGCTTGTCGGTTCGCCGGATCATTGGCACGCGCTGCACTGTATTGCGGCCATTGAGGCAGGCGCCGATGTGTATTGCCAAAAGCCAATCAGCCGCGATGTCCGCGAAGGCGAAGCGATGCTCGACGCGGCACGGAAACACAAACGCGTCGTGCAGATTGGCACGCAACGCAAGAGTACGCCGCATCTCATTGACGCGAAGAAGCAGGTGGTTGAAGCCGGCCTGCTTGGGAAGATCGGCCATGTGGACCTGTGCTGTTACTTTCATATGCGCGCCAATGGCAATCCGCCGCTTGAGCCGGTGCCCGATTTCCTCGATTACGAGATGTGGAGCGGCCCCGCGCCGTTGCGGCCGTACGATGGCCTGCCGCACAAGCGCTGGTGGCGGACATTCACGGAATACGGCAACGGCATCGTCGGTGACATGTGCGTTCACGTGCTCGACACTGCCCGGTGGATGCTCGGCCTCGGCTGGCCCAAACGCATCACTTCAGCAGGCGGCATTTACGTGCAGAAAGAGGGCAAATCGAACATCAGCGACACGCAGACCGCAACGTTTGAGTACAACCACTTCAACTGCGTATGGCAACATCGGACCTGGGGCACGCCGCCTGACCCGGACTATCCCTGGGCGCTGTTCATCTACGGAGACAAGGGCACGCTTAAGGCCAGCACGATGCGTGCGGACTTTATTCCGCTGGATAAAAGTTCCAAGCCGATCCACTTCGATTGTTTCTACGAGAAAGAAAAATATCCTGAAGACCAGACGGAGAAAGACATTGAACTCAATGCCGCGCCCGCCACGCGCCGGCACATGTTGGATTTCCTTGCCGCAGTCGAAAAACGCAGCCGTCCCGTTGCCGACATTGAGGAAGGCCACATTTCCACTGCAAGCTGTATTCTGGCGAACATCGCGATGGAGATTGGCCGTCCAATCGTTTACGACCCGGCTAAACGAGTAGTCGTTGGAGATGTCGAAGCAACGAAGCTCTTGCGGCGACCTTATCGCGAGCCATGGCGGCGCCCGGGTGCCGTGTGAGAAACATTTCCGTTGCGCTCAAGCGAGGAAGAAAATCGGCTTACTCCTCGCCATCATAGTAGTCCAATGCCTCACCGCGGAAAACCCGGCGCTCAGGTGAGCGCACGCCCCATTTCTTGCTATCGGGGTAGTAGAACGACTCGCCAATTGGATTGTCCGCCACCACGTAAACCACCAAATCCTGCGAGCCGTTGTTGATCAGTTGATGCGGTTCGTTGGGTTTGAAGATAAACGCATCGCCCGGCGCGATTGCGGAGGTGCCGTCGCTGTGCCGGACGAGGCCGTTGCCGGAAATTACGTGGTAAAACTCCCACTGAGCGCTGTGGAGATGGTACGGATAGGGAATTTTGCCTGGCGGGATTCGGAGAATCTCAATGTCGAATGGATGGCGCTCATTGAGATCGGTGGACTGTGGTTTGCGTCCCAACGCCAGCGATACTTCCTTGCCGGCTCCGGCGAATTTTCCTTTGGGCGAGGCCCAACTTTCCTCGGCCAGTTCGTTTGTGTTTACCTTTTGCATGGGCTTCTCCTTAAGTCTGCGCCCTGCCGTCGTCAACGGGCAATTCGATTTTGGCTTGGATTGGGGATTGAGCTTAGTTCCGTGAAATTTAGGCCGGCCTTGCAGCCTGATCCGTAGCGGGCGCAAGTTCCTCAAGGAGCTTCTGTAAGTTTAGCGGACGCGTGAACATCGCGAGATTTCCGTCCGTGGCGCGCGGCCACTGTTCGTTTGGACGGTCCCAATAAAGCTCCACCCCGTTTCCATCGGGGTCGCGCAAGTAAACGGCTTCGCTTACGCCGTGGTCTGACACGCCTTCGAGCGGGATGCCAGCTTGCAACACGCGGCGCAAAGCGTCGGCCAGTTCCGCTCTGGTTGGATAGAGAATGGCGAAATGATAAAGACCCGTCGTAACGGGCGGCGGCGGCTGGCCACCCGCACTCTCCCAGGTGTTGAGGCCGATGTGATGATGATAACCACCGGCGGAGAGGAACACTGCCTGCGACCCGTAACGTTGCGTGACTTCAAAGCCGAGCACGTCGCGGTAAAAAGCTAGCGAGCGTTCCACATCGGCGACCTTCAAATGCACGTGACCGATCCTAACGCCTGCATTTATCGGAGGAGGATGAGAGCTTTTTGTCATGGTTTTCTTCGGTTGAGTTGATCCGTAACCACTCACTTCCGCTCGAACTGCCGGGCGATGAGCGCATCAAAGGACGCTTTGCCCGCGCCGTAAATCAGCACGATCAGCGCGAGTCCAATGGCGAGCAGGTGGTATTCAAACCCCTCACCTTTCTGGTTGCCATACCAGTTCATGAAGAATCCATTGGCCAAATGAGTCGTCAGGATGGCGACAACCATGACCGAAGTGATGCCGAACGCAGCCACGCGGCTGAGCAGTCCGGCGATCAGCCCGAGTGAACCGGCGAATTCAGCCATGATCGCCAGGAACGCGAACAAGGCGGGGATGTGCATCGTTCCGGTGAAAAAGTTCATCGTGCCGCTGAAGCCGTAGCCGCCGAACCAGCCGAGCATCTTCTGTGCGCCGTGCGGAAACATCACGATTCCGAGCACAAGCCGCGCGAGGAGAGGCGCGATGCCGTCATTTGTCTTGAACAAGAATTGGAGTGCTTTCATAAGTTTTCTTGGTTTGGTATTGGGGCAGTTGGAATTGGAAACGATCCGCGTCAAGCCGCAAAGCCGCCATCAATCGTCAACGCTGCACCCGTAACGAATGCGGCTTCAGGACTGGCGAGATACGAAACCATTCCGGCGATTTCGTCGCCGTGGCCATAACGAGGCAGTGCCATTAACGCCTTCAGGCTCTCGGCGAACGAACCCGTCGCTGGATTCATGTCCGTGTCCACCGGGCCGGGCTGGACAACGTTGACCGTGATACCGCGCGGGCCGAGGTCGCGGGCAAGTCCGCGTGTCAGTCCGGCGACGGCGGCTTTGCTCATGGCGTAAACGCTGCCACCTGCGAAGGGCATCCGGTCGGCGTTCACGCTGCCAATCGTGATGATGCGTCCGCCGTTTTTCATGTGGCGCGATGCCTCCTAGGCTGCGACAAAAACCGCGCGAACGTTCACGGCAACCGTGCGATCAAACTCGTCGAGCGAAAATTGATCGAGCGGTTTCACCACCGCAATTCCCGCATTGTTGACGAGAATGTCGAGTCCACCAAGTTTCTTCACGGTTTCAGTAACGGCACTTTTCACGGCGTTCGCGTCGGTGCTGTCGGCTTTGATGGCCAGAGCTTTGCCGCCAGCGGATTCAATCGCTTTCACAACCTCCTGTGCCTTTTCCGGCGCGCTGGTGTAGGTGATGGTGATCGCTGCGCCGTCGGCAGCGAGCCGTTTTGCGATGGCCGCGCCGATGCCGCGTGAACCGCCAGTCACGAGAGCGATTCTTCCTGAGAGTTTGACAGTATTTGTTTTCATGAGATTTGCCTTTCGGTTGGCCTCACCCCAGTCCCTCTCCCATCCGATGGGAGAGGGTGGCGAAGGCCGGGTGAGGGTTAGTTCAGATCAAACAACAACACCTGCGAGGGTTTGCCCGCGCTGAGTTCCAGTTCACCTTCCTCACTGACTGCGGCCGCGTCGCCGCCACTCAGTTTCTTTCCGTTCAGCGATACCTCGCCTTCGGCGACATGCACCCACGCATTCCGTCCCGACGCAAGCTTGTGCGTCACGCTATTGCCGGTGTCTAGCTTGGCAAGCCATAAATCGGCATCTTGGTGGATCGCGATTGACCCATCGCGGCCCGTCTTGCTCGTTACCAGATTCAACATGCCCGGCGCGGTGTCTTTGAACGACTTTTCCGCGTAACGCGGTTTCACGCCTTTTATGTCCGGCTGAATCCAGATTTGCAGCAGATGCACCGCTTCGTCCTTGGACGGGTTGAATTCACTGTGCTGCACGCCCGAGCCGGCGGCCATGTATTGGACATCTCCGGTACGGATAACGCGACCATTGCCCATCGAATCCTTGTGCTCCAGCGAGCCGCTGAGAATGTAGGTGATGATCTCCATGTCACGGTGTGGATGCGTGCCGAACCCCATGCCCGGCATCACGAGATCGTCGTTGATGACGCGCAGGCTGCGGAAACCCATCCATTGCGGGTCGTAATAATCCGCAAAGCTGAAGGTGTGATACGTGTCGAGCCAGCCATGTTCGGCGTGCCCTCTTTCATTTGCTTTTCGTATTGTCATTCTCATGGTCAGAAAATGCCACAGCACCCGCGACCTTGTGAAAGACCATGTTTCTTGTCTCAGCATAACCAATGGGTATGCTTGAGTCATAGATGAACGACGGTTTCCGAATGTTTAAGCCGACGGCACTCGCTCTCATCTTCATCGTGCTTGAACTGCTAGTGCAGGGCGTGTTCTGTTCTTCAACATCCATGTCGATCTCGCTCGGCGCAGACAACCTCTCTCAAAGGACTCATTCCTTCGGCCTCGGGTCACCGATCGAGGCCCTAACGGTGGCTGAAGGAACCAGCCTCAACATCCGATGGGTGGTTCTTGCCCTCAACTTGGCATTGACATACGTCCTTGCTGCCGTTGGTGCGACATATCTTACAAAGGCCACAGGCTTACGACATCCTGCTACTGCTTATGGTCTCGTCGCCGTTGCGATGATTGCGATCGCTTTCCTTGCTTCGATAGGAATATCGAAAGCGTACTGGGGATATTTCATATCGAAACCGGAGCTACTGACAGAAGTCGGTGAAATTGCCACAGTGCAAACGATTGTTCCTTTCAAAACTGAAAATGATGCTGGCAAACTGCTCATTGTGGTTGACGATAGTTATTCGTTGTCGAACGGCATCGCGTCGGCCAAAGAATATCCGGCCGGTTACTTGGAGTGGCGAATTCTCCTTGAACTTGAAAGAAGAAATCTGATTCCAGCTACCCTCGCTACAACGGTCAACGGTCTGCCGGAGCTTTATCCATTGATCAAAAGCACCGGCATGCTTGCAAATTCTTCTGAAGGATATGATTCGTCGTCACAATTGAACGGTGTCGCGGTAGATGCAACCGATAGGCGAGGAGGCAGACTAGTCTTTCTCTGCCTGACTGGCGGACAATTATCGAACGATCATTACCCGTATTACGAGTTGCTCTTCCGTGTACAAGCGGGGTCTTCGCTACTGATATTTGCCCGCGGCCAGCGTTTCTTTTACGACGCGGCGGGTATGGAAGGATTTGAATGGTACGTCATTTGGCCCACGCTGGCCATCTTTGGAATTATGATTGGATTCATTGGCTACACAATTGCCAGAGGTGTCCGCAACCAAAAAGCAATTGCCGTTTGAGATCAGTTGAATCGTTTCGTCGAATTCACACATGGAACTGCGGCATCTTCGTTATTTCATTGGCGTGGCCGAGGAAGAAAACGTCTCCCGCGCCGCACTGAAGCTTCACGTCTCGCAACCGGCTTTGAGCCGACAGATTCGAGACCTCGAAGACGAACTCGGTTTCTTGCTGCTGGAACGCAGTGCGAAGTCCGTGCGGCTGACCGAAGTGGGTCGCACATTCCTGACCGAGGCGCGCGCAGTGATTCAACGGGCGGACGACGCGGTGAAAGCGGCGCGAGCCATTGCCACAGGAGGTGGAGAATTGCACATCGGCTATGCGCCGTCGCTGACGGCCCGCATTTTGCCACCCACGTTGCGAGCGTTTCAGGCGGAGCTACCCGGCGTGCGCGTGCGGTTGCACGATTTGTCCACGGAAGAAATGCTGACCGGATTGCGCGAAGGGAAATTGCAAATTGCTTTTGTCGCGCGCCCGATCAATTCGGCATTGCGCGGGCTGCGTTTCGAGGAGTTGGTGCGTGATCCCATTTGTATTGCCGTAGCGCCGAAACATCCACTGGCCCGGCAACGCAGCGTGGCACTTCCCGAGGTGGCGCGGGAACCGATCATTGCCTTCAGTCGCAAGGATTATCCCGAAGCCCACGAATTGCTTGCGACGACTTTCGCTCCCATCAAAACCAAACCGCGCATTGCTGAGGAGCACGACAGTGTCAGCAGTCTGATCGCCGCGGTGGAAGCGGGCAACGGTGTGGCGGTGGTGACGCAATCGCTGACGTGCACGGCGGGGCCGCGACTCAAACTTGTGCCCATTTCGCCCGCGCCAGAACCCCTGATTGTCGGCGCAGCGTGGTCAAAGGGCGGGTTCAACGCGACCGCTGAACGATTTTTAAAACTGGCAAAGGAAACGGCCGCAGCGAAGTGATGGACACTTAACTCCGATGAGTTCTTGCGCAAATCACTACGTTGGGATGCATTGCCAAGCTCCCGATGTTCCGCATCGGACACGGATCAATTCAACCTTGCGCGGCCGGCGTGTGTGATTCACACAATACCACGACGTATGAAGAACGCTCTCGAATTTAACGTGACAAACACCCGCCAGAAGGCCACCTGGAGATCCGGCGGCTCTGGCCTGGTCGACCAATACAACATGCCCGTCTGCCCGGGAAGTTTGCTGAAGCATTTCCAAGCATAGATATGAAAGTTGTTCCCGCGTCCGCAACCGGACCAATCGTCGAGGCACGCTTGGAGCGCGTCCTGTCGCGGCTCGGTTTTGTCAGTCGTCCTGCTCCCACGTTCGAAAACCTCCGTGCGATTTATGGCGCGTGGTGTCGGCGCGTGCCGTTTGACAATGTTCGTAAACTGATTCATGTGAGCGGGGGCAAAACCGGATTACTGCCCGGCACCATGCCGGATGATTTTTTCGAAGCCTGGTTGAAATACGGAACCGGTGGAACCTGCTGGTCAGGAGCAGGAGCGTTTCAGAGCTTGCTGAAATCACTCGGGTTTGAGGCGGTGCGCGGCATTGGCACGATGTTGGTTGTTCCCAATCTGCCTCCGAATCATGGAACAGTGCTCGTCACTCTCAACTGGGCCCGTTATCTCGTGGACTGCTCCATTCTGCATGGCGAGCCGTTGCAGCTTCACGAGGAAACGGAGACGAGGGTAACACATTCGGCGTGGGGCGTGCGCTGTGCCCGTCGCCATGGTCGGTGGCACGTCACATGGAGGCCACTGCACAAACTGGACGGCTTCGAGTGTCGCTTTGAGCGTTTTGGTGCGAGCAGCGAGGATTTTAGAAATCTCTATGAGCAAACGCGTGGTTGGAGTCCGTTCAATTATGAAGTCACGGCGCGATTGAACCGCGATGATGACGTGGTTGGCGTGGCGTTCGGGAAAGCTGTGTCGCTTCGGAGCGATGGAAGTGTCACCGAGGCTCCAGTTTCGCACGACGAACGAAAGCGTCTTCTTATCGAGAAAATTGGTATGAGCGAGGAAATCGTGCGGCAACTACCGGAGGACACGCCGACCCCACCGCCTCCGTGGTCACGCACGGCGCAATCGCCATAGGAAACCGACGAGTGTACATTACTCAAACAAATTGGATTCCGTGTTCGGCGGCAATCGCCATGGCGCGGTTCATGTCCGGGCCGCCCGGTTTTCCGAATTCCGCGTGAGCCGCGTCAAAGAATTTTTCGAGTCCAGACGGTGAAGTGTGAACCAACATCCGTGATGGTGTGCTACCAACATTCTTGAACGTGTGCACCGAACCGCGCGGCGCAAGAAACGTTGTTCCCGGCGGCGCATCCACCCACTTGCCCTCAGCAAAGAACTGCATCTGGCCTTCGAGAACGAACAGCCATTCGTCTTCGTTGGCGAGCGTATGCGGCGGCGGGCCGCCGCCGGGTTGAGTCACTTCGATGAAGGCTGTGAATTTTCCGCCCGTCTGTTTCGCATCGAGCAGAATCGTGACTTCCTCGCCAAACATCCGGCACACGCGGCCTTCACCCGGTTGCACGATGGCCGGCAGCAGAGCCGGCTTTCCTCGCTTCGCGGCATCGGCAGGGTTGATGGTCGGCAAATAAATTCCGTGCTCCGCACCGATCTCCCGGATGCGTTTCATGTCCGGCGCGCCGCCTTTCTGGAACTCGGCCTGGGATTTTCTGAAGAACGTCTCGAAGCCTGAAGGCAGAAGGTGGACGACCGTTTTCAGCGATGTATCACCCGTGTTCTTGAAGGTGTGGAAGGAATGACGCGCTGCGAAAACCGCGCCGCCCGCGGCCACCGGCTGCCATTGTCCTTCCATGAAAAACTCCGCCCGGCCTTCGACAATAAACCACCACTCGTCTTCCAAGACATGGAAATGCGGCGGCGGTCCACCACCAGGTGGCGTGGTGTCAGTGAACATGGTAAACTGGCCGCCCGTCTGGCTGCCAGTCAGTCGGAAACGAACCTCATTGCCATAAGCGCGGACGACCTCGGCGGCATCAGCCGAGACAATAGTCGTGACCGGGCCACTCATTATTTTTTTCATCGTGTGCAAGGTCATAATCGAGCCGGCCATTCGTGACAATCACCGAAGCGCGATCGCGAACGATTTCAGAGTGTCTTGAGATATTCGATCAACTCGCGTTTTTGTTCCGAGGAAAGGTTCGTTCCGTAATCATGGACCGAATTGGAAGCACCCTCGCACCCGCTGCCTCTACGGGCGCGTGTTCTCGAAGCGGATTTCTGACTGCGTCTTCTTCCGCTGATAAGGAAACTCCACCCGCCGTGTCTTGCCGCCCTTCGTTCCCTCAATTGCCGCGAGCAGGCTGCCATCCGGCTTCAAGGTGTAAGTGATACGTTGCGGGAAATCGTGCTGTGGATTTTCAAAGACCGCTTCGGTGCTTGTGCCGCGTACAAGCTGGAACGATGCCTCTGCCTGTCCCGAAGGTTTGGCCACGTAGATAATCTCCCCCGTCGCCTCCTGCCGAAGGAGAAGAAATTCATACTCGACCGTCTTCCCGTTGGCGACGGTGCGGGACATCCCAAGCATCGTCCCGCCGTCCGGCGGCATCCACATTTCGGTGACAACGCGACCGCTTTTCTCGAACGACCAGGTGCCCGCCAGCCACGACAGAGTTTGGAGCGTGGGTTTCTCGGCACCCGCCTGCGTGTCCGGAACAGCGACTGTGCCGAACAGGACAAGCAGGGCGAGTAACGACTTCATGCGTAAAAGCCCGATGACGTGGCCACTTACAATCCCACCACCACCGCTTTCGTCTGAGTGTAAAGCTCCAGCACCTCGTGGCCCATTTCACGGCCCCAGCCGGATTGTTTGTAGCCGCCAAAGGGCAGTGCGGAGTCGAAGACGTTGTAGCAATTGATCCAGACCGTCCCAGCTTTCAGCGCCGCTGCGGTGCGATGCGCTTTCGCGATGTCGCTGGTCCAGACGCCGGCGGCGAGGCCGTAGGGGGTTTGATTGGAGCGCGGAATCAATTCCTCGGTTTTGGTAAACGGTTCGGCCACGACCACCGGACCGAAGATTTCCTCGCGGACGATGCTCATGTCCGGCTTCACGTCCTTGATGACCGTCGGCTGAACGAAATAGCCACTCTTGCCGGAGCGGTCGCCGCCCGTCACGTAACACGCGCCGGATTGTTTGCCCTGGTGCATGAAATTCGTGAAGCGAGAAAGCTGTTCCTCCGAAACGAGCGGGCCCATTTCTGTCGCGGAATCGAGGCCGGGGCCGAGTTTGATTTTCTTCGCCTGCGCGGCGACGCCCTCGACCACTTCGTCGAAAATTTCGCGCTCAATCATCAGGCGCGAACCGGCGCAACAGCATTGGCCGTGGTTGAAGAAGATCGCGTTGGCCGCGCCGCTGATGGCAGCGTCGAGATTGCCGACGTCCTTGAACACAATGTTCGGCGACTTGCCGCCAAGTTCGAGGCTGACCTTCTTCAAATTTCCCGCCGCGGCGCGCACGATGATTTTGCCGACTTCAGTCGAGCCGGTAAAGGCGACTTTGTCCACGTCGTCGTGCGCGGCGAGTGCGGCGCCGGCGGTTTCGCCGAATCCCGTGACGATGTTCACAACGCCTTCGGGCACGCCGGCTTCGAGGAGAATTTCTCCGAGGCGCAGCGCGGAGAGCGGTGTTTGCTCGGCGGGTTTGAGGACGACACAATTGCCGCAGGCCAGCGCCGGACCTAGTTTCCACGCTGCCATGAGCAACGGAAAATTCCACGGGATGATCTGGCCGATGACGCCGACCGGCTCGCGCAGCGTGAAGGCGTGAAACTGGCTGCCCGGCGCGTACGGCACGCTGATGGGTATTGTGTTGCCCTCAAGCTTCGTAGCCCAACCAGCCATGTAATGGAACAAATCCGCCGAAAGCGGAACGTCCGCCACGCGGGCGACGGCGCGGGGTTTGCCGTTGTCGAGCGATTCGAGTTCGGCGAGTTCGTCGGCGTTCTGGAGAATCAGGTCGCCGATACGCCAGACGAGTTTGCCACGTTCGCTCGGCGTCATTTTCCGCCACGACCCAAACTCAAAAGCCCGGCGCGCAGCTGCGACCGCACGAGTGATGTCTTCCTTGTCGCTATCGGGCACGCGCGCGATGACGGAGGCGTCCGCGGGATTGAACACGTCGAACAATTTGCCGGACGCGGCCGGTGTCCATTTACCGCCAATGAGATTTTGCTTCGGTTTTTTCAGCCACGCTTCCAGCGCCGGACTGACTTTCAAATCGGCACGACTGGCGGGAACATCACCGTTGCCGCGACCGTTGTGAGTGGAAGTGATTCTGCGACCTGAAGCCGCAGCGCGGGGACGAGCAATATCGCTTTCATAATTTTGATATGGTTTTGGTTCGGTGGAAAATTAAGCCGGAACCTTAGGGAGTTCAACAGGAATCAAGCTTGCCATTATTGGCGCACAAAGACTAAAACTTCGGCATTGTAGTTGCCTCCCCGAGTGAAATTCTCAGGCGGCGTGTAGCTGCAAGCAGTCAGGTTCGCGTGAACAAGTATCCAAAAATTACTTTGCCGAAAATGTTGGAGCAGACCGCTGCCCAATCGCCGGATGTGACGGCATTGATTTATTTTGGTGCGCGTATCAGTTACGCAGATTTACTCGACCAAGTGAACCGCACTGCGGCAGGATTGCAGGCGTTGGGAATCAAAAAGGGTGATCGGGTGGCGATGATGATGCCGAACTGCTCACAGTTCGTAATCGCTTACTTTGGTGCGTTGAAGGCCGGCGCGATTATCACGGCCACCAGTCCCATCTACACACCGCGTGAAGCCGCTCACCAGTGGAAGGACGCTGGCGCGTCAGTGGTCATCGTGGATCGTCGCTTACTCCACATTGTGAAGGCCATCCGATCCGAATTGCCCGACCTGAAACACGTGGTCGAAATCGGCATGAAGGATTACTACCCCAAAAACCTGAAGGTGCTTTGCCGAAAACTCCGCGCCAAGGTCGCAAAAAAAACCTCCGCGCTTGCGCAAAAATCTTCTCCCATCCTTTGGCACGAACTCCTTACGCTCTCCAAAAAGCCTCGTTCCGTTTCGGTCACGCAATCCGACATCGCCTGCCTGCAATATACCGGCGGCACGACTGGTTCATCCAAGGGCGCGATGTTGACACACGGCAACTTGGTCATCAATGCCAACCAAACCCGCCAATGGCTTGCCGCCGGTAGCGATGGGCCGGACATGATGATCGCTGCGCTGCCGTTGTTTCATATCTACGCGATGACGTGCATCATGATTTGCTCGGTGATGACGGGAGGAACGGTGGTGCTGGTCCCACGCTTTGAGCTGAAGGCCGTGCTTAATATCATCCGCAAATATCATCCAACATTTTTCCACGGTGTGCCGACAATGTATGTGGCCTTCAACAACACGCCGAACGTTGAACGTTACGGATTCAAATCGCTGCGCGTTTGCATGAGTGGTGGCGCGCCGTTGCCGATCGAGGTTCGGGAAAAATTTGAAAAACTCACTGGCGGCAAACTGGTGGAAGGTTATGGCCTTACTGAATCTTCTCCGGTTACACACACCAACCCGCCGGAGGACGTGCCCCGATCCGGCAGCATTGGTCTGCCCATTCCCGATACCGAAGTGCGGATCGTGGACATCGAAACCGGCACACGCGACCTGCCCGTTGGCGAAGCCGGCGAAATCATCATTCGCGGTCCGCAGGTGATGAAAGGATATTGGAAAAAGCCCGATGAAACGGCCAGAGTGCTGCGAGACGGCTGGCTTTACACCGGCGACATCGCGAAGAAGGACGCCGACGGTTACTATTACATCGTTGATCGCAAGAAGGACCTGATCATCGCGGGTGGCTACAACATTTATCCGCGTGAAGTTGAAGAAGTCCTGTTCGAACATCCCAAGATCAAGGAAGCTGTCGTCGTAGGCGTACCGGATCAGTATCGCGGTGAAACCGTCAAAGCTTTCATCGTTTTGCACGATAGCCAGACCACCACGCCCGAGGAAATCCAGGCGTTCTGTCGCAAACGTCTCGCCGCTTACAAAGTGCCACGCATGGTTGTCTTCCGCGATTCGCTGCCCAAATCGGGTGTCGGAAAATATCTACGCCGCGAATTGCGCAACATGTAACCGTCACCAACCAGTATTCGTTTTAAGAGATTCAATAGATCATGCTGACTATCAAAAAAGCCGCCGTTATCGGCGCAGGAAACATGGGCGCGCAAATCGCCGCGCATCTCGCCAACGTCGGAATTCCCTCGCTGTTGATGGATGTCGTGCCGACGGAACTAACGCCCGAAGAACAAAAACGCGGACTCACGTTAAAAGACCGGGAGGTACGGAATCGGGTCACCAAGACTTTGTTTGAACGCGCGAAAAAACTCTCGCCGACGCCGTTCTTCGTTCCAGAGAACGCCAGGCTCATCACCCTTGGCAACATCGAGGACGATCTTCCAAAGATCGCCGACGCCGATTGGGTCATCGAGGCCGTGCTCGAGAAGATGGATCTGAAACGCGAGCTCCACGCGAAAATCGCCAAGCACGCCTCGCCGGACGCCATCGTCACGTCCAACACCTCCGGCCTCTCCATCAACGGTATGTTGGAGGATTGTTCTAAAAAGTATCGCAAGCGCTTTTTTGGCACCCACTTTTTCAATCCGCCGCGTTACATGCGGCTGCTCGAAATCATTCCCAACACCGAAACCACTCCACGGCTGCTTAACCACTTCACCGAGTTTGGCGAAAATGTTCTGGGCAAGGGCATCGTGCGTTGCAAGGACACACCCGGCTTCGTCGCCAATCGCATCGGCTGTTTCGCCATGCAACATGTCCATTGGCTCACTGTGCAGGAAGGTTTGGGGCTGGATGAAGTGGATGGCATCACTGGTCGCACCATGGGCAGGCCCGCCAGCGCCACGTATCGGCTCGGTGACATTGTTGGTGTCGATCTCATGGTGCAGGTTGGACAAAACTTTTCCGAACAGTTGAAGGGCGATGACGTGATCGCTCGTTATCCGTTGCCCGACTATATCGTCGAAATGGTCAAGCGCGGTTGGTGGGGCGAGAAAAAGGGCCAGGGATTCTACAAGCGCGTAAAGACTGAGAAAGGACGGGAAATCCTTACGCTCGATTACAAGACGCTTGATTACCGACCGCAACAACGCGCCCAGTTTGCATCGCTCGAAACGGTTTCCAAAATCGCGGACCCCGCCGAGCGTATTCGCGCCCTTTGCGCCGCGACGGACAAGGCGGGTGACTTCGCCTGGAAACATCTCAGCGCGACGATCTGTTATTCTGCCGACCGGTTGCCCGAAATCGCGGATGATGTCGTGACCGTCGATAACGCGATGCGGTGGGGCTTCAACTGGGAGCTTGGCCCGTTTGAAATCTGGGACGCGCTCGGTGTTCCTGAAACGGTCGCCCACCTTGAGAAAGAAGGGCGCGCAGTGCCG
Source organism: uncultured Verrucomicrobiota bacterium (assembly GCA_964651015.1). Lineage (GTDB taxonomy): Bacteria > Verrucomicrobiota > Verrucomicrobiia > Limisphaerales > PALSA-1396 > CAZYYS01. The sequence goes on from CAZYYS010000034.1 coordinate 22,739, forward strand.
ACGGTAGTCCGCGACCTGCTCGCTGCCGGAAAAACTGCGTTTTACGAAACTCAAAAAGCTCAACGATTGTTCTTCGATCTGGTCAAGCGCGATTACGTTCCAGTGCCAATCTCGGAGAAAGCCATCAGCCTGCCGATGTTGCGCAAGGACAACAAAGTCATCCGCAACAACGCCGGCGCAAGCTTGATCGATCTGGGCGACGACGTCGCCTGCCTGGAATTTCACGTCAAGATGAACGTGATTGGCGGTGATCAGTTGACGATGTTGAAGCAATCCCTGGAAGAAGTGCGTAAGAATTTTGCGGGCTTGGTGATCGGCAATCAAGGCGAACATTTCTCGGCGGGCGCAAATTTATTGCTCGTCACCACTCAGATCCAAAATCAGGAATGGGACGAGATCAACCAGAGTATTCACATTTTCCAACAGGCCACGACGACGCTCCGGCAGTTTGAAAAGCCGGTTGTCTCCGCCTGTCATGGTTACACTCTGGGCGGCGGCTGTGAAATCCCGATGGGCTCCGATCACGTCGTTGCCGCAGCCGAGACTTACATGGGTCTGCCGGAAGTCGGCGTAGGACTCATCCCCGCAGCAGGCGGCACCAAGGAGATGTTGATTCGATGCACGGAACATTTGCCGCGCACGACGGACACCGATTATTTCCCCGGCTTGCAACACGCATGGGAAACCATCGGCATGGCCAAGGTTTCCACCAGCGCGCACGAAGCCGCCAAGTTGAAATATTTGCGGATGTGCGATGCGACTGTGGTGTTGAACCGCGATTGGCTTATCGGCGAAGCCAAGGCCAAAGTGCTCCAAATGACGGAGCAAGGCTACAAGCCCAAACCGCAACGGGACGACATCCCGGCTGTCGGCGAAAGCGGGCTGGCAACGTTCAAGATGATTCTCTACCAGATGCGGACCGCCGGACAGATCAGCGAACACGATCACAGGATCGGCAGCAAACTCGCCTTCGTTCTTTGCGGCGGCGACCTGACTTCGTTGCATTTCGTCTCCGAGCAATACATTCTGGACTTGGAACGCGAGGCTTTCCTGAGCCTGTGCGGTGAGGCCAAGACGATGGAACGTATCAAACACACGTTGAAAACCGGAAAACCATTAAGGAACTGATATGAAAGAAGTTTTTATTGTTTCAGCAGCGCGGACGCCGGTCGGCAAAGCCCCGAATGGCCGCCTAAAAACTGTTCGCCCGGACGATCTCGGCGCGATTGTGATCAAGGAGGTTCTTAAACGCGCACCCCAAGTTGCGGCTGAACAAGTCGAGGATGTCATCATCGGGTGTGCGATGCCTGAAGGACCGCAGGGCATGAACATGGCGCGCATTTCTTGTCAACGCGCCGGATTGCCGGACACCGTGCCCGGTGTGACGATCAATCGTTTTTGCGCTTCCGGCTTGGAAGCCATCGCGATGGGCGCGCAACGCATCATGAGCAACATGGCCGACGTCATCATCGCCGGCGGTACCGAAAGCATGAGCCAGGTGCCGATGGGCGGATTCAAAATGGCGCCCAACCCCTGCCTCGTGGAGCAGATGCCGGATGCTTACCTCGCGATGGGTCTGACCGCGGAGAATGTCGCCAGCAAGTTTCAAGTCTCGCGCGAAGACCAGGACGCCTTCGCCTACCAAAGCCATCAAAAGGCGATTGCTGCCATTGATGCGGGACGTTTCAAAGAGGAGTCCGTTCCGGTCAGTGGCCGCGAAGTAACACTGGATGAAAAAAGCAAACGCAAGGTCACTGAGTTCGTGTTCGAGGTTGACGAAGGCCCGCGTCGCGACACATCCCCGGAAAAACTCGCGGCATTGCGGCCCGCGTTTAATCCCAAAGGATCGGTGACTGCCGGCAACGCCTCGCAACGCAGCGACGGCGCCGCTGGAGTCCTCTTGATGTCCGGCGAGAAAATGAAGGAACTTGGCGCGAAGCCGTTGGCGCGGTTTGTCACCTACGCCGTTGGCGGCGTGCCGCCCGGAATCATGGGCATCGGCCCCGTGGCGGCGATTCCGAAAGCGCTCAAGCAGGCCGGTCTGAAACTCGACGCCATTGATTTGATTGAGCTGAACGAAGCCTTTGCGAGCCAGGCGCTGTCCGTCATTCGCCAGTGCGAGTTGCCGCACGACCGCGTCAACGTCAACGGTGGTGCCATTGCGCTCGGTCATGCGCTCGGCGCCACCGGCGCAAGGCTGACAGTCAGCATCATCAACGAACTCAAACGGCGCAAAGGTCGTTACGGTCTCATCACGATGTGCATCGGCGGCGGCATGGGCGGTGCGGGCATTGTGGAACTGGCGGCGTAAGTAAGGAGATTTCTTGAAAATCCTGGTGCCGCTGAAGCGCGTTCCCGACCCAGACACAAGAATCCGCCTGAAACCCGATGGCTCGTCCGTCGATTGGGATGGCGTCAAATTCGCCGTCAACCCTTTCGACGCCATTGCGCTGGAGGAAGCGTTGCGCATTAAGGAAGGCCAGGGCGAAATCGACATCATCGTCGTCAGTATCGGCGGCGAGGAATGCACCGAACAACTCCGCGCCGGCTTGGCTATGGGCGCAGACCGTGCGTTGCTGATTCGCGCCGAACCCGATCTCGATCCACTGGCCATCGCCAAGATTTTCGTCGCGATTTACAACCGGGAAAAGCTCGACTTCATCCTGATGGGCAAGCAGGCCATCGACGACGATTCCAATCAGGTCGGGCAGATGCTGGCTGCGTTGCTAGGCATCGGTCAGGCCACTTTCGTTTCGAAATTGGAGTTGCTGGACAACAACACAAAGGCCCGTTGTGGACGCGAGACCGACGCAGGCATCGAAACCGTTGCCGTCAAACTCCCCGCGATCATCACCACTGACTTGCGTCTCAACGAACCACGCTACGTTTCGCTGCCCGGCATCATGAAGGCGAAGAAAAAGCCGCTGGAAGAAATCGCCGTGGCCGGTTTGGGAAT
>CAZYYS010000035.1:0-19011 GCA_964651015.1 uncultured Verrucomicrobiota bacterium
TTTGGGTTGTTCATCTGGCAACTCCTCCACGCGGGCGAGCGTGAACCTGTTTTCGAAAACCGCCGCTTAACTGAGTGGCTTAACCATCATGTCGCCTCTTCAGCCGCCATTCCGCCGTATGGATCACCGGGCTGGAAGAAAGCGGACGAAGCGTTGCGAACCATTGGTACCAATGCCATCCCTACACTGCTGCGCATGATTGCCGCCAAAGACCCGCCGCAACCGATGCTCAAGGTGCTGGAGCTGGCCCGGCGCCAACGTTGGTTGCGCATAGACTATCGCTATGCGTCGGCGCGCAATGAGGAATCCGAATATGCCTTCGAGGTCTTGGGCAAGAATGCAGTGAGTGCCGTGCCTGGATTGATCAGGATTTACGACGCGGACGTTTCCCCCTCGTCGCAGAGGTGCGCGGCTTTGGCGTTGGGTCACATCGGGCAAGGGGCACAGGCGGCTCTCCCGACGCTGATCCGGCGCTTCTCTCACACCAATGGCGATGTGCGGTTTTATGCAGTTTCGGCGGTCATGCACATCGCAGGCGATCCTGGCACCGTAATCCCTCCACTGACCAGCGCGTTGAAGGACTCCAATGTCAATGTCCGCTGGAATGCGTTGGTAGGTTTGAGCCATTTCGGAGCGAAGGCCCGCCCAGTGGTGCCCGAGATCTTGAAAATGCTCAGTGATCCGGGGATGGTTGGCAGCAGCAGCATTACGCAACAGGTGGAAACTACTCTCTGGCGCATCGCACCGGAAAAAGCCGGCAAAATTTTTGTTGTTGAAGAAGCAACGCCGATAATCGCTGATGGCAGAACGGTCCAGGATATAAGGTTTATCCTGCTGGGAGAGCGAAAGACACTCATTCCCGCGGGCAAAGTCATTCCAGCTATCGCTCAATATTGGGACAGCGACCCCAGACCCTACGTGACGATTTATCGAACGGACACCGCGATTCCGAAAAAAGAATATTGCCTCGGACGATTCGAAGTCATGGGTCTTCCCTCAACAAACGAACCGACCAGCATCAACGTTTCCACATTGTGCATGGTCGCCGAGGGAAAGATCCTGCTCTCTGCACGGGATAACAACCGGAATCAATTCCTGGAAATTCGGCGATTGCCCGATGACGCATCGAAATAGTTTGCCTATGAAAACCAAGGCTGCGCGCAAACATTTACACGACCGACGAAAATTCCTCGCCGCCGGGCTGCTCGGACTTGCGGGCGGAATTCCTTCGCTTGCCAATGCAACTGATGAGTCGAAACAATCAACTCCACGCTCTCAAACCATGAAGTTCAAAGGTCTGAATCCGCCCGATGCCGCCGCTGCAGACGTTGGTTACACGCCGGGCATCCTCGCCGAAGGGCAGCAGCTCGTGTTTGTTTCCGGCCAAGGGCCACGCGATTACAACGCCGATATGGAAACGCAGTTCCGCCAGGCGTTCGACAGGATCAAAGTGATTCTCGAACAAGCCGGCGGTTCGATGGCCAACATCGTGATCTTGCGCGCGTACTTTACGCACTTCAGCCGCGACCTGCCGGTCTATCGCAGGGTGCGCAAGGAATACCTCGTGAAACCCTACCCCGCTTCGACCGCTGTGGGTGTGACCGAACTCGCACCACCCGGCAATCAAATTGAAATCGAAGCGGTGGCAGTTCTCTAGTTCGGCCCGTAGTGTTTGAGGTTCGACAATTTTCAACCGCGCTAAAACTTTGCACTTTGGGCTTTGATCTCTAAGCTCCCGTCGCGATGTCGCAGATGCTGAAATCTTCCAGCGCGATGGGAGCCGCCACGTTGACCAGCCGGGTGCTCGGCATGGTGCGCGAAATGGTTTATGCGCGGTTCATGGGTACGAGTTGGGTGGCAAGCGCGTTCATGCTGGCGTTTCAAATTCCCAATTTGTTCCGGCGGCTGCTGGGCGAAGGGGCGTTGACCGCCGCGTTCATACCGATTTTCAAAGAGAAGGAAAAACTCGAAGGGGAGAAGGCCACCTGGCAGGCCGCCAACGCGGTGATTTCTGGGCTGGTGGTTTTCACATGCCTGCTGGTGGCGTTGGGTTTGGTGGCGGTCTCGGTGGCGTTGGTCATCGGTGGGCACGTGAACCACGGGCAGACACGGTTCACCGGCAAGACGCTGCTCATGCTGGAGTTGCTGCGCGTGATGTTACCCTATCTGTTGCTCGTGTGTCTCGCGGCGGTGTTCATGGGCATGCTTAACGCGCGCGGACACTTCTTCATTCCCGCGATGGGCGCGGCAACGCTCAATGTGGTAATGATCGCGTCGGTGCTGTGGCTCGCGCCGCACATGGGACGGGAGTTGCATACGCAAATCTTTGCGCTGGCCATCGGCGTCGTCGTGGCCGGCGTGGCACAAGCGATGTTTCAACTGCCGGTACTGTGGCGCGAAGGTTTTTCCTACCGGTGGGTGACGCCGTGGAAGGACGAAACCGTCCGGAGGGTCGTGAGGCAGATGTTGCCGGCGGTCATTGGCGTGGCCGCTTTTCAGATTAACGTCGTGCTCACGTTGGTTTTGTCCTACTGGGTTGACGATTACATCGTGGCGTCATTTCAATACGCTGTGCGCTTGATGGAACTGCCGCAAGGGTTGTTTGGAATTTCGCTGGCGACCTACCTGCTGCCGACGCTTTCCGGACTCGCCCACGAAAAGAAGTACGACGAGTTTCGCCACGAATTGCGGCAAGGGCTCAGTTACTTGATTTTCGCAAACTGGATCGCCTCCGTCTTGCTCGTGGTTCTGGCGGAACCAATCATCCGGTTGCTTTTTGAAGGTCGGAAATTTGACGCAGCTTCAACCGATCAAACAACGCTGGCGCTGGCCTGTCTCGCGCCGGGTCTGGTCGCTTTCTCGATTGTCAACGTGCTGGCGCGCGCGTTCTATGCGCTGGGCGACACAAAAACGCCGATGAAAATCAGCGTGTTCTGTCTGGCGCTAAATCTCCTGCTGGCCGTCGTGTTGGTCTGGCGTTTCAAACAAGGCGGACTGGGCATTGCCAACACAATTTCTTCGTTGGTCAACGTCGGCCTGCTGTTGTACGCGCTGCGCCACAAGCTCGGGAAACTGGACCTGGAGCCACTGCGCAGAATGTTGTTCCCACTATTACTGGCCGGGTTGACGGCGGGGTTGGTCGCCTGGTACGGTTGGCAAGGTTGGGAACGTTGGCTTGGCCACGAAAAGATCGTGTTCAGAATTGGGGCAGTTTTTGCGCCTGCGACTCTGGCGGGCTTGGCTTACTTTTTCGTCACCGACCGCGCCAAAGTAGGCCACGCCCGGGAAATTACCCAGTTGATCCTCTCAAGATTAACACGCCCTCGGTAGGAGGCAGTGAAAAGACGCCTCACTTCTTTTGCAGCTCCGCTGCGATTGCCTTGAGGTCGTTGACGATTTTCTGGCTATCGTCTTTGGGCATGCCGCTGTATTTCAGGATCGTTTGCGCGCTGTTGAGTGCCCCTTGCGATTCCGCCGCTGAAAGATTGGCGCTGTTCAAAACGGCGTTCAGGTCCTTCGCCAGAAACGCCTGCTCCTGTGCAGACAGTTTTTGATCAGCCCAAGCTCCAGCAAGATTGTTGGCCAGTTTGGTGACTGAATCCGACGAGGGTTTTTTCGCCCCTTCGGCGGCCGCCAACAGATCCTTCTTCAACTGCAATTTCTGTTCTGGCGTAACCGATTTTGAATTGATGGCTTTCAGATCCGCAAGCAGTTGATTGATGTTATGTTGCCGTGTGGCACTCAATTTCGGGACGTTGGGTGACGCTGGCGTAACCGCCGGAACTGCCGGGGATGATGTGGACCTGGAAGACGCCGGCGGCACGACGCCTTGATTGACGGAGTTTTGATTGGAAAGGTCTTTGGCCTTTTTCTTGATCAGCGCCCCTTGGGCACTGGCCATGGCGTCTGTGGTGGTGAACACGGCAACCAAGAAAACCGTTGCGATAAGTAGCTTCATAAAAGATGGCTGAATCCGTGTTTACCTTGCGCCTTGCTGTGGTCATTGTCAACGACCGGGCAAAGGTTTAGTCCGCATCCGCAGGAAAATCTGGCGCGAACGCTCGAATTAAATTGTGTTTTAGGCCGCCCTGGATTAAACCGTCACCCATTTTCAGCATGGAAACCATTATAAAATGATGATCCGTACGGCTAACCGTCGCATTGCGGTGGTTGCCTTGCTGGTGCTGGTGTTCGACCAGTTGACCAAGCTGGCCGTGCTCAAATACCTGGGGTATCAACAGGAGCGAGTGATCGTGCCGGGCTTCTTCAAATTCGTGCACTGGGGCAACACGGGCGCCGCGTGGAGCATGTTTCCCGGTAACAACGAACTGCTGGCCGTCGTCGCATTGGTGGCGTTATTGGTCTTGTTTTTAACCCGCCACCATTTTGATTCGCGCACACCCATCGGTCAGGTTTCTTTGGGACTGATTTTCGGTGGTATCATGGGAAACTTGATCGACCGCTTGCATCCAGGGCGACAGCACGTCATCGACTTCATCTATTTTTATCTGCAACGCCGAGGTGGTGGTGAAATCGGTTTCCCGGCGTTTAACGTGGCCGACAGCGCCATTTGTATTGGTGTGAGCCTCATTTTTTATCTGTCGTGGAAAAACGAAACCCGGACTGGAAACCCCGCCGAGCCTTCAGCCCAAAGCTAATGAGAACTCGACGGGCTATTGGTCAACCACTGAGGCATCAAACCATTTAGGGTTTCAGCGGCCTTTGCCAATGCCACAGCGTACCGCCAGGATTACGGTCGAACACTCCCGACCAAGCGAGCGGCTGGACACGTTCCTGCGCACGCAATTCCCCGCCGTGTCCCGCGGTGCCATTCAACGATTGATCGAGCAAGGTCATATCCGGCTCAACGGCCGTATCGTCAAACCCACGCATCATCCACGTACCGGTGAAACAATTGAAGTCCACTGGCCCGAGGCCCGACCGGCCGAGGCTCAACCGGAGGACATGCCGCTGGAGGTCTTGTTCGAGGATGCCGACCTCTTGGTGGCAAACAAACCGCCGGGATTGGTCGTACACCCTGCAGCAGGCCACGAGGAGCACACGTTGGTCAATGCTCTACTCCACCATTGCGAAGGTGAACTGAGCGGCATCGGCGGTGTCGCACGCCCCGGCATTGTCCATCGGCTCGACAAGGGAACCAGCGGGTGTCTCGTGGTCGCCAAGAACGATGTAACTCACCGGGCGTTGGCCGATCAATTCAGCGGTCGCCACGTCGGAAAACTTTATCACGCCATCGTTTGCGGCGTAATACCTCGTGACCACGGCGAAATCCGCGTTGCCATTGCCCGCCACCCAACGCATCGCAAACGAATGGCAGCGACCGATGACTGTGGTCGAGAGGCGTGGACAAGTTATCGCGTGCTAGAGCGTTTGAATGCGGCGACACTGGTCGAAGCTTCTTTGCATACTGGACGTACCCACCAAATCCGCGTCCATTTTGAGCACATCGGATTCCCGGTGGTTGGCGATGCGACCTACGGCAGCCGGCGAAACAAGCAATTTGCGCAAGCAACCGGTTACCACGCGCCACGGCAGATGTTGCACGCCCAGAAACTCTCCTTCGTTCATCCTCGCACGAAAGAGAAATTGCAATGTGTGGCTCCGTGGCCGGAAGATTTTAAGTCGGCCCTTTTGGCCCTGAGGTAATGGGCCAAAGACAACGGATCAAAGCGGCCGAATGGGATTCGATCTATCGAGGAGCAACCGGCACCGCTCGAATTGAAACGTTGTTACTCCCACCAACCAGTGCTGTGCCGTCGATTCGCGAGTTGAGCAACACCGGAACACTTTGATTCTGCGCGGGAACTTGGAGCTGCGCAGCAGCAGTGGTGTTTAGGTTCGTGTTTGAATATCCTGCGCTGTCAGCATTAGCCAGCAAATGGCCGCTAAAAATCACTTGTTGTTTCAGGTTGCGATTCGTACCCACGACGCGGAAGTAATAATCCGGGTCCGCCTCAGCCTCAGATTTGGAATCCTTGCTGGTGGCGGACGCACTTGCCAGCGTTTTGGCTTTTCGGGCTTCATTGAGCAGTTCCCGGCCGTCGTCGATTTGCTGTTTCACCGGCGCGTTCACTTTCTGGAGGTGACCAATATAAGTTGAGCCGTCATTGTCGATGACCCGAATCCTGTCACCTACCTGCTCCATTTGAAATGAAGTGAGCACAACGTTGGCAGTCGAAGTTTTCGAAGCCGGGCTGGGCTTGGCGAGCGAAACTTGCGCGAATCGCTGTGTGGCCGATTCGATAGCCGACCCGTCATAGTTAAGGTAGGCATTCTGAACGGATGGTACCGCTGCGGGCGCCCGGACGACATTGGCATCGGTTGCCCCTGCTGCTGCCTCCTCCCGAGCCAGCCTGCTGGTCGGTTCCAACAAATTGAATTTCGGAGGTTGGCTGTCTAGACTATCCGTCCTTTCCCGCTCGGCAGTTTTCGGCGCAACGGCAGGTCGAGCATTTCTCAAGGCTGTTTGTATTTGAGGCGATTTACTCGGGGCTGAAGCCGGACGTTCAATCTTCCCATCGCCTCTCGTGCCTTCTCCAACTGTCCTGGATACCATGGTCTTGCTTCCGATTTCCTCGTCCGACGGCGCAGTTGATCCGGGAACGTTCCTAGCCAGTTCCATTGGCTGTTTGTTATCGAAAACTTTGTAGAGAAGCACCAACCCACTGAGCATCAACAAGGGAATCACGAATGCATAACGCGGCCACAGTAGAAAGAATATTCTGGTCAATGAAGACGACGCGCTGGAAGCGGCTGCTCCCCTTTTGGCAACTTCTTCATGCAACAGCCGGCGCGTTACTGGATGCAGTTCGAAGGGCGCTCCCGCCTCGGTCCGTCGCTTGTTTGCATACGCCCTGAGCTGCTTTTCGATGTTACGTTCTGGCTCGGTTGACATACTGATCTAGGGGTTAGACGGGAAAACCGCGGATTTCTCCCTCGAAAATATTGTTTTCAGGATTACTTCCAGTCGGTCCAGGCATTTGCTCAAGCGCGAACTGACGGTTTTAAGGTTCAGACTCAATGCAGTGCCGATTTCGTCGTAGCTCAAATCGCCGAAGTAACGGAGTTCAATGATTTCCTGACAAGGATTCCCCAGTTGGCTTATCGCACGCTGCAACAACTCGGTGCGCTCCGCGTTCATGAGCACGGTGTCGGCGCCCGGCGACGTGCTGGGCGGATCAATTGCCAGGCCATTCTCTGGATTTTCGGCATGGAGAGAAATCGGAGGCTGGCCGCCACCTCGTTTGGCGGCGCGTCGATGCTCGCGGTAATCGCGAGCCTTGTTGGCAGCGATGCGAAACAGCCAGGTTTGAAACCGGCTCCTTCCGTTGAATGAATCAAGATTCTTGATAACCAACAGAAAGGTCTCCTGACAGATTTCCTCGACATCTTCCCTCGTGAAATCAGCCCCCAGCTGGAAGACAAATCTTCCGACCGCTGGGTAGTGGGAATCAAACAGTTCATCCCACGCCTGCGTTTCGCCACGACGACAACGGGCGATCAATTCGGCTTCCGGCACAGAATCCATTGGCTGGCATTCTACCGGTGGCGCTCTAAATCGCAATCACAAGGTTCACAGACAACTTTGAATAAATGTTCAAAAGGATGCTTGTCTTTTTACAGTGTTTTGGCAAGGTTACATAAAAGCATCCCAAAGTAATCTTGTTATGGCATCGAAAGTTATTCTGGCGGATTCAATTGGTTGCCGGACATCATTCCGGCGTGGTTTCACGTTGATCGAACTCCTGGTGGTCATTGCCATCATCGCGATCCTTGCCGGCCTGCTGCTGCCGGCGCTTTCCAAGGCCAAGATCAAAGCTCAAGGCATTCAATGCTTGAGCAATTTGAAACAGTTGCAATTGGCCTGTTTGCTGTACCCTGATGATAACAACGGTATCCTGGCGCCAGCGGGTGATGACAATAATCCAGCCTGGGTCATGGGCTGGCTGAATTTTGCAGACAACGACCCTGCCAACTATGATACCAAACTACTCAATGACCCCAAGTACGCCATGTTCGCCCCTTACATTCCGAATGTGGGTGTCTATAAATGCCCGGCTGACCAAAGCACCACGCGGGTAGGCGGCAAGCGAGTGCCGCGCATTAGAAGCATGGGCATGAGTCAGGCGATCAATTGTCAGGGTGTCTGGCTCCCGTACCCCAAATATATGGTTTTCAAGAAAGTCACCGAAGTGCCGAAGCCGGCCATGACCTACGTTTTAGTGGATGAACATCCCGACAGCATTAACGCGGGCGGTTTTGCCAATCAAATTGTCGAAAGCCCGGCAACTGCCCGGATCATCGACTTTCCCGCGAGTTACCATAATGGCGCGGGCGGTATTTCATTCATGGACGGGCATTGCGAGATCAAGAAATGGCAGGACGCGCGCACTCGCGCACCGGTTCGATATAATAATAATTTGCAGCTCAATGTGGAGTCGCGCAACAACGTGGACATGATCTGGTTGTCCGACCGGACTACGGTGAAACGGTAGCCGCGAACGCCTGCCTTTTCACGCAACGCGGATGGCGAACATCGCGAGCGTTTCCAATCGCGGGGCGATGAAAGTCGTCACACCTTCTTTCTCCTGGTAATCGATCGCCTTCTTACCAGGAAGCTGCTCAATCGACTGGATTCTTTTGCGCCCGAGTTGCAGCCGAATCTTGATGCCATCCACCGGAATGTTAGGCAGTTCCTTTTGAAAGTTAACCAAGCTCAAGATGTAACGCTTTCGCTCCGGCTGATGGAACATCGTCAACTCGACCGCTGCAGGCGCTTCCGCTTCATAACGGTAATTGTCATTGAGCAATCGTATCAGATTGATGAAAGTGCTGCTCAAGCCCTCGACGCTTTCCAACGAGCTGCTGCAATATACTGTTCGGCCCTTTCCGTATGGGTGAACCACCACTTCCGGTCGTTCTGTGGTTTGCCATGGCGGATTACTGTGAATGGATGAGAACTTTGTCGGCTCTGGACCCGGCCAAGGCAGCGTCGTGGTAGCCAAGACCTGGGCGTTCGAATGTGCTTTCACTTCCATGCCGTGGCCCCTGACAAACGGTGGATACTTAGCACTCCAGTTTCCGAAAATTTTTTGCCCGACAGCAGTGGGCGCGATGTAATGCTCCCGATCCTGCCAGTCGGCTTTGAGCAGCGATACGCCCAAAATGTCCGCCAACATAAAATCCGCTTGCAACTGACCGCGCTTGTTGACAAGCGAAGTTCCCCCGCTGGCGTAGAGCCTTCCACCACCACGAACCCATTCACGAATGGCGACAATCTCGTCCTCATCCATGAGGTTGACGTTGGAAAGAATGAGCACCTTGCATTGCGACAGTCTGGCCAGCGAGTGCTTGGTGATGACGCCGAAGGGAAGGTGGTTGCCAATCAGCCAGCGGCTGGCCGCCATCGCACTCGGGGTGTGCGCATCGGAAGTGTCGGCCTGGCCAACGGGTTTGCCGTTACCCTTGAAGTTGAATTTCGATTCGAGACTGTAATAAACAGCAATGTCCATCACGCGTTCGCCTCCCAGGTGCGGATAGAATGGACTCAAACGATCAAAGATGCGGCCCATGCGGTCATGCGCATTGGGATTGACTGTCCCAATCGGGTCAATGGCATCAATGAAAACAAACGCTGCGCTGTCGGCAATCGCAGCAGATGCTTTGGCTTCAAGCAATTCCTCGGATTTGCGACCGGTGTGATCTCTCAGTTCAACAGAGAAACTCGTTTCATAGGCGAACGGTCGCTTGGGCGTAAGGTCTTCGAGCAACTTTCGCACAAACGAGCCTTGCAAGGAGTCCCCGTAGAAATCGCCTTGCAGAAAGTCATTCTGTTGAACGAGCGGTGAACTGACACCGAAAGTCCAGTTCAACGGGTAAGTTGAGGATTGATGTTCCACAGTGGCCGTTGGCTTGAGTTTGCGCACCGTGCCAGTGGCGATGGCGGCGAAATCCGCCAGCCACTCTTCCCGTTTCCTTTGCAATGTCACCCAACGTTCATCAAGCCAGTTCACCGTTTTGGGCATCTCTCCGCCCACCACGTCCGCGAATCGCTTTCGGCAATGGGCGCAGTAACAAACGCCAACCCAGAATGTCATGTCGAAACGCACTCCCTCAAAGTCGAACGCGCGGCACATTTCCTCGACCCAGGACCGGACGTATTCGCGGTACGGCGAGTTGGGACAGACGACACCGTAGCGGCTGCCCACGCCGTATTGGGTGCCGTCGAATTTCTGCATGCGCCACTCCGGATGCTCGTCGAAAGCCCAACGGTCGTGAATCAAGCTGGTGTAAAGCACCACCGCGATGTTGTGCGCATGACAGCGCTCGATCATCTCTTGAACGATGTTGCGCCCTTTGAGACCACGATGCTGCTGGCCGACCTTGGTGGGATAGTTGAACAAACCAACGTGCGAATGGGCGTAGCAGACGATGGATTGCGCGCGGGATTTGACCAACATCTGCACGTATTGATCGGCATCGAATTCGGAGAGGAACTTTTCATCCCAGTCCGGAATGTGCATGTCGATCACGGCGCGGCGGTAGGCAGATTGATACCATTTGTCCACTTTCAGTGGATGCAACTGCTTGGCGGAGTTTTGTTTTTCCGAAAGCTGAGCCAAAAGGCTGTCTGGAAAAGCGGCAGAGACGCCAATCAGACCGAGTGAAACCGTGGCGAGAAAGTCCCGCCGAGAAAACTGGTTGGTCACTGGATTCATTGGTCGATACTGCGTCGTGGTTGCAGCGAATGCAATCCCTGACCTGATGAGGGGTGCGACCGGAAGCGGCGGGCACGTTTTTTTCCATCTTAATCATAATCTTTATCTTACTCTTGATCTACTCGGCAAAGCTTGATGCTTGGATCCAGACGCTGAAATTAACATTACGATGAAGAGTAAGAGTAAGAATGGAAGCTTGTCCCCCCGCCAGACGCATCATGAGAAGATGTTGGCACCCGGAGAGGAAGGGACTATAACCCCCTCCCGCATGGCAAAATCGCGGTACTGTTAAAACCTGCACTGAACCTAACTAACCCTAGAGCCTATGTCATCGACCAACACTCACACTTGGAAATTCTTTCGCGCCGGCGGCGTGGATCAAGTCATGTTCCGTAATGGTGCCGACATCACTAACATCGACCAACTCGACCAAAAACTTTGGATGGCTTTGGCCATGCCGACGCGTGGCATCGAATTCGATCCGAAAACTGCCGACCTGATCGATACCGACAAAGATGGACGCATCCGCCCGCCGGAAGTCATCGCCGCTGTTAAATGGGCGCAGTCCGTGTTCAAGGATGTTACTGACGTCATGAAGGGCGGCGAGTCGGTTGCGCTTTCGGCAATCAAAGATGGGAATGTGCTCGCAGGCGCCAAGCGTATCCTTGCAAATCTTAAAAAGCCCGACGCGCAGGCCATCACGCTGGCGGACGTTTCCGACACGGTTAAGATCCTCTCGGAAACCAAGTTAAACGGTGACGGGGTCATCATCGCCGACTCCACGGACGATGCCGCTCTCAAACAGGCCATTACAGACATCATTGGTGCACTTGGCCCGGTGACGGATCGAAGCGGCAAGCCGGGCATAAACCAAACCAAACTCGACCAGCTATTCACTGAGGCGCAAACACTGTCCGACTGGGCGACCAAAGGCGAAGCCGACAAGGCACTCACTCCCTTGGGGCTTGAAGGCACCGCCGCCGCGGCCGCTGCCATCAAAGCGGTAAAGGTAAAAGTGGACGATTATTTTGCCCGCTGCCGCCTCGCAGGATTTGACCCACGGGCGCTGGCGGCGCTCAACCGCGAAGAGAAAGAGTATCTCGCAGTAACTGCGAAAGACCTTTCGATCTCGGCCCAGGAAATCTCCGGATTTCCCCTTGCCAAAATCCAAGCTAACAACCCGCTTCCACTTGGCAGCGGCATCAATCCGGCGTGGGCGGGCGCGGTCGCGACCCTTTCAACCGCCGCCGTGGCTCCTTTGCTGGGCGCAGGCAAGACCAATCTTACTGAGGCCGATTGGGCGACACTGCAATCCAAGGTCGCGGCGTATGACACTTGGTCGGCGGGCAAACCCGCCGCTGCCGCGGAAAAGCTCGGTCTGCCGCGCTTGCGCGAACTCATCAAAGGCGGCGCGAAAGACCAACTCGGCGACCTAATCAAGCAGGATGCGGCCTTGGAAGGCGAGTTCAGCCAGATGGCTGCAGTGGAGATGTTGGTGCGATTTCAGAAGGACCTTTACGAATTGGTTACCAACTTCGTTAACTTTGCTGACTTCTACGGGAAAACCGGAGCGGTCTTCCAGTCCGGCAGACTTTATCTCGACAACCGGAGTTGCAACCTATGCATTGATGTGACCGACGCAGGCAAACACGGGACGTTGGCGCATCTGTCCGGCGCCTACCTCGCTTATTGCGATCTTTCGCGTCCGGGTGGTGCCAAACGCCAGGTCGTCGCCGTATTTACTGACGGCGATTCCGATAACCTCATCGTGGGACGCAACGGCGTGTTCTACGACCGCAAGGGGCAGGATTGGGACGCCACCATCACCAAGATTGTCGCCAACCCAATCAGCATTCGTGAAGCGTTTTGGTCGCCTTACAAAAAGCTCGCGCGGATGATCGAGGAACAAATCGCCAAGCGCGCCGCCTCGGCCGACGCCGCCGCGCAGCAAAAGCTCGCGGCCACCGCTCAAGCGACCGCCAATGCAGATACCACCAAACCCGAACCGCCAAAGAAAATTGACACAGGCACGCTGGCCGCCATCGGATTGGTGCTCACCACTCTGCTTGGTGCGTTGGGCACCATCTTCGCCGCGATTTTGCGTTTGCCTATGTGGTACATCCCCTTCGTGATGATCGGGATCATTCTCGCCATCTCGCTCCCGTCCATGTTCATGGCTTATCTGAAATTGCGCAAACGCAACCTCGGCCCGATCCTCGACGCGAACGGCTGGGCCATCAACAATGTCGCCAAGATGAACGTTCCGTTCGGCCGCTCACTCACCGACATGCCCAAGTTGCCGGACGGTTCCGAACGGTCGCTGGACGATCCGTTTGCCGAGAAGCAACGCCCGTGGAAACTCTATGCCTTTATTGCCTCTGTACTCGTTCTTGCTTGGTGCTGGTACGACGGCAAACTCGACGATTATTTGCCGTTTGAGAAGATCACCAGCAACCACGTTCTAGGCGACAATGCTCCAGCGGTGAAGCGCGCGAAGAAGGAAGCCGCCGCCAAAGAAAAGAAAGAGGAATCCAAGAAAGAATCTGTGAGTGGAACCGCGAAGCCGGCAGAAAAATAGTTTGTCGCGCCGACGCTAAAATTCATCCCCCAAACCTGCGTTTGTCGGGAGTCGCCGAAGGCACAACAGACTGTTCCGCGAGTTGCCGCGAGACAGCCTCGTAGTCGGGTAGCGAATCCACAATCCCAAGCCGAAATAAAATCAAATCTCGCAGGAGCATTTTCTTTCATACCCCCGTCTAACGGGGTATGAAGCGATGGATCTTCTCGATGGCTTTGTTCGCGTTGCTGGGAGCAGCGCTGCCGGGTTTGGCCGCCGGTCTCATTATTGTTCACGATTCCGAATTCTGGCCCGGGCCCATCCCCCCTCCGCGCCCGATTCCACCTCGCCCCATTCCACCCTGGCCGCACCCGCCGCGTCCCATTCCACCGCCGCGAGTCTATCCGTTCGCGCCACTGGAAATGACCTACGCCAAGGTCAACGCGCGCGTCACCGACCAGATCGCCGTTACGTCGGTTGATCAGGAGTTTTACAACCCGAACCCACAGCGGCTCGAAGGCACGTTTATCTTTCCCGTTCCCAAGGGCGCGCAGATCAACAAATTCACGATGGAAATCGACGGCAAACAGGTCGAAGCGGAGCTGTTGGCGGCGGAGAAGGCGAAACGTATTTATGAGGACATCGTCCGCAAGATGAAAGACCCGGCGCTGCTGGAGTATTCCGGGCGCGATCTCTTCAAGGTGCGAATCTTCCCCATTGAGCCGAACAGTAAAAAGCGCATCACTCTTTCCTACTCGCAATTGCTGAAGGCCGACGACGGGCTCGTCAATTACGTCCTCCCTCTCAACACCGAAAAGTATTCCGCCAAGCCCATCAAACACGTGAGCGTGAAGTTGGAGTTGGAAACCAAACGTCCGCTCAAATCGATCTATTCCTCAAGTCATTCCGTCGAAATCAAACGCAATGGCGCGAACCGGGCCGTCGTTGCCTACGAGGCGACCGAAGTGAAACCCGATGCGGATTTTCAACTCTATTACTCCACCGAGAAGGACGAAATCGCTGCGAACCTCCTCAGCTACAGAACCAGCGGTGAAGATGGCTACTTTGTATTGCTCGTTTCGCCGGGAATCGACGTGAAAGAGAAACAAGTCGTTTTGAAAGACGTTGCGTTTGTCCTCGACACGTCCGGCTCAATGGCGGGCAAGAAACTAGACCAAGCCAAGAAGGCGCTTCAGTTCTGCGTAGAAAATCTGAATGACGGCGACCGGTTCGAGATCATCCGCTTTTCTACGGAGGTCGAACCGCTGTTCGACAAGTTTGTGGACGCCTCCAAGGCCAATCGCAGCAAGGCAAACGATTTCATCAAAGAGTTGAGGCCCATCGGCGGAACAGCGATTGACGACGCGCTGCGCAAAGCGCTCGCATTGCGGCCCGAAAAATCCGACCGCCCTTTCGTGGTCATTTTCCTGACAGATGGCCGACCCACTATCGGCACGACGGACGAAGAGCAGATCGTTGCCGGTGTCAGGAAAAGCAGCGGCAACACCCGCATCTTTTGTTTCGGCATCGGCACCGACGTGAACACGCACCTGCTCGACAAGATCACCGAGGAAACGCGTGCCTTCAGCCAATACGTGTTGCCGGAAGAAGACATCGAAGTGAAGGTGTCGAATTTTTTCTCGAAGATCAAAGAGCCGGTGCTCGCCAATCCCAAGCTGGCCTTCACGGGCGACATTCGCGTGACCAAACTTTACCTGGCGCCGTTGCCGGACATTTTCAAGGGCGAGCAACTCATTGTCGTCGGGCGGTACACCGGCAAAGGCGACTCCGCAGTAATCATCGAAGGCGCCGTAAACGGCACGCCAAAGAAGTTTACCTACGAGGTAAAATTTCCCGGCGAATCTGGCGATCACGAATTCATTCCACGTCTATGGGCCACGCGGCGCGTCGGCTATTTGCTCGAAGCAATCCGTTTGCACGGTGAGAATGCCGAACTGCGTGACGAAGTCACCGAACTGGCCCGCAAGTTCGGTATTGTGACGCCCTACACGGCCTACCTGATAGTTGAAGACGAGAAACAGCGCAGCGTGCCACTCTCGATGCAATCGCTGCCGCAACTCAACACCGATGGGGTTGCTTCTCAGGCCGCGGGCGAAGCGTACCGTAAATTCAACGCGGACCGGAGCGGTGATTCCGCAGTCGCCGGTTCGCGGTACGGACTGGCGCTAAAATCCGCCAATGCGCCCGCCGAAGGACTGGCGGAGAGCAGAAAGGAATCCAGCCGCGCTTTGGGCGTGCCGGCTCGGTCTCCAACAAGCCGCGTTGGTCCCGTCGGGCCGACAAGCGCTCCGGAGCGGGTCATCCAGTATTCGCAACAGACACAATTCGCCGGCGGCAAAAACTTTTTCCAAAACGGCAACCAGTGGATGGATTCGTTGGTGCAGAAAATGCCCAACGCGAAGAAGGTTCGCCTTCAATTCAATTCGCCGGAGTACTTTGCGCTGGCCGCGAAGAATCCCAAGGCGCTCCCCTGGCTGGCGCTCGGACAAAATGTGCAGTTCGTCCTCAGCGACACCGTTTATGAAATCCACGAATAACTTGAACTCACACTTACCACAGGAAATTATGAAAACTCAAACTCCCCTATTCAAATGTCTCACCGCCCTGGCCGTCACGCTGGCAATGTTCATGGTCAGTGACCTGACCAGTGCGGAACAAAAACCGGACGCAAAAGCGAAACCGGAGCGCACTCAGAAATCTGTTGCCAACACCGCGAAGCGGCAAATCGAAGTCTGCTTCGTGCTGGACACCACCGGCTCAATGAGCGGGTTGATCGAGGGGGCAAAACAAAAAATCTGGTCGATTGCCAATGAAATGATCAGCGCCAAACCGACGCCCGACATTAAGTTTGGTCTCGTTGGCTACCGCGATCGGGGCGACGAATACGTCACCAAAGTCTTCAATCTCACCGATGACATTGATGCCATTTACGCACGCTTGCAGTCGTTCAAAGCCGATGGCGGTGGTGACACGCCGGAATCAGTCAACGAAGCTCTCGATGACGCCATCCGCAAGATGACCTGGAGCACAAACCGTAACGTGCTCAAAATTGTTTTTCTCGTCGGCGACGCGCCGCCGCACATGGATTACTCGAACGGCCCGAAGTATCCCGAACTTTGCAAAGCGGCGATGAAGCGGGATTTGGTCATCAACACCATTCAGTGCGGGGCGATGAGCACGACCACACCCTTCTGGAAGGAGATCGCCCAACTATCCGAAGGTTCGTACGCCACCATCGGTCAGACCGGCAACATGGTCGCTATCACCACGCCGGTGGACAAGGAACTCGTTGAGTTGAATCGCAAAATCGGAACGACACTCGTTGCCTACGGTGACGAATCAACCCGGCGTTACGCGGTGAGCAAGCAGGCCGCCTCGGAAGCAGCCCCGGCCGCCGTGACCGCCGACCGCTTGAGCTTCAATGTTGCGAGTCGGAAAGCCATCCAAGGCGGGGGCGAACTGCTTGACGCCGTCGCCAACGGAACTGTCAAACTGGATTCGGTGCAAAGGGAAAAACTGCCGGTGGAGCTTCAAAAGCTGAACCCGGAGGAATTGAAGTCCTACGTCGATAAACAGCAAAAGCAGCGAGCGGAATTGCAGAGCCAGGTCTGTGAACTGAACGAAAAGCGCCAAGCCTACATCGACACGGAAAAGAAACGTCTCGCCGCCAATGGCAGCGGCGATGCCTTCGATTCAAAGGTTGCCGAGATGCTCCGGGCCCAAGCCGCGAAAAAGGGAATCGACTACGGAAAGTGATTCACTTTCGTGATCCCAAATGGTATGTGCAATTCGTGAGAACTGGGATAGTGCTGTCGGAACGCGAGGGTGAAACTTTCCGAGAACGATTCGGCAGCATGCATGCTCTGCATGGTCGATGTTGGTTATCCCTGGTCATCGCGATGATGGTTGCTTTAGCCGTGAGCCAACGCGCCTTCGGCATGACTAACAGCGCGTTGCAGACATTGACCAAGGACAACACTGCGTTTGCTTTGGACCTTTACCAAAGGGTCCGAGCCAAGGAGGGGAATCTATTTTTCTCGCCGTTCAGCATCTCGATCGCTTTAGCCATGACGTACATGGGTGCTCGTGGACAGACTGAAAGCGACCTCGCCAAAGCGTTGCATTTCGGAGTTCTCAAATCGGAACTGCCCGGAGCGTACGCGGCGCTTGCCGAACGCCTGGCCGACATCCGTAAAGAGAAGCAGTTGGCTTTGAACGTTGCCAATTCGCTTTGGTGCCAACGGGATTATCCGTTCACCAAAGAGTTCCTGAATTTGAATCGGCAGTATTTCGACGCGGAAGTCGGACTCGTGGATTTCGCCAACGAAAGCGACGCTGCCCGCAAACAAATCAATGCCTGGGTCGCAAGGAAAACTGAAGATAAGATCAAAGACTTGCTTGCTCCGAACACGCTCGATCCAATGAGCCGGCTGGTGCTCTGCAACGCGATCTACTTTAAGGGCGACTGGGCGCAGCAGTTTGAGCCGATTATGACGAGGCCCGCGGATTTCTTCGTGTCACCGGGGCGGAAAGTGCAGACACCCATAATGTTCCGAGAAGCGGCAATCAAAGGCCGACACTTCGACGATGTAAGCGTGTTCGAGCTAGGCTACAAGGGCGCCGCGCTGTCTATGATCGTAATCTTGCCTGACGTGTTGGACGGATTAGGCAAGCTAGAAAACCGGCTGAATCCGACACGGCTCGCGCGATGGTTGGGCGACCTCAATCAATCCAAGGCGACCAACGCGATTATCTTCTTACCGAAGTTCAAGATGACCTCGCAGTTTAATCTAGCGCAAACACTCGCCACAATGGGGATGTCCTCAGCCTTCAATGAAGGCACGGCAGACTTCTCCGGCATGACAGGCAACCGAAAGTTGTTCATCTCGGCGGTTACGCACGCAGCGATTATCGAAGTGAACGAGGAAGGTACGGAATCGGCAGCAGCCACCATGCAGCTCGCAGTTGAGGGTATCCACGAGGGGCCGATATTCCGTGCGGACCATCCATTCCTGTTCCTCATTCGCGAAAACCAGACCGGCAGCATTCTTTTCCTCGGCAGGGTCGTTGACCCGACAAAGTAGTTTGTTCTGCCGGAATCCAATACCCGCGCTTGAAACTTCGCTGGCTTTAACTAATCTGCGCCAGCTCCGATCCAAGCCAAATTCACGCGGAGAAAAGTCAGAACAAAACTACAAAATCAATATGACAATTACGTCTCCTGATCTAACCCAACGTCCGCCACGAAGCCCACGAGTCCGCCTTGGCGGATATGTGATTCTGCCGCGCATGCTCGACAAAGGACGCGCCACGCTCGCTCGAAAGAACGGCGAATACAATTATGCCTGCCCATTGGACCAGCGCTTCCTGAAGTTTGCCGGCATCGATGCCGCTGCCCTCAAAAGGCAACTCGCCACCGGCAAAGGCGACGGCGAGATTCTGAACTGGATCACCAAGACTTCACGAACGAAGCCCTTGCCTTGGGAAGTCACTGCGTGGTCGGCGTACCAAGAACAGCGCGTTCCGAGTGAAGTGGACACGCGTGAGTTTTTCCACACACTTCATAAGCAAGCCGGCCCCAAACGCAATGATGTGGCGACGTGGTTTGACCTGCTTGATCTCGACGACCACGTGAGCCTTGGCGGGAAGGCGTGAACCCAATTCTGCCATGAATCTCGTGGCCGCGGTCTATCG
>CAZYYS010000035.1:19021-25172 GCA_964651015.1 uncultured Verrucomicrobiota bacterium
CAATTCAAGTCCCGCTTTTCGCCAGCGCCGACTGACGTCGGGGGCTACGTTCGTCAAACCGTCTTGTAAGCTGTAATCGCGTCGATCCGATAGCGCTTTTTGACACCGTCCATGTCGAATTCCACTTCTTCGCCGGGCTTGCGATTGAGCAGGGATTGAGCGACAGGCGAGAGGTAACTGATGACGCCCTGTTCCGGGCTGGAGTCCCACGCGCCCAAGACCGTAAACGTCTCCGGGTGATTGGCAATTAGATCAGTGACGCCGACTTTGGTGCCGATGCTGACAGCATCTGTTTTCGCATCAGCGAAGTCCGTCCCTCGCGCGCGGACGAGTTGACTTTCCAGTTCACCTTTACGGCGCATGAGCAGCTTTTGCATTTCCTTCGCTGCTTTGTATTCATGGTTTTCGCGCAAGTCGCCATAGCTGCGCGCGATGGCAATTTCCTTGGAGTTGGCCGGGATCTTTTTTTGCACGAGGTCGTTGTATTCCTCTTTGCGACGCTCGAGACTTTCCCATGAAACGATGAGGTTGGCTTCCTGTTTGGTTTGATCACCGGAGATGAGTGACTGAACGGCTGGATACGACTTGACGATGCGCGCCAGAAGCGAACGCTTGTCCATGTCATCGAAACAAGGAGACAATTGAAGTGCACGTGTCAAATCTTTGATGACCTCCAGGTCGGCTGAGCCGATCAAGTCCACAAGCAATTGCTGGTCATCGAGGATGAAGTCACGGAGGCGGTTGGACTTCTTCTCGTTGAACTGATCGCGTTCAATGGCACTCAACATGGCACGAAAGACCTCCGGTCCGAGAATATCGGCGAACGCATCTGACCGCTCCTTGGCCAGCCAGAGCAACAGTTCACTACTGGCCTGGTGCTGGCTGATCAGCCGCGCCAGCGCGCTTTTCAGCAAATCGATCTTGCCCTCGTGAATCAGCAGTTGCGCACACTCCCGGCAGATACGGGCCGAAACGATATTCAGCGTGTTCTGAACGATCTCCGGCCAACGCTCGGGATTGGCGGCCTTGAAGGAATCCAGTGTCCGACGATGCTTCGCCGCGGGCATTTGATCCAGAATCTCTCCGAGCCTGACCTCCTGCGACCAGACCGCCGCGTCCGACAACTCTCCCTCGCCCCCAGACACCTCCGCCATGGCTCGAATATCGTCGCGGACGAAGATGGCTTCGAGCGCCACGGCTGGCTGAGTTCGTTGATGCGTGGCGATTTCGACGTTTAGTGCCGCGATAACTTCCTTGGCGGCCGATTGCTTGTCACTCAAATCCGCGGCGTTCTTGAGCAATTCGCCGGCGGCAACTATGCGGGCCTTCAAACCCTTCACCGACCGGAACTCATCCAGCAGGCGGTCCTGAAGCGAAATCTCCCTGGCTTGGTAAACGATAGGTTCCGTTTTCTTGAGCGGGACTTGAAAGTGACCGTCCTTCTTTAATTCGCGTTTGGCTGCCTCCCACCATTTCTTCCAGTCGTCGCGGATGACATCCGGCACCAGGACTTGTTGAATCTGATCCACCGTCGCCGAACCACCGTAACTCTCCAGAACAACTTTGATGAGATCAAGGTGGTGCAGTGCAGCCGTCTGGCGAAGTCCCTCCAAATCTGAAGCTTTACGGGCAAGAATGTGGCCTTTAGTGATTGGCTTGAGCGACTCCGCGGCAAAATTCAGATCCATCGTGTGGCCGGTTTTGGACGGGAAATCAATCGTGAAGCGGGCAAAAACCGTATCCACAGTCGTGATTTTGCCAAACCCCCAACTGCGATGCATGCAAAAGCCGCTCGTGGTGAGCTGCACCAGCGGATCAATGTGGTGGCGTTCGAGCTTTCCAGCGGCGACCATTTTTTCAAACTCTTCTCTCATAGCAGTGACTTAAATTCTCGCATCCAGTTAATCGCCATCCATTATTAGTCAGTGACCGTTGAAAAACCAAGAGAAATTGCCGTACGCATTCTGAAAAGCCACGCCGAAGGCCGTGATTACGTTGAAAACCTGTTGGAAACAGCGCTGGCCCGCGCATCCTTATCGCCCGCAGATCGCGGACTCTGTCAGGAGTTGGTTTATGGCTTGGTTCGCTGGCAGGCTACGTTGGATTGGTTGATCGCCCGCAAAACTCAAGGACGCACTCAACAACAGACACTCCAGATTCTGCTGCGGTTTGGTCTCTACCAGATGTTCTGGCTCGACCGCATTCCCAATCATGCCGCCGTTCACGAAACCGTTGAGATTGCCAAGCGCCTCGGGTTGGGTCCCAAGTCGGGCTTCTTAAATGCCGTCTTGCGCGGTTACGCCCGCGAACGTGAAACAACTGAGAAACTGCTTGAGGAGTTGAAAACCCAACAACCGCATCTCGGTTATTCCCATCCCGAATGGCTCGTCCAGCGATGGCACGCACGCGGGGGCGTCGCGAAAACGGCGCAACTGCTGGACTGGAACAACACACCACCCGTCACTTTCGCGCGCGTGAACACTTTGCAAACCAGCGCCGCCAAACTTGCGGCGCAATGGAACAGTGAAGGCGTCAGATTTCTGGCGCGCAGTTGGGACTGGACGGGCGATGGCTTGGTGTTTCAGTTGGAATCGCATCCGCCGTTGGCAAGCCTGGCGAGCTTTCAACAGGGGTGGTTCTACATTCAAGACCCCAGCACGCTGCTGGCCGTGCAGGAATTGAAATCGCAACCGGGAGAAACCGTGCTCGACCTCTGCGCCGCACCCGGCGGCAAAACAACTTTCACCGCCCAGCAAATGAAAAATCAGGGACACATCGTGGCCGCAGATGTCTCGGCGGACCGACTGAAGCTGATTCAAGAAAACTGCATTCGACTTGGAGCGACGTGTGTTGACACGGTGTTACTCTCAACTTTCAACTCTCCACCCTCAACTCTTTACGACCGCATTTTGGTCGATGCTCCCTGCTCGAACAGCGGTGTGATGCGGCGGCGCGTCGATCTTCGTTGGCGCATCCGGTCTGAGGAAATTGAGCGGCTACGCAAGACGCAATTGGAATTGCTGCGTCAAGCTGCCCCACGATTGAAGCCGGGCGGCGTTTTGGTTTACAGCACGTGCAGCCTTGAGCCGGAGGAAAATCAGGAGGTCGTAAAACAATTCCTGGGCGGGAATGCTAACTTAGAATTGGAAAGCGAACGCGAGTTGTTGCCCATTATTGATGGGGTGGATGGCGCGTATGTGGCGCGGTTGAAAAGAAATTCTTGATAGCTCCCGCTTTGCTTCAGCGCAGGAAGCGGCCTGCGCTTTTGTAGATAAATCATACGAATTCCGGGCGAAACTCGGTAATCGCCGATGGACTCGCGGTAGCGCAGTCCAACCACTTCTCGGTAGGCTGCGCTGCTGCGCGTCCCATTTTTCGATGAGAACAAGTTAAGCGAATTCCTCGATCTTGTTTTCCGCCAGCATTGCGGCGTTCGCTCTCGGCTGGATTTGGGCCGACCGGCAGGTCGGCCCTACCACAATTCGGCAGGCACGCGCGTCCTTTCCCGGCCTATGGCTTGAACACACGATAAAACTTCATTGGCAACGTGGCTGGAACGACAACGGGATTCGTCGCGCCGCTCAGGGAGTTGGTCCAATTCGCTGGCGACAGCACCGACGATTCCTGCAGGACGAAGCCCGGCGTGGCGGGTGACCAGGAGATGTGCGCGAAACCCGGAGCGCCCGGCGCGATGGTGAGCGTGGGGTCGCCGGTGATTTGGATGGCCGTGGGCAACGCCCAGAATCCACCGGTGACAGAATACTGGCCGTTCGTCAACGCACCGCCCGCGTCCGGCTGGCCGATGGTGACACTCACGGAATAGCCGCCGCCGGTGCTCGTGCCGCCGCCACCGGCGATCTTGAACCACTCGATGGCGTATTGTTGTGCGGAGGCGGTGAGGCTGGCGACCACAAACACCAGTGACGCCACGAAACTCCGCCAGGCTTTGGAGTTCGGCAGAGGACTCCCACACTCCATGACGCTGCGCGCCCTCGCCCACCACAAACTAATTACTGAACACTGATTACTGGATACAGTCTTCACCTTGCCCCTCCCTGTACCACGTTCCGGTTTTTCATTAACTCCTCCAGCGCGTTGAGCCGCGATTCCAATTCGGCGTTCTGCTGCTGCAACTTCGCGTTCTCCGCGTCCCGACGCTTCATTTCGCCCTTCAACGCCTTCACCTGTCCGTTTAACTCCTGCACCGCCGCCGCGGAGTAGATCGTCAGTGGGTAAGTGTCCACCTGGAGAATTTCCGACCCGTCGGCCAGTTTCTCGCCGCTGGATTTCACGTGCTCAGGGAACACCTCGCGGAACTCCTGCGCCACCACGTTCAGATACGGGTGATCCTCGACTGACGCATGGGCCTGGCGATACTCGTCCGTGTAACGGAAGCTGACCAGACGAACCTGGCTGAGTTTGTCGAGCGCGCCGGTGACGGGCTGAATGTCCTGCTTGATGCGCGCATCCGAGTTGGCGAGCCAACTGCCAGCCGTGGTCTTGGAAGCGTTGCCTTCCACTTCCAGCTTGTTGGCGATAGCGAACCGGTTGATGCCAACATTGCCGCTGGTGGCTCTTACCGTGATTAACCCCACGCTGAAGTTAGGTGCATTCTCAATGAGTTGCCAATCTCCCGATGCGCCTTCGATGCCTGCAAACCATTCACTAACGCTGTTCTTGCTCAGAAATCCGGCATAACCGGTGTCGAGCGCCTGCGCTCGGATCCGCATGGATGTTGCAGACTGGACATGGAGTTTGTCCGCAATGGCACTAGTGCCGATGCCGACGTTGCCTCCCGGCTGTTGGAGGATGAGATTTGTCGCTTGGAGCGACCCGTAATTATATGCGTAGAGCTGCCCACCGCCTTGAGCCCCCTCGTAAAAAACTCGCACTCCGGCACCGGCTGAACCCGGCAATAAGCCACCATCCGGTCCGAACCAGCCGCTCCCCGCCACGTGGAGCTTGGCAGCGGGAGATGCGGTGCCGATGCCCACGCCGCCCGCGGCGCGGATCAGAAACTGGTCGCTGCTCGTGGAGGCATAATCCGCAGCCTGCGAATCCGCCCAGACGAAGGCGCCCTGGTGATTGGCCTTGGCGCGCTGTCCGGCGGCGAATGCGAAAGTTGCGCCGTTGGCCGTGGCATTGTTCGCGCCGCCGGGGATGACAGAATAAGTTCCACCCGCCGAATTGAACTGCCCGCCGCCCACCACGGCAATCTGGCCACTGGCTGTGTTTCTATCTCCGCCAGCAATGACGCTCCCGCTGCCACCCGAACCAGCTCCGCCCACCACATTGCCCTTGCCGCCACCGATGACCGCATGATTGGCCGAATTGGTGATGAGATTTGGCTGACCGGTACCGCCGCCGCCGGCGATGGTCGCCGCAAGGATTCCCGGATTAACGGTATTATCACTATTCCCGCCGATGACATTGGGGAAGCCAGGGGACGATGGTTCCAGCCGCAAGGCCCGCTGTCCGTTCACCTTGAATTCCAGCGGCTGATTATCCAAGGTGCCGATGAATTGGGTGCCCGGGGTGGTGCCCGCATTGCCGCTGATTCTCCACGCGTTGCTCAAAGCGGCCGCCGGCACCGTGCCGGTCAGAGTCACCGCGTTAAGCGAGGTCAAGCCGCTGCCGTCGCCGGTATGCTGACCGGCAAATTGGCCAGCGAAAGTGGACGTGTTGAACAGCACCGTGAGCGTGGAGCCAAAAGCGTTTGCACTGATTAAATCCGCCTGGCCGTCCCCGTTCACATCCGCCGCCGTGACCGACCGGGGACCGTTGCCAACGCCCGGCGAGGAGGCCAGCACGAAACCGCCGCTCCCGTTGTTCGTCAACACTGTCAGGGTGTTGGGAGACTCGTTCGCGCTGATCAAATCCACCTTGCCGTCCCCGTTCACATCCGCCGACGTGACCGACCGGGGACCGTTGCCAACGCCCGGCGAGGAAGCCAGCACGAAACCGCCGCTCCCGTTGTTCGTCAACACTGTCAGGGTGTTGGGAGACTCGTTCGCGCTGATCAAATCCACCTTGCCGTCCCCGTTCACATCCGCCGACGTGACCGACCGGGGACCGTTGCCAACGCCCGGCGAGGAAGCCAGCACGAAACCGCCGCTCCCGTTGTTCGTCAACACTGTCAGGGTGTTGGGAG